>CAYVOZ010000022.1:0-23040 GCA_964453325.1 uncultured Christensenellaceae bacterium | reverse complement strand
ACCTGACTGTTAATCAGGGGGTCCTAGGTTCAAGTCCTAGACGAGGAGCTTAAAAATGAGAGAGTTACAGCGATAAAAAGTTGTGGCTCTTTTTCATTTGCATAAAATTTGCATACAAACCCCATCTATTTGATTTTTGCTATTGCATACATAATCTTTTCAAATATAAATATTTAATCTCTTGCGACAACCTCCTACTCTAATGATCTGAGATCTGCAATAATTGACTAAAT
Source organism: uncultured Christensenellaceae bacterium (assembly GCA_964453325.1). Classification (GTDB taxonomy): domain Bacteria; phylum Bacillota; class Clostridia; order Christensenellales; family Christensenellaceae; genus JAZRGP01. The sequence goes on along the minus strand of CAYVOZ010000022.1, from coordinate 22,807 downwards.
TTGGATAAAGTACTTTTTATAAGTCTACGATCAAATAATTATGATAGTCCTGAAAGAAAGATTAAATAAGATTTTGGAGGGGGACAGATGAATTACAACCAAGATATTCATGAACATTAGATTTATGGAATAAATGATGATTTATTTTAAAAGATATTAGTACCTAAGTCCTTGCAAGTAGATATTAAACTCACTTAATGTAAAGAAGATGCAATAAGCGAGTTGGACTAAAAAGAATACTTAGACAATTTTGAGTATTTACTTAAAGACTCACTACAAAATGACACCAGAGAAAATATTAGCACAGGAACTGACAGGTCAGGAACTGTTAAGACAATTCAAGGAAGCCCTGCCAGTGGCAATCAGGGAAAAATTCATAACGAGAGAGGAAGTGACCAAAGCACTGGGAGACGAGCACGAGAAGATGCTCCTGACAACAAGAGTGCTGAGGTGGTACGCCCTGAACAAGATGTAGTAAAACCCGATAGAACACCCATTGATGATGAGATTGAAGCTCTTGAAAATGCTCGCAAAGAGGCAGTCGCAGAGAGAAATCGTCTCATTAAAAACAATAGCGAAAGAAACGGACACTTTGGAGATACTAAAGAAGTTAAGCCAGACGATATATTTGCAGGCGAAGGGTTTGATCCTTCAGCATCGCAACCGCTAGTGGATAAGCAAAACCACCTTATCGAAACACTAGAGGGAAAAATCACCAAGCTAAAACAGTCAAAAGAGACCGGCATAAAAGAAAATGCCGGGCAGCTTGCTATTACAGATAAGGAAATACAAGACAATCAAAGCAAGCCGGAGTCACGATTCAAGCCCCCAAAAGAGACAACAGATACAACCCCGGAGATTAAGCCACAAGACGAATTTGGAAAGAATAATAAACTATTCACAGAAGAAGCAGCTCTAGCGGCTATTGCCAGACTGAAAGCTAGCCTAGGCAACCTTAACGCCGGCTTCAATCCTCAAACAGCATTTGACGCCCTGCAAGTGGGTGGCTATCTTATTGAGGAAGGAGCAAGGAAGTTTGCCGACTATGCAAAAAAAATGGTTGAGCTGATTGGCGATGCCATTAAGCCATATTTAAAAATGTCATATATGTCCGTTATGAAATATCCCGGAATGGAGCGCTTTGAAAAAGAAATTGATAGTTATGATTATGTTACAAACTTTAATTTAGAAGAAATTAACAAAGAAAATGTTAGTGATTCTAAAAAAGATTTAGTAGATTCGCAGAACGACACCGAGTCTAAAAACACACAAAAACCAAAAGACAATGACACTAGAGGAGGAACGCAAACAAAGGATCCTGGCCTGGGAAGAGAAAAACGGCCGGAAATTGGAGAGCCTGACACGCAGGGAGTGGATAGAGGAAGCAAGGTGGATATTCGCCCTAACGGAGTGGGAAGCGGAAGCGTATCTGGATCATCTAATAGCACAGAAAAACGAAAAGGTAAGAGGCGTCTGAAAATGATAGTGGAGGCAATGTGGGGGTACCCCTCAAAGGATCCTCGTATGGGGTGACACTGTTTTTTTTAAAATAACTTTGTGGCTTAAAATATTTCCTATTAAAATTTAAGAATACATCCTTGAGTATTTGGTGACATAAAACTTATATCCGTTATAAATTGTATAAACCTGGATATTAGGTCTTTGTAATACAAAAGGGATGTTCAATAATGGCTAAAAAAAATTAATGGTGCTCCAAAAATATGTCCAGAAATACTATTCAGAGAGATTACGAGTTATGCGAAATATTTGATAATATCGTAAAATATAACCTAGGAAGAGGAAAATCATTTTTAGAATCAAAAGAAGCAGCCTTTGATGCCATCGAAGTTAGATTTGGAGTATCTAAATCCCGATCTAGGAATATATTGAGTCAAATGCGTAAACTTAAGTCAAGTGAAACCAAAGAGTGTCATATTAGATTTAAAACAAACATAAAGGAGCTACAAGATTTATTAAAGTTGCTCAATACTTGTATTAAATAGATGTTTTCCCAAATTTTACAGTTCTGGCGGGATATCCTGCCACTTATTTGCTATCAATTGTGATTCCATTTGATTAATGGTTAGAATTAATAATGTTTTCTGGTTATGCATTATCGTTTACACAATTTATTGGATAGTGCTAATAATAATTTTTAAAAGAAGTCTTTTTATATAGACTTAATCTATACCGAAAAAGAGAATTTTTCAAATGCATTATTTGAATTCTTTATTTCATCCCAATTAAACGAGTATTTTTCTTCTTCGGACCAAATAGGCCTTGAAACATGAAAAATAGATTTATTATTGATAGGTTCACTATATTCGTTGTCTGAAACTTGCACATACCAAGCTCCAATAACCATAGGGCCGGTGATTGCAAAATAGTCAAATTGTGCGTACAGAATGGCAAGGACACCAGTAATAGCATTCATTACATTATTTAAAGAAGCTTTTGAAAATTCAGAGTTTCTGTTATGCTTAACATCGTTGTATGCCTGATACCAACTAATCGAGTGTCCTAAACGCCACTCTTGAAATGGTTTAAACACCTCCATAGAGTGCCATAATTCGCAAGTAACTTCATATTCAGATAGCTTAGTTGCTTCGTTAATTTTAAAATAATCCGTGATATTTAAATTGCCTTTTTTTTTCGTGTATCCGTTATATGTCAATATCTGCATAGCATTAGTTTCAAATTCGGTTGAAGCTCTCAATAAGAGTTCGTACAATCTATGAGAATATACTCTAAAGTTATCGTTAGTAGGTTCAACACATGTAAACAATTGCAACAAGTCATCTTCAAGCAGGCTAAAAGCCCTAATGAGTGTGTACATGTTATCTACATTCCGAGAGTCATTAATATAATCACATGACGATCCCGGTCTGTATATCCTATAATAAGGTTGATGTATTCCCATTGCTTGAATATTTTAATCTGCTATTTACAAAGTCCATTAAACATCTCAATCATTCATAATACTTGTTTTACGAGGCTCATTATATATTCCAGGTCTTTGTCGTCCACTATATGTATTTGATAATCCCCATTGCCCCAGTGGCCTTTATCCGATACATCTTCGGCAAGTTTCTTGGGATCGTCTAACTTTCCCTTTTTCACGTTAATCCAAATTTTAAGAGAGTTCTTCAAAATACAAACATCAGCGAACACTTTGCTGTCTTTTCTAAAACCAATTTCCATCTTCTTAGGCTTGATTTCAATGTCATCATCCAGTTGTAAAATTCCCTGCCTAAATTTTTCGTAGAGCTCAGTAATACTTTCACTCGTTTTAGAAAGATGCTCTTCTTCGGTGTAAACCTTTATTTCTTCTGTCACTTTTTTAAGCGCCTCCTTATTTTTGGTTAATGGTTTAATACTTTCCGCTGCATTAGATTTCTTTATTGGACTGATAGCGATGGTATCATTCTCGTATTGCTTCACTTCCCACAGCTCAATGCCAATATCTTTGAAGTTTGTGGCCTGAATTTGGTTTTCTGTAAAGCTGGGTGACACAAAAGCAACCCGGGTTTGGCTCCAATCTATATCTTCTCTTTTTAGGTTTCGCTTCAAGCTTTCGTTGTACTCTACAATAAAATCTGCTTTGTTCTCCAACATAAGACTCAGGTAAGTGAAACCCTGGTCAACGACACTATTGTTTCTATCTCTTTTGTATTCGATGATGATAAAGGCACATGCTTGTTTGTCATAAGCCAAGGTATCTATCCGCTTGTTTTTGATGGTAAACTCACTCTTAACTAATTCCAAACCCATTATAGCGGATAGGTTTGTTTCAAAAACCTTTTGAATGTCTTTCTCCAATTTAAAGGGCTTTTCTTTTACTTCTTTAAGGTTGCCTATTTGATTACTGTAAAGTGCCATATTTTTTTCATTAAATGTTAAGCATAAGTCTTGAGATTCCCGTTTTGTGCCATCATTAGAAAGTGATCAAAAACAATGTCACATTTGTTGCTATATACAGCCCTATCATAGCTTTGAGGCAAAGTATCGTTCAAGACCTTTTTAATCACAGCTTGTACTTGAAATCTTGTCTGTGTATCCTTATACCAATCTGTAATCAACACAGTTGGTTTATCGTCTTTTAACTTATGTAACAAGTTCTTGGCTGCTAACTTTACTTTCTGTTTCTCATCTTTGGTAAGATTCTCTTTCTTTATTAAATCGAATATTTCGAGTTCCGCTTCGGTCATGCCTTCTCTTGCAGCCCTCATTTCTTCCTCTCTCATCTTTTCTACAAAATCCATCAAATCATCGAAATAACTCTCATTGCTTGCATTGCCGGAATTGTAGCGGTCAATAATTTCCTGTAATTTTTGAGCAAAGCTGTTACGGGTGGTATTTCGCTCCATCATCTGCTGTAATTTGTTAGATATAAAAGCCCTCAAATCTGAAATTTCAATGTTCTTATGAGGTGCTTCTTTATACTCTTTCCTTAACTTTTCAATATTTAATTTACTGAGGTCGATTTGTTTCCATGCCTTGATAGCATATACCGGACCTTCTGTCACCATATTTTCAAATTGGGGCTCGTTTGATCTTGCATCTTCCTGAGCAACAATGCTATCATCTAATAATTTACCAATTCTTCTTTTAGCACTGTCCAGATTTCCTCTGTCAGCCCTGCCATCAATCACCTCCCGGAGATAATGAACAATAGCTGCCAATGGAAACTCCTTTCTACGACCTAATATTTCTGGTTTACATGCTTCATACAAAGCATCAATGGTATTGTCGTAAACTATAAACTGTTTTCTATGTTCATCATTTGCAACAATAGTATCAGCGTATTCATCAAAAAGACTCAGCTTGCTAAAGATTAAGTTTGATTCTTTTATGTTATTTAAATCAATACCAATATTTAGACACCATTCATTGCATTCATTTATAGCATCTTTCAGCAATACATACAATTGGTCTTTTTCCTGAACCGGAGCATCTTCGCCTTTCCCTTCACCGGCTCCAATTGAACCACCACCATATGATGCAAACGCCTTTTTAAGATTTCGGAAAACATTGTAGTAATCTACTATTAAACCGTTTTTCTTGGGTTTGGTATTTATCAAAAAATCTGTAACCCTGTTTGCCCTTGCAATTGTTTGCATTAGGGTATGGTCTTTCATGGGCTTATCTAAATACAGAGTAGAAACAGTTGGTGCGTCAAAACCTGTTAGCCACATGCTGCATACAAAAACCAACTGTAGTGAATCTTTAGGGTCTTTAAATTTGCTTTCTAAATCCTGACCGTTTTCATCCACAGTCAATATCCGCTTTCTATGGGTTTTAATATCTAATCCTTGCCTTTCAAACTTTTCTTCTTCTCCCGCTTCCTCGCTCACAATAACTGCCATGTCGGTTTTACGCTTCAAATCATCTTTTGCAACTTTGTCCTTTTCTTCGTTTATCTGACGCTGGATGTTCCGCTTTTCTTCTTCCCACAAACGCTTTACTTTATCATACATTTTTACAGCGGTGAACTTGTCAATAGTCACCACCATGCCTTTACCAAGATAGCCTCTGCGTGGGAAATGATAGACTATGTCTTTAGCAATTATTTCCAAGCGATCATCAGCTTTGAGCACACTCATTTCCTGAGCAAATTCTCTTTCTAATTTTATTTGCTGTTCCTCTGTGAGATTTTCATCACTTACAATATCAGCCAGATCATCATCTATATCGTCATTTTGAAGTAATACTTCGGGAACCCTTTTATGATAAAAAAGCGGAACAGTAGCCTCATCTTCGATACTTTGCTTGAAGTTGTATTCAGATACATTGTCTCCAAACCATTCATGCGTCAATTTTTTACTGCCCAAAAGCGGTGTGCCAGTAAAGGCCATGTATTGTGCATTTGGCAAACCTGTACGCATGTTTTCAGCCAGGTCTTTGTACTGTGTTCTGTGGGCCTCATCTATAATAACAATGATGTCGTTGCGAAGTGACAATACAGGGTAAGCCTGCCCTTTGGGATAACGAAATTTCTGTATCAGTGTAAAAACATACCGTGTATTGGTTTGCAACATCGCTCTAAGGTCTTCGCTATCTTTTGGTCTGCATTTGGTATCTTTACTGAATGCACCTGCACCCAAGAAATTACGGTATATCTGGCCATCTAAATCATCTCTGTCTGTCACAATCAGGAAAGTGTAATTGCCGGTAAATTTCCTGAACACTTTTCGGGCAAAGAAAATCATACTATAACTTTTGCCGCTACCTTGTGTATGCCAGAAAACGCCCAACTTACCTTTATTCCCTGTGTCTGTGCCGGCAGCATCGTGTTCTAAGCGAAGTGAGAAATTACTGATGGCATTGTTTACTCCAAGGAACTGATGGTTCTTAGCAGCAATCTTTGCAATATCATTGTAGTAGAGAATGAAATTTTCTACGTAGTCAAGGAATCGCTGTTTTTCACATAGCCCTAATACAGCATAGTCTAAACTAACTCCATATTGTTTAATGCGTTTTTTATCCGGAACTTGATTTTCATTTTCCGCTCTTAGCCAATGAAAAAAGTGCTCATACCCGGAATTGAAACTACCCACTTTTGTTTCTAAACCATTACTGAGTATGCATATTGCATTATAATGAAACAACAACGGAATGTCTTTACGGTAATTGAGCAAATTATCATCGTAAGCATTACGAAGAGCAATGTTGCTATTTTTAAGCTCAATGAAAATGAGGGGTAAGCCATTCACAAATACTATTAAATCTGGTCTTCTACGAATAAATGGACCTTGTATCCATAATTGTGAAACTACCAGGTAATCGTTTTTTGTCTTCTCATTAAAGTCAATCACTTTAACGGTGGCGGGCTCTTTACGACCTTGTGCATTATTAATTTCAACCTGTACGCCATTTTTTATCAGACCATAGGCTTCTTTATTAGCCATCAGATCACTTTTATCTAATCTTGTTTGGCAAAGCTGTTCGTAGGCTTCCTCAATGGCTGAGGCAGAAAGCGTTGGATTTAATTCAATCAACTTTTTCTTTAGCAATGGCTTAATGATGACATCTGTTTCATTCAAACGGCCCGTTAAGTCTTTATCAATACAATTGATATGACGATACCCGAGGTTGTGTACAAACACCTCTATGGTTGCTTTTTCTATTTGATCTTCTGATATAAAATTTGCCATATTATGTAAATCTTATTGGGCTAAGGTTAATAATTAAATCATCTAATTTTTGGATTACCTCATCACTAAAACCTGAATCATGAAGAGCATCCACCAATTCTTCCTGACGTGGTTGCCCGAATGTTAATCTGTAAAATGTGAGTATTTTAATTAGATTATTGAACTTCTCAATATCTCTGCTGAAAGGATACAAAGGCACGAATCTTTCTATCTTTATATCACTCAATGTTTCGGTATGCCAGTATGGTACTAAATCACAGGAAAACTTAGCCTGGGCTTTTTCCTTTTCAGCATATTTAAAGACCTCTTTCCAAATATTATTTTGGGTATTACCATAGGCTATCTGATCTCTGTATTTACTTGCCAGATTGAGCCTGATTACAAGCCCTTGATAGCGATGTATTCTGCCTTCTCTTTGCTCAAAATCAATGGGGTTTGAAGGCAGATTCCAATGGAATATTTTTTTACAATACAAATGAAAATCCAAACCCTCCTGACCAATGGATGTGGAGGCCAAAACAAAAGGTCTGAAAGGTGAATTAAAGGCTTGGCGAATATTTATTTGTCGACCTGCACCTTTAGCTGTATTTATTTTTTGAGTGCCAAAATCAACGGCATAATGCGACCTTATGGCTTTACGCTTTGGCTTTTCTTTAGTTAGATTGTCTAAAAATGTTGGGTAATCTTCAATGTCTGAAGTGGCAGTTCTTACAGAAAGAATATCGGAAATGAAATCACTCAACTCATTTGTGGATTGAATATTCTCGCCATTTATCAGCAGATACACAAATTCATCCAGCATAGCCTGCATATTTCCATCAATCATGTATCGCAATGCCCGTTCCCAATAATCACCATCCTTTGTGTGCAACCTTACGATGGCAATGCTCTCCGGTTTATTGAACATAGTTAGAAAAGCGGAGCACACATTGAAGGCGGCATCGAATAAATCATTTGACAATTCTTTATACCTTCTTTGGCTTCTCAAATAGCATATTGCCGGTGAACCAATTGTAAGCTCAGCCATGTGTTCACAAATCACTTCCAGTTGCTCATTGCTTAGTTTACCTGCCGCAATGGGGGAATGGCTGGTGAAAGCAGCTTTTGCCAATTCAAAATGTGTTTTTCTGCCGATACTTTCATCTTTATCAGTACCGATACTCTCAGCATCAATCGAAAGTTCTGATGGCGGTATTCCCTTAGATAGCCATTCTGTTAGCACCTTATTATTTTCACTTGCTTTATCTAATAAGAGAGGACCCAACCAGTACCACTTTTGCCAGTCACCTTCACCACTTACATATTGGTTAAGATTAAGTCTTTTGAAAGTAGCCATCAACTGGCTCTTTATTTCAGCTTTGATTTGCTGAACTGATTTTTTCTCTGCAACATTTATAGCCGGGTCATGCAAATTGGCAAGAAACAGGCAAGGATAAGAAAGTATGAAATTATTCATTTGCTGAGGTTCCTGTTCCTCTTTTAAAACCTTGAAGGTAAACTGTGGCCTTGGAGATCTTCTTTTTTGAAAGTAATACGGTTTAAAATTCTCCTTCTCCTTTTTCTCCCTGTCAGAAATTGATTTCGGATTGCCAATTGAAAGCCGTTCGGCCTCATACGAAACCAATGATGCCACCATACGAGGAACCAATTTCCACGATGAGAAAATTAATGTTTTAGAATACCCCAAGCTATCTTTGAAAGCACCATCTAATTCATAGTATGGAACGGAAGGGGGTATCCACAAATATTTCCAACCATTATTGTGTACTGTTTCATCTAACAACAAACGCAGCTTAGCATTGGGAAGCGATTTTGCTCTTGGCGGAATAAGTGGTTTGTAATCATTAATGTCTTTCAGATTAACCCAGCCGTGCTTTGTTTGCCTTACCAATTGCTGAAGTGCCGCATCTTCTAAAATCAGATTTCTGATTTTTTCTTTGTGCTGATAATTATCTAAGAATGATAAGGCAAAAGGACAAGACTTTACATATTCCAAAGGAACAGGTAATGATGCTTTATGATCTTTATTAAGCAATAAGGTAATCTGGTCTAAAACAACAAAATCATTGATGTCTTCGGGCTGAATGGAAATTGGTTCATTTACATGTTTTATCAGTGCATCCCTGTCGTTGGAGGCAAGCAGCTTTTCTGTTCTAACAATGCTGGTGCGGTATAGGGTTTCTAATTTGTTTTTTAATCCTATTGCACTTGGCATTTGTGCATCCAACGTATCCGGATGACGTAAAAAACCAAATAATGCTTTACGATCATGTTCATACTCCTTCCAAAATTCAGCCGCTTTATCTGCCATCAAAAACTGAAGAACCGTAATAAATTCATTGTAATGCACCTCTCCATTCAATTCATCGAAGTCATTGGTGTATGGCTTAAATGGTGTAGCAGACAGCATGAGGATTTTAGAATCTTCAAAAGAAAATATATCCCTTGCCAACTGAATTGCAGGACTTACTTCTTCTTTGTCGTCTTCTTCGTTGCCACCTGTTTTGTCAATTAGTTTCTTGTAGCGTTGAAATTCATCAAGGATAAAAATATCTGCTTGTAAAAACTCAATACAAACTCTTGACAAAAAGAAACGCAATGAACTTATGAGCTCCTTACTGAAATTGTAATGGTAATAATTGTTTTTACGAATGCCCAATTGACAAAGGTTCTTCAGCAGTGTCCAATATTTTACAGGGTAGCTGATACCTGCTGCATTGAATGACTTTGGTAAATCCGCAGGACTTACTGTTTTATTTAATGCTTTCTTAAATTCACTATATACTTTTGGCCTGATTTTCTTTAACCAGGCTATTTCTTTTCCGTTGTCTAATTCCTCGGCATACTGAATACGAGCCTCCCAATTTTCATCCTTAATTCTTCTATTGCCTTTCAGTATCCATTTTAAACTATTGCTTAAAGGCTTGAAATCGCTGTATGAATATAGAAGCCTATACAACAGAACTCTTTCATCGGCTTTGCCAGCATGGGTTTTATCATCAAAGGAGGTAGCAGGGGTAAAGGCTTTTATTCTGAAAGGGAATTGTTGTTCTTCTTTTGCAGATATATAGGCCAAGCCCGTTAATCGATCATCATCCTCTGAATAATCAATGGCTAAATTATCGCCTGAGAAATTGAGCTTCTTTAAATTTTGTCTCGCCAATGCCTGATTGGAGCAGATATAAATAACATTGAAAACCTTTTTATTCGGTGTGGGTGTAAACTGACCAAATGCCTTCGCAATAATGCCCTTTGCCACAATAGTTTTACCCAAGCCTACCTCATCCGCAATCAACATTTTGCTTCGGCCTTTTACATACAACTGCTTAAAAACGTAATCCACCGTTTTTAACTGGAAGTCCTTTAGCCCTGCTAATGTTTCTTGTATTTTTTCCTTCATTATCAATTTTTGTTTTTAATAAAGGTTTGAAATACATTCCAGAAGCCCTCGAACTCTGCGGTAATAATAGGTTCATCTAATTCGGTTGTTTCTTCTTTCAGGCGTTGAATTAAAGTATCAATTGATTTTAACTTATCCGGAAAACGGCTGGATGCTATTAGTAATTTTTCATAAACGGGTGTACCTGTAAATGCCCACGCATCATTTCCATTTGCAGATGTTTTATCCTTATTCCCTTTGGCATTAACAATGAGATCCGTTTCTTCTCCAGTTAATAAGAATGTGAGGTATTTTAAAAACTTCTCTCTGCTATCAATAATGGCAGAGAATATTTTATTAAGCCTGCTGTTTGGTAATTCAATTTCCATTGGCAGTAGAAACTGACTGTGAACATGGCCATCTTTTGCAATTTCAAATACTAAAAATATACTCAATGCTGTTTCGGCATATCCGCCAAAATTGTCGATGCTATTTATTTTTTCCGGATTAATGGCTACACCTGCTTTTTGGTTTTCAGGAAGGGGCTTTAGCTTTACTTCAAATCCTTTGGGCAATGTCAGGTGACTTGCATCAATCTGTATAGTGAGGTTATAAGCTGTGCCGCCTTCAATTAATGTTGTTGTACCTTTTACAGGAAGCTGTGTTAAATCATATTTGATTTTCCTGATGGCTAAATCAATATTCTTTTGTTCTTCTACCGAAACTCTTGCTTCAAAAGTGTAAGGAGTAAATAAAGTAATGCCTTCCGATTTGGCAGGATCTGTAAGGGCTTTAAATATGTCTTTGGTTTTTAAGCCAGCCCAATTACCGGCTTTTAATTCAACCATAAATTCTACATTTCTACCCTGGGCAGGGTCACTGCAATTGGCTGATCCTAAATACCAATAAGGCACACGATCTTGCATGGCCACAAAAAGCTTTGCATGTAGGCTCTGTGCAAGTGGAGGCGTTCCATCGTCTTCTAATTCCTGAAAATATTCTGCTTCCTGAAAGAAGGTGGAAAACTGCCAACAGTCAAATAAGTTCAGTGTTTCCTCATCCACAGCATCCAATTCTTCTTTTCTGCTTAACAGGTAAGGCGTTTTGCTGGTGGCTTCATAGATGCTGTTCAATGTTGTTTTATCCACGAAGGGCGAAACAATCAGCATTTCTTCCCAAAGGTTTTTGGCCGCTGTAATTGGGTTGTTATAAGGCTTACCTGTTTCTGAATTAGGTATGCCTATCGGAACAAATTTGAACGCATCAAATTTTTCTGGAAGGTCGAATTTTACTTTTAGTAAATCATTTAAAAATGCTGCCGGTATAATTTTCTTGCCAGTAGTATTCAGGTATTGTAAAAAATGCACCAATGGTTTATTCTTAGTCTGCTCTTTGTCCGACACTTCACCATCTGTTGCAAAAGCCATATCCCAATCACGGGCAAAGGTAAGGTTGCGACTTGTAACCAATACCCTATACTTAGGAGTTAAGCCTTTGCCTTCATACCTGATTACCCAAACTTTTGGATGAAATGAACTGGCATGGTGAGGCATGGTAACTGGCTGTATGCCCTTTTCCCAGTATGCCATCAGGTGATGGTATTTCTGAGGTGCTTTCAACTGCCCGTTTTGATAGTACACCGTAATTTTATCTGCTGCTTTAGTAATGGCATCCAACATATCGTACCTCAATTCATCAGCATTACTATCTAATTTTTGAGCATAAAACAAAGCACAGGCAATATCATCAGGGCTTCGAGGTCTAAGGAATAAGATGTGCCAATAGCATAGGCCAATTCATACCCATCTGGTGGAATGAGTTGATCTCCATAATCTATTCTATTGTGTTTAGGGTGCAGCATCTTAGTTATTTATTCCTGTTCTAATATCTTTTAAAATGGTTCGTGCCTGGAAAAAGCGATAATCAAAATGCCTTAACCCAAGCCAATTATTTTCTTTTACATCATCTGTTTTTTTCCAACGCAAACGGGCTTTGCCACCTTTTACCATTGCTTCCTGTTGTTCTATCAGGGTATCTCTTTTCTTTACATCCTTGCATCCGTTTTGTGTTTGTTTCCACCAGTCTTTTACAAACTGAACTGTTGTTGACTTTGTAGTGGTAGCATAACTGAATAGTATATCAGGATTGAAGTTGGAATAATCGAGCATATTATCTTCAATGCCGTCTATCCAGTCCTGAAAATCCTCGTCAAAGTAATCGCTGTTAAATTTCTTATGGTGCAACTGACAGTTGTATGCCAAATGAGCCCCATACATTAATTCAGAAAAATCGTGGGCTAAAATGAGCATTGCTTTCAGTTTATCTGAAAGTGGAAGTGACAATGCCGCTTTTGCAAACTGCATAAAGTTTTCAGCTTGTATAAATATTTTCCAGAGCTTATCCTGTTGCAAGAGTTCGGCAATCAATTTGCCTTTGGCAATGGATAGTATGCGGTCCTGAAAAAACTCAGCTTCCCCTTTATCCAATTCAAGTGTTAGATTTTCATTCCAGTTTAATTTAGGCGATACTCTTATCTTAAATACATTCTCATGTTCCGCATCTGCATCATCGCCTGTAGTATCATCACCTTGCTGTACTGAGGAAAGTAATGTTTCCATTGAAGGATTGACAGACTGCCTTAAAAAACTATCTGCTGCCAACCCATTTGTATTTATGAATTGATAGGTGTATAAGCCATTCCAATAAATAGCCGATGGCCGTCTTACGATTTTGTTCGGCTTACGTTTACTGATACCTATTACACCATTGCCCTCCTGATATTCATATTGTTCAGCCAGTGCCCACATGATTTCGTACTCTCTATCTTCCAGAAATTTAGAAGGGGTTTTGCCCCTGCGTTGTGCTGGCTTTGTGGCTTGATAATCGTATAAAATATAAGGAATGATAAAAAAGTATTTAGCCCGGGTTTGGATGGTAGAGATGCCAGGGAATAACTGATTGGCCAAAGCATCACGGATAGTACCCATGCCCAACTCATCTACCATGCCTTCCGGACGCAGCAGGTCTAAAACCGATCCTACCCGGTTTCTGTCGTTGGTTGAAAAATCTATCCAGCCTATGCTTGCCATTAGCTAATTAGTTTTGAATAATAAATTTCTTTTTTAGGTATAGAGTTGCCGCTAGGAAATGGCACTTCGTAAATTACCGTTGATTTGTACTTGCCTACAATACCAAATTCATTTACTCCTTGCTTATTGTTTCTGACAATAATTCCATGTCTCTCAAACTCTTCTGCCACCTTTGAATGCATCAAACAAATTCTTTTCGTTGCATTGTTTTCAATAATTGATAGTATTCTTTTTACTTGGTTGCTATCTGTTTTTACATGAGTGCTTTTGGTAGCAACAACATCTCTGTTTAAATCGGTAACACCAATAATCCAATTTCCATAGTTGATTATGTTACTGCCGAATACCGTAACATCTCCTTGTTTAGGATCTGAAATAGTTTGTGTAATCACACCTGCTCTGAATAGCAAATTCCAAAAACTAAGATTGTAACTAAACCAATGTGCATTTGCATTTGAAACTTCGGGTGCATTTAAGGCCACAAACATCAAATCCATTTTAGGATGAACATACTCTATGAGATTAACTTTAGATTTCATGCCGTAATATTTTCTTTAACCTCCTTCACCGCCAACTTCCCACTAATCAACCTCGGCAACAGCCTATCTCGAATTTCGCGGAGTTGGTTGTTTTGTTGTCCTAAAATGGCAATCTGTTTTTGCATCAGTATCGCCTTATCATGAAAGGATTGCATCAAGTCATCTTTTGGTAAAATGATTTGCTGAAACTTTAAGAAAGGCTCAAACTGATAGTTGCTGATCCCTGTTGATTGTACCTGGTAGGCTTCAATCATACCTGTATCGTACAGGTAGTTCAGAAAATAATAGAGGTAGAGTGATGGAATGCTTGTTGTGCGAATTTGTTTGCAGAAACTTGCTGCCATTACTTTGTCGCCATACGCATCCAACATTTCCTGCGTGATATAGCAAGTGCGGCCTAATGGCTGCCCTTCACTACCTCCGGCAGTTTCAAAAACTATATCGCCTTCAATAAGCTCTCTTGATTTCATATTGGAGGCTTTGTGAAAACGGTAAACATCCTGATTGGCTTGCCCTGCTCTTACTTTAGGAATATCAGTTCCCCTAATAACATAACCTGCAACCGAAAATTGATTGTCTTTATTATCATTTCCCCAACCACCGCCAATGTGATAGTCAATAACCTTTCCAATAGGTTCAATTCGCCAATCAGTTGGTATCCCTTTTTTGAATTTAGACTTTTTGTATTCGGGAAACCGCATCCTTACAAACCATTCTTTGTACAACTCACGGGCTGTTTCTTCCAGCAGTTTGATGCGTTGGTTGTTTACTTCAATTAAATCATCATAAGCAGATAGGATGGAGGCGATGCGTTGTTGGTGCTTAACATCAATTGGAACAGTAAAATCAAACTTTAATAATTTTTCTTGGCTTAGATTATCTTGTGTTGTGCCTTGTGAAATGGATTGAAGATGCAATTTCAATAGGTCGAAATGATACTTAATGAATTTAACATCTGACTTATTCTCATCCGCAACAAAGCCAATTATACTATCAGGAAAACAAGCATCTATGCCAAGTATAGCAGTTTCGGCAATGTTGGCGGCAATAGTTATACAAAGTGTTCCTTTCTTCCAAAGTTTACTTTGAGCTAATCCCTTTTCACTGTATGTCTGAGAATAATTGGTTATGTAAAAATCTGTAGCTTTAATTTCTCCTGTTTGTATAAATGGATATTTGCCTCCAAACAATGAAGGTTCATTTCGTGGACGATGTTTTGATTTTCCACGATTAACTTTGCCTAATTCATTAAGCTTATATCCTTGCCATTTTACCATATTAGTTTTGGATTAAGGATAGATTTTCATTGATCAATTCCTTTAATCTGTCAGCACTGTTATTTAATAGATTTAGACTTAGATGCCTTTCCTTCATCTCTGCTAAAAACTCCTCCTCCGTTAAACCATCTTCCTCAATCACCACACCCACATATCGGCCCGGGTTCACACTCCAGTCCTGTTCTTCTATTTCAGCAAAAGTGGCCGCTTTACATAAACCCGTTACATCTTCATACACGCCACTAGGGAAGCGTTCGTTCAGCCATTGTATTTCTGCTTCAAAATAAAGTTGCTTGTCGTGTAAAGCCTTGTATTGTTTTTCGGCTTCCTCCACTTGTTTTTCCCAACGCTTACCGTCTCTTTCTTCAGCCTTGCTATCCGTTGTATTTTCAGGCTTTTCTTTTTTGAGTTGCTCCACTACTTTTAATTGAGCTGCTGCCTTGGTGGCATAATCATCAGCCTGGGTTTTGTACTTATTCAATAAAGCAGAGAGGCGTTCTGTTTCGCCACGGAACAAGCGGAAAATGGTGGCAATGTTTTGTATATGCTCTTCGGTAAATTCACGCAAGGCACGGGTAACCTGCCTGAAAATATTACGGGCATCTACAAACAATATTTTATGCTCAGTACCTGCATTGCTCTTGTCAAAAAACCACAATGTAGCAGGTAGTGTAACGGTGTAAAACATATTCTTGGGTAGTGTAAGCATCCCATCTATCACTCCGCTTTTAACCAGGTTCTTTCTAATATCAGCTTCGCTGTTTCGGGCATCGCTGGCACTATTGGCCATTACCAAAGCTGCTCTGCCTGTGGGCTTCAAAGAAGTAGCAAAAAGATTTATCCAGAGGTAATTGGCGTTGGGTACGGTATTCACATCTTTCTCCTTACCCTTTTTGGCGGCACTTTTGGTTTTGTTTTGCGGTATGCCGTATTCGTTAAATCGTAATTGGTTCTTTACCCGGTCGAGGTTTACATCATCCACATTAAAGGGAGGATTGGCCATCACATAATCAAACTTTTGATAACTGTTATAGGGGTCTTCATAATAGCTATTGGCAGGTTTTATTTCGCCACGCAAACCATTTACCGCAATGTTCATCCGGGCCAGTTTCACCGTTTCCGGTGTTCGTTCTGCACCATATACCATCAGGTCTTTGGTGTCGGTATCGTGCAACTCTTCTCTTCTTCTATCAACGAAATAAGAGCTTTGAACAAACATACCTGCACTACCGCAAGCGGGGTCGAAGATGGTCCCTTTGTAAGGTTCAATTACTTCCACCATCAGCTTTACCACCGAAGTGGGGGTAAAGAACTCTCCACCACCTTGTCCTTCTGCCAAGGCAAATTCACTTAGGAAATATTCATACACTTTACCAAACACATCACCTGTAGCATCCTCCGGAATATTGGCAAATATTTTCAATAACGATTTGGGTAATGTTCTGTCATCAGGTGAATACAGTTTAAAGTATTCGTCTTTGGGCAGACTGTCGAGTAGTTCGGGCTTATACTTCTCGATTTCTTCCATCGCGTGTTTAATAGCTTTGGCTATGTCTTCTTCTTCTGGCAAGCTCAATAAGTACTCGTATTGTGCCTCCTTAGGCAAATAAAATCCACATTTAGCGATGGCAATTTCTGCTTCGCTTTGCTGCATACGGTTGCCTTTCTGGGCTTTTAACACAGCTTCAATTTCAGGTTTAATACGATTGTATCGGATAGATGCAAACCGCAGGAATATTAAACCCAAAATAGGGGTAGCATATTCACTTGCCTTCAATCCACTATCCACACGAAGCTTGTCAGCTGCCTGCCAAAGGGTGTTTTCTAATTCTTTAAGTTGGTCTGCTGTCATATGTTATTATTCATTACGATAGTTGTTCAATTCTTTTTACTCTGTTTTTTGTTTCACCACACCGGTTATCTACATACTCTTCAATTTCCACTGAAACAGGTAAATCGTTTTTAAGGCTATTAGCTGTAACTAAATGTGGGGGAATAAAAATGTTTGATCCGCCAGCATCAGGTTGAAAAAATGCAAAGCCCTTATCAATATTCATATTAATCACCTTGCCCTCAATTAACTCTGAAGGCATAGCCCTAGCTTCAGCAATAACACCTTTAGTTCTTTGCCAATTCTCTGTTTTAGGATTTCCATCTACATACATTTTAAACCAAACCAGCACGTCCATCAATTGATACAAAACACTTTTAAATAGATAAGGTGTTCTTACCAACTTTACATACTTATCTATACTTGAACGGTGGGACCCTACCTGTGTAATTGATAAAATGCTTCTTAAATAAGATGCTATCTGCTGAGGTAAATGTGTTTCTTCCAGGTGCTGAAAACCCTTTTCAGTAAACAGTGATCCATCGGAAGATTTGCCTGCCAAAAATTTACTGCTTTCATTTAATGCCACACCCGGACTGACAAATTCAATAGGAATTAAATTATACTTATGAAATGCTGTAAATAGATCTTCAATTATTTTCCGGATAGTATTGAAATCATTATCAATATCAGATTCATCAGTAACCTTTAATAAGTTTAGTAAATCCTGTCCAGCTAATTCACCAACGTATCTTTCGGTACATAAATCAAAGACCCTTTTAAATGAGTGGCGTAGCTGTGTATCAAGTTGACACTTTGCCGATTCTTTAATATCACTAAAAAGGCGATTTACATCTTCGTCTTTGCCCTTTTCGTAAACCTTAGTAAAAGCTTTTTTAAAGGTTCTATCCTCATATGCTTCTGCCTGGCCTGTTAAAATAAAAATCTCAAATTTCTTTGGAAGCTGAAGTATGCGGTCTTTAGCACGGAAAGATGCATAGGTATCCTCAGAACCTGCTTCATCATCCTCGTTTTCAAAAAATTTGGCATCTAAAAGAACGCCATCATAATAAGGATAGTTTCGCTCTAATTCACTCATGCCTCCATCTAAGGATTTATAAGGAATGAGATTAATGCCATTCCGCTTTGCTCGGCCTTTAGTGCCGGACAATGTTTCATGCTCATCATCTATCCAAAGTATGTTGTAAAAGATGTCTTCCATATTATTTCACAAATTTTAATGGAAACTGAAACTTGAATCTTACAGGAAAAATAGGATCTTCATTAAGTATCAATTCCCAAGCTGGATTATTAAAGTATTCAGCAATCCGATTAACGTCATAGCCACCAAGACCACTGCCTGCATCAGGATTTGCAGTAGAATATTTACTGATAAACTTTTCCTTATCGAAATTTTTAGGGAATGGCTTACCATTATTTTTGATTTCAAGAATCAACTGTTCATCAACTACAGTTAATTCAATGACTACTTCGTTCGATGTGTCCTTCTTTGCATAACCATGCTTATTTGCATTGGTTAAAACATTATCAATAAGTGTTCTTAAAAGAGTTGGATTACAATCTATGCCACGTTCCTTTAATTTCTCACCCTTCAATGGCAGTTTCTTAATCTTAAACTTGAAACCATTGTGTGTAATTTCATTAACTAAAGCGTTAATGTCTGACAAGGCCACTAACTGCAAAGGATAGTCATTGACAACAAGCCCATTTTCCCCTTTCTCCAAAATCTCGGACATGAAATTAATATCTCTCTTAATTTCATTAAGAGCAGAAAGCATATCTATATCATAGAACTCAGCAAAGGATTTATTCAGCTTATCAATTTCAGTACTCTTATTACCAAAAAAATGGATTAGGTTATCAGACCAATCCAAAATATTTTGTCTTGGACGACCCAGTGTGTGCTTTAATGATGCAAACTCATTGAAACGAGAATTTGAACGGCCATGTGCCAAAGCGTTTCGCTCCTGCTGAAGCGACTTTATCTTGTTGGATAATTCTTCAATGCCCTGCACTTTTGCAATTTGCTCATTAAGGGAAGGGAGCTTAATTTTTATATCCAGTAAATCATCTCTTCTTATAAAAGGAATAGTATCTCCAATACGGTATGATTCTAATTGCTCCTGAATATAGTCAGCATGTAGCTCATTTACTAAATAACCAATATTTACTACTGAATCATTAACCTTAAACGCAATAATATCATTGGCTAGCAAAATAGGCGTACCTGTATATTTGAAAAAAGTTGGCTTTAGCGTATGCCATCTAATTGCAAGTAACAAAACAGAATCCTCGATTACCCTAATATCAGGTCTTCTTAATTCGGATTCTTCAACACTATTTTCATCAAGAAAATAATCAAGTTTATCATCTTTTAAATCTCTAATTCTGAAAAGCTTGCCGCTTTCAACATTTGCAATTCTACTGCCCCGGACATACTCCAGAATATCAAACAATTTTACACCTTCAAAATTTTTTTGAAAATATCTTGGGACACTTAGGTTATACTCAAGCTCTCTTATTTGATTAATAGAAACTATTCTAACAGAATCAGACTCTTGATCTTTACTTAGGACTGAAAGTAATGTGTAATCATTTAGTCTCTTTTCCCTGGAGCCTTTTGATTCCACGTAATTTTTAGCATCTATAAACTTAACAATACCAGGCATCCTTTTAGCTTTGTTAAGTACCAAAATAACTAAAGGCATACCTGTATTTAAAAGTAAACCACCCGGCAGTGCAACAATGGATTCAACTAAATCTGATTCAACTAAATGTTCTCTTAAACGCTGCTCTGAACCGCCTCTAAACAAAAAGCCATTAGGAAGAATAGCGATTAGTTTTCCTTTATGAGTTAGTGAAGAAATTCCTTTTTCAATTAGGAGTTGTTCAGCCGTTCTATATTGAGGATAGACTTCCCTGTAGTTGTAGCCCAACCTTAACCCATAGGGAGGATTGGAAACAACAAGATCAAATTTCTGATTGTCTGCTGGCCAATGCAGAATTGAATCACCTTTAACATATTTTGATTCACCAGGTCTTTCATAAGCAAGAAGTCGAAGAGCACCAATAGCCCAAGTTGTATAATTAATTTCCTGCCCAAAATAGCTTTGACCTTCATCAAGAAATACTCCAAACGATGCAACACCTGCAAAGGGATTAAAAACCGTAGATTTTGATTCAAGGTCAGCTAAGTTGCAAACCAGCCTTGACAATTCAATTGGTTGGATAAACTCACCGCCATGACGACCCTGGGATTTTGCTAACCGATATAATACATTATCGAAAATATCAGAGAAGTGAAGTTTCAGTTCATCGATATTTATGCTGAAGAGTACTTGAATAATTTTTTGTAAAGCTCTATTGCTTAAACGCTTTAATGAATGATCAAAAGCACCGGAAATCTCAATTATTTGATGATAATTTTCGGCATTAGATTTTCTAATGCAATCTTCAATGGAATACCACACATCATTAGGCGTAGAGTTGATAGCCTCATGTAAATAACCATCTTTGTATATTGTTAAAAGAAAAAGAATAAGATGATAATCTTCCGAAGAAACAGGTTCACTTCTTAGCACATCAAAAACCGACCACAATCTACTTGTGATTGCCTCTACCGGAATAATATTATCTAACTTCAATTCTTTCATCATAACTCAATTATTTGATTGACAAAGCAAAGATGAATAGTATGTGTGCAGTGGATGTGCATAGGTTATAAATAGTTGTTTAATAAGGCTTTTGCCTTGTTCATAATACCCACCCGCACTTCTTCAGGTTGCAACACTTTTAACCCTTCACCATAAGCAAAAATTGTTGTTATTAATTCATAATTAATTTGTACTTCCAGTTCAATAATCACATTAGGTTGTTTTTTAGAAATGATTCGCTGTGATCCGTGGATTGGTTTGCTCTCAATATATGGCCAAAGGGAATTTGCAATTTCAAGTTGGATTTTTATTGGCTTTACCGTTTCAGAAACAGTTACACCAACTACATCATCGAAATACTCTTCAAAATTTATTGCATTATTTTCTTGGTATTTTTTACTGATGACTTTTAAACTAACAATACGGTCTAAGGCTAAATTACTAATAGAATTAAAGGCTTCATTGTAGCCAAAAAGGAACCATCTGCTGTTGTATTGTTTTAGAAAATAAGGATGGAAAATTACTTGTGTTGATTTAATTTGTTTAAATCCTTTGTATTCGATTTTGAGCACCCTTTTGTATTGGATTGAATTAAATATTTCCTTAAAGTGGTTTAGTCCTTTCAAGTATTGATTTTGTTCAAAGCCTACAATTATATTGGTGCTACCTTTTAGGTTAAAAGCTGATTCAATCCTTATAAGCATTTCTTCCATCCACTCAAATTGAGGCATGCCTTTGAATCTAGTAAGAATTGATAAAGTCTCCATTAATTGCTTTGCTTCTGATTCATTTACTGCTTGGTTTTTTATCGAATAATTCCTATCTGAATAACGATAATATACTTGTTTACCATCTTTAAAACGCTCAAGAGGCACAGACCACCCTTGCTCACTTTCCATGAATTTTATATCCTCAAATATTTGTCTCCTTTTCACGCCATCTGATGATCCTGTATACTCATACAAAGCATCATTGCATACCTCTATGAGGTCATAAATAAAATACCTTTTCCCAGGGTTACTGAAACACTGGTCTAAAGCATGATATCTTATTATAGCATGTTTATTTGTTGCCACTATTGTCCTTTTTCTTTCTATTACTTATAATTTCCTTCTCTGCAACTCGCATCGCTTTCAATGCAACATTTTCGCCACTTGTGACATCAATAATCTGATCAGCTACCCAAAGTGTTAAGAGTTCATCTTTTTCAACTTTGAGAATATTGGCCAAGATTGGAATCTGTTCTCTCTTCAATTGCCGAAGCCCTTTTTCAATCTTACTCAGTTGAGCCGTGTCCATTTCAAGCAATGGTGCAACCTGCCGCAAATATAAATTTTGCTTCACCCTGAGTGTCCTGATACGATCACCAAATTGACTTTTCATCGTTGTTTTATTGACTTGTCAAATATTGGCAAATATAGTAATTGTTTTATAGGTGTGTTGGCAAAAAAACAGCTCTTTTGCAAGCTTGGGTTTCGTGCAGGATGGTGCGGCTTTCAAATGTGCCGTTTTGTGCGATGGATGTTCATTTTAACGTTTTCCTTTTTTTTGTCGTTAAGTAGCAAATTGTCTGCTGTGTCAATTTTTCACACTTGCTGGCAACATCAAAGCTTTTTTATACATCGTTACCCTACAAATATAGTAAAAGTGAACCAATCAACACTTTATAATCAACATTTTAATTACAGAATGCTATGGTATATAAAACATCATAGAACTATATAACCTTTCAATTGAATGGTTGGAAAAGCTGGCATAAAATAAATCACCTCTTGCCGGACTAAATTGACTTCTCCCTCTCAAAATAACAAAAATTTCATTGCTGAAGAACAGACATTTTTTTGTATAAAAGCAAATTAGCCAT
>CAYVOZ010000021.1:0-23660 GCA_964453325.1 uncultured Christensenellaceae bacterium | reverse complement strand
GTCTGCTTCTCTATCTGCCTGTATACCTCGGGGTTCATGGCCTCGCCCGCAGTCGTTGCATGCGTCACGGAGGACAGGTCGTAGCCCGAGAGATCCTCCTTTATCATCATGCGGTACATCGTCGGCGGCGCGCAGAACGTCGTTATATGATACTTTGCAAACATCGGCAGTATATCCGCCGCGTCAAAGCGGTCAAAATCGTAGGTGAACACCACGCCCTCGCACATCCACTGACCGTAGAGCTTGCCCCAGAGAGCCTTGCCCCAGCCCGTATCGGATATCGTGAAGTGCAGACCGTCCGGCTGTACACCATGCCAGTATTTCGCCGTGAGGAAGTGTCCGAAGGGGTATTTATAGCTGTGCAGAGCTATCTTCGGGTTGCCCGTCGTGCCGGACGTAAACAGCATTATCATGGGGTCGCTGCCGCAGGCAGTCTCCTCCGTGCGCTCGAACTTGCTCGAGAACATGGTATATTCGTCGTCGAATGAGTGCCAGCCCTCGCGCCTCGCGCCCGCGAGTATCTTTACGCCTGCCGAATATCCGTTCTTCTCTGCCAGCTCTACCTGTACGGGGATATTATTGTCCTCGGCGCAGATTATCGCGGAGACGCCCGCCGCCTCAAAGCGGTATTCAAAGTCGTGCGCCTGCAGCAGGCTCGTCGCGGGAATGGCTATCGCTCCGAGCTTATGCAGCGCGAGCATGGAGAACCAGAACTCATAGCGCCGCTTTAAGACGAGCATAACGCGGTCGCCCTTCTTTATGCCGAGGGACTTGAAATAGTTCGCGCACTGCGAGGACGCGCGCTTCATCTGCCGATAGGTAAAGCGCGTCTCGTGCTTTTCATTATCAAGGTGTATCATCGCTAACTTGTCGGGATATTTTTCCGCAACGGCGTCCACGATGTCATAGGCAAAGTTGAAGCTCTCCTCGTTTTTGAACTCCATCGTTTCGAGCGCGCCCTTGTCGTTCTCGCGCGTGGAGATAAATTTCTTGCATATGAGCTCGCCAGTCTTTGCAGCCGTGGCTATAGTCTCTGTTATCTCCTCCTGAGGCACGTCCTCTCCGGGCAGCACTACCGCCAAAAAGTGGCAGTCGCGCCCTCCGACGGCTATCATGCCGTGAGGCTCGGAGCTGTTGTAATAGATGCTGTCGCCCTCCGAGAGGACTTCTATATTGTCGCCTATCTGCACCTTTAGGCTGCCGTTCAGTATAAGGTCGAACTCCTGACCGGAATGGGTTATAAGGTGTATGGGCGAGTGCTGCTGCTCGGGCATGTACTCGTATTTTACGTAATACGGCTCGGCTATCTTCTTCCTGAAAAGCGGAGCAAGGCTCGATATCTCTATGCCCTTCTCCTTTGCGGTCTGCTGTCCGCCGCCGCTCCTCGTGACGGTATAGGACGAAAGATGCGCGCTCCTGCCCTCCAAAAGATCCGTCATTCCTATCCCGAACGCCAGCGCGCATTTATGTATGAACGTAAACGGAAAATCCGCCTCTCCCGCCTCGTATCTCTTATAATCCTCCGGCGTGACGTCCGTTTTCCTCGCCATATCCTCAACGGAAAAGCCCGCTATCCCGCGCATCTCGCGTATGCGCAGCGCCACCTCCATAAGCTGATTCGATAAGCTGTTGGTCTGCATTCTCCTTCTCCTTTCGGTAAACAAAAAGACCCGTCTCAAAATCCCTTTTGAGACGAGCCATATTTTCTTTAAATATGCACCCGCGGTACCACTCAATTTGCGGTGAAGCTCACCGCCGCTCTCAGGCTCCATCAAGCCCTAATGCATTCACGCAGCAGTCACGGAAGACGTCTACTCACCGCAAGAAAAAGCGGCTTTGGGGCCTTCGGCTCGGAAGTGATGGGCTTTTTATGGGATATCCTCGTATCGGTTCGCACCACACACCGACTCTCTTTATATCGCCGATACCCTTGCCGTCTTCGTCACAGCCTTTAAATCAATATTCATTTCATGTAAAGATACATCATCGTTTACACTTTGTCAACGGTTTTTTATGCATGAATTACTTTTTTTCGGAAAAGCATATCACTCTGCCGTACACGGCAGAGGCATATCCTCGTTGCCCTCCCAGTACACGGCGAGCAGGCCGTCTCTCACCTCAACCTCGGCTTTTTCATCTTTAAAAGCATTGCTGACTCCGAGCGGCATATCGAACGTAAGCGTTGCGTCCGTTAGGGGAAACTCCATACCTCTGAGATACACTCCCCTTGCCTCTCCCCCCGCGCAAAAGACGGATATCCTCCCCTTATGCTCCTTAAATCTTAAGCGCGTGTTGCCTATCACGGTAATTTTAAAGCCGTCTCCGAAAAGATAGCCTATCGCTCCGTGCAGACATATATACGAAAGAGTTTGTATATTGGCGAGCGTATGGTCTATCCTGCCGCCCGTGCCGCCGTATAGCAGAAACTCCTTATACCCGAGTTTAAGCCCGGTCTTTACCGCATACATCATATCGGTGTCGTCCTTTGCCACAGGCAGCGCAATTACGTTGTCTCCTTTCGGAACGCGCCCCAATGAGTCAAAGTCTCCTATTATGAGATCCGGAGTTATCCCCTCCTCCTTGGCTTTTTCGCAGCCCGCGTCTGCCGCGATCACAAAATCACCCCTGCAAAGACTTATCTCTCCGCAAAGATCCCCTGCTCCTATAATAATGCAGCGCCTATTCATGCTTCGCATAGCCTTAGGCAGAGTGAGGTTATCTCGTCGTCACTCATTTCACTTACGGTAAAAAGCGAGAACGTTTTTCCGCCGTTTTCCCAAGTCGCAAGCCTGCCTCCATCAATAGTGGTTCTTATTCGTACCTCTATACATCCGTCGGGATATTCCGCGTTGACAGCAAGCTCCTCGTCACGAAATTCATCGTATACGCCCGTTATATCGCCCTCGTCCTCATCCGCACAGCGGTATGTAAAGTCCCTTCCGTCGAGAGTGAACGATACCTGCGCGAGCTTGCCGCTTATTATGAAATACTTGACGTCGGTCGCGCCTTCCGGCGCGTCGATGCTGACGCCCAGCTCTGCGAAATCCTCAGCGGAGGGCAGCTCTTCCATGGGATTTGGGATCTCACTGGTTTTTGCCGCACATCCCGCTGCGCAAACTGCAAGCGCAAAGCACAGCGCCGCTATAAAAATCTTTCTCATTCTTCTTCCTCCTGCCTTACAGGCATTTTCTTTTCGTTATTATGACGACCATTATCCGCAAAAAGTTCCTGCAAGCCTGAATAACGATCTGTTTCTTATACATATGATTATATATGCTTTACCGATACATCACAATCCGTAAAGAACCGATCATTTATGCTTCTCAAGATAAAAGCATTATTCGTGGGATTCGCCGAGTCTTCCAATCTGACATTTATCGTTAAAATCATTCCTTGACATCCGGTTTTGCGAATACTATAATTATATTATACGTTATAAAAAGTATGTAATGATGATACAAGAAATCGTAAGGGGTCGACAATGAACCTGTCAGACAAGACTTATCGTATTTTGCAGTATACCGGAAACCCGTCACAGGTGTTTTCTGTCCGAAGGATGACCTATGAGGACGGGCCCGAAAGCGGGCTCTCCGCCATCGAGGTCACGAGCGGCGATATCGGCATGACCGTGCTTCCGGGCAGGGGACTCAACATTGCACGTCTCTCATGGAAGGGGATCAATCTCTCGTTTCTCAGCAAGGCGGGTCTTTTTAACGCCGCGTTCTGTGACCGTATTGGCGGCGAGGGAATAAACACCTTTTACGGCGGCTTTCTCACGACCTGCGGGCTTAAAAACGTGGGCGTTCCCGATATCTGCGACGGCGAGGACTTTGGCTTTCACGGAAGGATAGATACATTTCCCGCGTCCGAGGTGTGCGCCGAGCGCAGCCTTTCCGGGGACACGCCCGTTATTACGATATCCGGCAAAACGCGTGAAAGCAGGCTCTTCGGCAGCAGCCTTGAGCTATATAGGACGATCACCCTTGAATACGGAAAGCCCGAAATACACATACACGACGTTATCACAAACCTTTCAGCGCTGCCCGAGAGCGTTGCGCTGCTCTATCACTTCAATATGGGCTATCCTCTGCTCGATGAAAACGCGCGCTTCGTCACCACCCATAAATTCCAAATGCCCGTAGACGAAAACGCCGAGAAACGCATAAACGACAGATACGGCTTTCTTGCTCCCGCGGCGGGCGCTCCGGAGAACTGCTTCTTCTATGAGCAGCGAGCGGGAGAGAACGGAGAAGCGTTCGGCGCCTGCGTAAACGAGCCCCTTGGGATCGGCGTTGCGATATGCTCTGACCCGTCCGAGCTTCCGTATCTTTGCAACTGGCAGAGCTTTACAGCCGGCGATTATGCCATGGGCATAGAGCCGTGCACTTGCCACTGCGACGGACGCACCGCAAACCGGGAGCGCGGCGAGCTCACAGATATCCCTGCATACGGCAGCAAAGAGGTCAGCCTGAGCGTTCGCCTTTTAGACAACTCCGCCATAAAAGAGCTTTTACCTCTCGGGAGAGAGGACTGAGAACGTCTGCCCTTATGTATAAAAACGGTCGCCGACCGTATTTTAAATAACAAGGAGGACTTTTACATGAAACTCGGAGTATTGACTTGTCTTTACAGCGACAGGAGTCTTGCGGATACGCTCGCCCTGCTCGCTCCCAAGGGCATACGGGCTGTTGAGATAGGCTGCGGCGGAGTTGTGGGAAAGGCTCACTGCGACCCGGACGTGCTTTTAGCCGATCCAAAGGCGTTTGAAGCCTTTAAGGATACCTTCAAGCCATACGATATCGAAATAAGCGCTCTTTCTTGTCACGAGAACATGGTTCATCCTAACGCAGATCTGCAAAAGGAGTTTTACCGTCAGCTTAAGCAGGCAATACTTCTCGCAGAAAAGCTGGGCGTAAAGGTCGTAAACAACTTCTCGGGCTGCCCCGGCGAGCCCGGAGGCAAGTACCCCAACTGGGTCGTACAGCCCTGGCCGGACGACTTTGAGAAGCTGTATAACTGGCAATGGGAGGAGGTTCTTATACCCTTCTGGAAGGAGGCCGCTCAGTTTGCAGAGGATCACGGAGTAAAGATCGCTCTTGAGATGCACCCCGGCTTCTCGGTATACAATCCCGAGACAGTGTTAAAGCTCAGAAACGCCGTCGGCATAAAGTCTCTGGGCTGCAACTTTGATCCCTCCAACATTGTTTGGCAGGATATAGACGTTCCCACCGCGATAAAGGAGCTTCGCGACTGCATATTCCACTTCCATGCAAAGGACAGCGTGGAGTGCTGGGACAACATCCGCAGAAACGGAAGAATAGACGCGAAGAACTACAACACCTATAAGGCAGACAGACAGTGGCTCTTCAGAACAGTGGGCTACGGTCACAACGAGTTCTATTGGAAGCAGATCATGTCAACCCTCGTCGATATAGGCTATGACTATGTAATAAGCATCGAGCACGAGGATACATATATGACGCAGGAGGAAGGTCTCGACAAGGCTATCGCATTCCTCAAAAACGTCATCATATTCGAAAAGGCCGGCGCTCTCACGTGGGCAAACGTCGATCAGCGCGATTAAAAAGGAGAATATAAGCAATGATGAAATACGGTATTTGCGGCGCGGCAATCGGTTCGTTTATAGCGGATGTGCATATACGCGGCATCGAGGCAACGCATAAGGCAGAGCTCGTGGCGGGCTGCTTTTCGAGAAACGCCGAAAAAAACAAGGCCGCAGGCGAAGCGCGCGGAATAGCTGCGGACAGGATATATTCCTCTCCCGCAGAGATGGCGAAGGCCGAGGCAGAAAGACCCGACGGCATAAGCTTCGTCGTTATAACCACCCCCAACTCCAACCATTACGAGACCGCCAAGGCATTCCTGAACGCGGGCATAAACGTCTCCTCCGACAAGCCCGTGACCACAGACGAGTGGCAAGCAAGGGAGCTTAAGGAGCTGGCCGACAGCAAGGGGCTGAAATTCTGCGTAACGTTTACGTATTCGGGATATCCGATATTGCAGCACGCGCGCGATATTATAAAGCGCGGCGACCTTGGCGATATCCTCATGGTCATGGGCGAATATGCTCAGGACTGGCTGGCGGGCAACACGGGAATAGCGCCCTGGCGCACCGATCCGGAATTCACCGGGCGTATGAATTCT
Source organism: uncultured Christensenellaceae bacterium (assembly GCA_964453325.1). Classification (GTDB taxonomy): domain Bacteria; phylum Bacillota; class Clostridia; order Christensenellales; family Christensenellaceae; genus JAZRGP01. The sequence goes on along the minus strand of CAYVOZ010000021.1, from coordinate 17,495 downwards.
ATATCCGATATCGGCAGCCACGTTGCGTTTACGATCAACTTCCTGACCGGACTTGAGGTCTCAGACGTCTGCTGTACTCTCGATAACTTCGGCGGATTCAAGACCGATACCAACTCCAGCGTGCTTATGAAGTACGAAAACGGGGCGACGGGCGTTATATGGGCCTCTCAGATAGCCCACGGTAACGATAACGGCATCCGCATCCGCATATACGGCACAAAGGGCTCTATAGAGTGGTGCAACGAGGAAGCGGAGGTCTTTAACATGACTCTCGCCGATAATCCTACTATGCGCATATCAAAGGGCAGACAGTATGTGCTGCCTTACTCAAGCGCGGGCAGGCTCCCCGCCGGGCATCACGAGGGACTGTATTATTGCTTTGCCAACATATACGGCCCATATATCGACGCTGTCGAGGGCAAGGACGGCGGCTATTATCCGAGCATAGACGACGGCATACGCATAATGCATTGGCTCGAGAAAAGCTACGAAAGCAATCAGAAAAAGGCTTGGGTCAAGCTCTGACCGAACAAAAACTCCCGGGAGCAAATCCCGGGAGTTTTTGTATGCGACCTTTTTTACACTGCCGACGGCATTTCCTTTCCCTGCATCAGCTCCGCTCCGGCGCTGACCGCGCGTTTTATATCCTCAGGCGTATCCACCCCGGCGCATATCGGTATTATGCCCGCGTTCTTTATTATGGAGACCACTCCCTCAAGCATTGCCAGCTGTCTTGCGTCCCGCGCTTCAAGCATAAGGCTCTCATGGAGTCTGACGGCGGTAAAAACGCGTTCCGATATTCTTGACAGATCGGTATAGCCCACGGCAAAGTCCGTCATGACTATCATGAAGCCCATGTCCTTGAGTGCTCCGACATTTTCATAAACTGCGGGAAGCGCCGATGCAAGCTCCTCTTCCCTTATGCTAAGCGCGATCCCCGAAGGCAGCATGCCGGCTGACTCGACCATCCTTTTCAGCCGTTCCGCGGCATCCTTTTGTATACATACCGCCGCAGAGAGCTCTATTCCCACCGATTGCCCTCCAAGCCTCTCCTTTTCCTTTTCCAACAGCCCGAACAGCATTGAATAGTATTCCCACACCATTCCGGCGCGCTCCGCCGCAGAAAAAAGCTGTTCATGCGAAACACCCCCTGTCGCCGGATGCTTTATGGATAGCTGCGCATCCGCTCCGGCAAAGCGTCTGTCTCTGTCAAAATACGGCTTTAGTATCAGCTCCGGCCTTCCGTCCTTAAAAACGCTCTCTAGAGAGCTCTCAAACAGCATGCTTTTCTTGCACTCCGTGCGGTACTTCGCGTCCGCGTAAAATACTCCGTCTCCATGCGTAAGCCGCTTTTCTCTGAAAATACAGTCCATGGTCACGAGCGTATCGTTAACATCGTGCTCCTTTCCGCTCGGGAGCGCCGCGAAGCTAATTTCCATGGGTATCTCTCCGCAGTCCTTTTTCAATATGCCGAGCAGCGTATGCCTTGTTTTCTCGGCCTCCTCCTCGCCCATCAGCCTCTTTACTACCACAACGAACTCGCAGGTATCCATATAGACCACCATGCCCTCGGGATAGCGAGCCTGCAGCTTTGCGGACAGCTCCTTCAATATGGCATCCCCGAATACCGCGCCGTATGCGCGCGACATCTCCTCAAACGAGAAAAGGGATATCATCAGCATGGTATAGCTCTGCCGCTTCTGCCCGAGCTCGCGCAGTATAGACGGCAGCATCGTACGGCTGAAAGCGCCCGTAAGGGGATTTATCCTGTCTATGGGAGACTGCAGCGCATAGAACACCGCCGTCAGCGCCAGCGCGGTGCCGGACGCCGTTAAAAGCTGCCCGGGGGAAACGAGCTGCATCACTATGGAGATAAAAACGAGAACGCTGAAAATAAATATGACGTTGCGTGCGGCGCGGCTGACCGTGCGTATATTCTTAAACAGCATTAAAAGGCTGGCTATCATATAGACCGCCGTGTTGAAATACAAGGCGAGATGCGTCGCTCCCGTCTGGTACATATGGTTTTCATCGATATAGAATACGCCGAACCGTCCCACCGGCGAAAGCAGCAAGAGCGTCATCGTGACGGCAAACGGAATCATCGTCGCCGCGCGCACGGCGGCGGACATACGGTAGAACCTGCCCGCAGACGCGCAGGAATACAGGAAAAACACCGGCAGGCACGCCTGCATCGCCGCTATGAATATGATATTCACCGCATAGAGTATCCAGAACGGATGCGCCATGCATACGGACTCCAGCGCAGCGGAGAGAAAGTCGAACACTGTGGAGGTCATGCTGAATATCAGCATCGTGCGGAAGAGCACGTCCGCCTTGTCCTTTATACGCTTCTTCCTTATATAGAATATTATCGTCAGGCTGAAGAACAGCACGGTAGCGATATCGAAATTATAGTTATATCTCATTTCGCCGCCTCCCCCGCAAATTCTATGAGCTTCTCGGGCGACAGCGGCTTTGAATACAGATAGCCCTGCAGCATATCCACGCCAAGGCCTATGAGCAGCAGCTCCTGGCGCTTTGTCTCCACTCCCTCGCACAGGCTCTTTAGGCCAAGCCTCTTTATGATGCCGACCACTCCTGTGAGGAGCCTCATTTTCTCGGGCTCCTTCTGCGCGTCCCAAAGCAAAAGCTTATCTATCTTTATGCAATAGTACGGCAGCTGCGCAAGATTTCTGAAATTTGCATAGCCCTTGCCAAAGTCGTCGAGCAAAAAGCTGAAGCCCTCCCTTGTGATGCGCTCCATGTTCTGCCTTACCTGTGATAACGACGCGGCGGCCGTCTCCGTTATCTCAAAGGATAAAAGCGACGGGCTGACGCCGTATTCTGCGGTCACGCTCATTATCTCGTCATAAAGATCGTCCCTTATGCACTGCACCGCGGACAGGTTCACTCCTATATGGTCAAGCCCCCACTCCGACACGCCGTTATCGCGTATGAACGCGCAGGTACGTCTGAGTATCCTCTCGCCCAGTGCTGATATCGTTCCGTTCTTCTCCGCCAACTCCACGAGCTCCTGAGTCGGCAGCATGCCGAGCTTCGGGTCGAATATCCTTAAAAGCGCCTCGAGCGCGGTCATTCTGCCATCCCGTCCGAATATCGGCTGAAAGTACACCTCCACCCTGTCCTCGGCTATGGCGTTCTCCGTGGCCTGCTCTATGTCGGTTATGCGCCGGCGGGCAGCCCTGAAGTCAGCGTCCGCCATGAGCACTTTTTTAAGCTCATCCTCTCTGTGCAGCTTTGTCACGCAGTCCACGAGCGACATAAGCTCCTCTGCGCTTTCACAGTCCTCGCTGTTTATGCCTGCCAAGGATACGCTTAGTCTGACCTCCATGCTGCCAATTGAAAATATCTGACGCAAACCGTCGTATATGTCCTTCAGCTCCGCCTCGGCAACAGGCCTCCCGCCTGTTCTCACGACCGTGAACATATCGCCCTCGGAGCGTATCACATAGCATCTCGAATATTTCTGCTTCAAATAGTCCGCGTATGCCATCAGCGCCGCATCGCCGTTCTTTGTGCCTATGGACTGATTCACAAGATGAAAGGAGTGCAGCGCGAATATCATGAGCGTGCACCGCTGGTTCTCCTCATAAAGATCCTTTATGAGCTCGGGCATGGCCGTGCGGTTCAGAACCTTTGTGAGCGCGTCCATATGCGTCCCCGGCGCCTCCAAAAGGTGATATATGAGTATTATCACGAAAGCCGTCGCCGTGGTATTGACGAGCAGCGAGGGCGAGCTCAGCTGTATGAGTATAGCGGCGAACGCCGCCGCTAAAAAGCTGAATACGACCGCGATTTTTTCTCCGCTGATGCTCTTGCGTCTTAAAAGCACGACCGCGATCCCGGACAGCAGATATATCACCACGGAAATGTATATGAGTATATGCAGCTCTCCGTGAAAATACCCGCCCTGCGCATCGAGATAAAAAATGCCGTGCTCTCCCATGACAGGAGAGAGCGCTATGAGCAGCACCGCCGCTAAAAAGGGTATAAGAGCGCAGTGCCTGAGCCAGGCCTTCATCCATAGATAAACGCCGGATATTATGAGCGTATATTCCAAAAACAGCAGTGCAGTGAACTGTAATGAGCACAGGAAAAGTATGTTTACAGCATAAACCGACCATATGGGAAAGAACCGCGAGGCCGGCTCTATGAGCGCAGACACGATATCCAGCAGCACCGACAAAAGACCGCACAAAATAAGCGCACTGAAAACCTTGCTGCGCAAGCTCGGGATCTTTGCCTGCCGCAGATAAAAGAAAGCCGTCAGAGACAGATATGCGGCGGATACGATACAAAAGTCGACTGTGTAAACCATAATAGCACCAATCTAAAAACCTGTGTCCATCTTATCACATCATATATATGAAAGCTATGGATTTTTGTGATTATTTTGAATTTATGTGTGATTTCTGTCAGAGCGGCGGGTTGGCCGTCCCTATGATGTTTTTTCGTCTCGATGCTGTTTTTGACGGTCTTAAAAGGGGCCGCTTATCGCGGCCCCGAAAAAACAGAACTTTATACTGTTGTCAGAACACCCTTCGTGCGCAGACGAAGTTTCTTCTCCAATACGCGGTCTTATAGCTGCGCTTAACGACCTTGCCGTTGCTGCTCGAGGCGTCTATCATGTAGTTGGAGTCGAGTATTATGCCCACATGATGCGGCTTAAAGCATATTATATCGCCCTTCTTAAGGCTGTCTATATCCTTTATGGTCTTATAGTTGCCCACGGTGCGCCAGGTCACCGAGGTGACGTAGCTCTGCTTTATGCCCGCCTGCTTCAGGCACCAGTATACAAAGCCCGAGCAGTCGAAAACGTTGGGGCCCTTGCCTCCTCCGACATAGCGGTTGCCCATCTTGCTCTTTGCGGCGGTGATGAAGCTGTTGACCTTGGAGTTCTGCCCTACCTTGACCGTCGTTTTTGCAACGACCGCGCTGTCGGAATAGAGCACTGCGAGAGTCTTCGGGCCTGCCTTGCCGTCTGCGGAGAGCCCGTTCAGCTTCTGAAAGTTGCGCACAGCCGTATCGGTATCGCTGCCGAAATAGCCCGTGGCTTTATTTATGTATTTGAGCTTGACGAGCTTGTCCTGTAGTCTCGTGACCTCGCTGCCCTCGTCGCCTATGGTAAAGGCGTTGTGCTCCGCATCGTCGGACATGAGCAGTGTCTTGGTCTGATACCCGAGATAGCCGTCCACTATGAGATCGTTTTTCTGCTGAAAAAGCTTCACCGCCGCGAGCGTCGCGGGGCCGTAAGAGCCGTCCGCCTTGCCCACAAGATAGCCGAGGCTTATCAGCTTCTCCTGCATGGAAAGCACTGCGTCGCTCTTGTCGCCGTATGCTATGAAGTTCGCCGTTACGTCCTCGGAATAAAGCATTTCCGACGTCTCCGACGTTACCGTACCCGTCTGTGTAAGGGAGTTCCTCTCCTGGAACAGCTTTACGGCCTCCTCGGTATCCGTTCCGTATAAGCCCGTGGGCTCCGACTCGAGATAGCCAAGGTTCCTTAAGCGGTCCTGATATTCCTTTATATCCTCGCCCTCCATGCCTGCGGCGAGCGCGCACTCCGGCGCGTCGGCGGCAAAGAGCCTGCTCCATACCTCGTTTGTGACGTGTCCGGTGGGCTCGAGCCCGCAGAGCAGCTGAAAGCGAGTGACCGCCGTTGCCATGCCCTCGGTAAAGACCGCCGCCATCGGAGTACCGGTCTCCGCCGCGATCCCCTCTTCTCCCGCCTCTTCTTCTCCGGCCGTCTCTCCGACAGCGGCCTCGCCCTCTGCGGGCTCCGTACCCTCTGTATCTCCGGCCTCTTCCCCGGGCTCTGCACCCTCGCCGTCTATAACGCCGTCGCCGTCCTCGTCGATGCCCTCGGCAGCCTCGCCGTCCTCACCCTCGACCGGTTCTCCGTCCTCGTCCTCCGTGAGCTCGTCTGCGTCCATATACAAAAGGTTCATAAGCCTCGCCTGTATCTTCTCTACGCGCAGGCCCTCGTCTCCTATATATATGTCTATTGCCTCGGGCGTGGATTTCGGCGCGGCCGCCGGCTCCGCGTCCGCCGCGGCGTCCTTTTGCCCGCCGCCGAATACTATGAGCGGCACCGCTATGCCCGCGGCAACTACCGCAAGCGCGCAGCAGAATATGAGTCTCGGGCTCTTATATATAGGCTCGCCCCTGCGCCTTTTTGGCAGCAGGCGTCCGAAAAACGCCGCAACAGACGACGCTCCGTCGGCTATCGCGCCTCCGAGCCTTGAAAAAAAGCTCCCTGTACCGGATGATAAGCCCCTCTTGTATTTCCTTCTTCTGCGTCGTCTTAACGTACTCATTTAATATGCAACACTCTCGTCATTGTGATATAATATCCTAAACCGACGTCGGACGGAAAGGCCGTCACGACCGCATCAATATTAGTTATTGTATTATTTTTGACATATAAATGTCAATTCATGCAGAGCTTTATTAACAAATAGTTCAGCAATAATACAAACGGAGGAAATGAATGGAATTACTGAAATTATTTGAACAGATCAGATCCCCCCTGCTCGATACGGTGCTCTCGGCACTCACCTATCTCGGCGCCGAGGTGGTGTTCATGGGCGTCGCCATGCTGTTCTTCTGGTGTATTGACAAGCGCAAGGGCTACTATCTATTGTCGCTCGGCTTTTTGGGCTCCGTCGTCAACCAGTTTGCAAAGCTTATGTTCCGCATACCGCGTCCGTGGGTGCTCGACAAGGACTTTACGATAGTCGAAAGCGCGCGCGAGGGCGCGGGTGGATACTCCTTCCCCAGCGGGCATACGCAGATAGCGACGACGACGTTCGGCGGCGTCGCGCGCTTTGCAAAGAAGCTTTGGGTGCGCATAGCCCTCATAGCCGTAGTGCTGCTTGTGGGCTTCTCCCGCATGTATCTCGGAGTGCATACACTGCTCGACGTGGGCGTTTCGCTTCTTTTCGGCACATTGCTCGTATTTGCGTTTTACCCCATATTCAAGCTTTCCGAGCGCAAGCCCTCGGTGCTGTATGTGTTCTTTTCCGTGCTTCTGGCGATAGGCGCGGCGTTCGTGCTTTTTGTAGAGCTCTGGCAGCCCCCGGTCGGTATGGACGCGGAGAATTTAGCGTCCGGCATGAAGAACGCATATACCATGCTCGGCACGTCGGCAGGCGTGCTCCTCGTATTCATACTCGATACGAATTTCATACACTTTGAGACAAAAGCCGTATGGTGGGCGCAGCTTTTAAAGATAATAGGCGGTATGGGCGTGGCTATGCTCGTGCGCACGCTGCTGAAGGCTCCGCTGCTTTCACTCACGGGCGGACACGAATCGGCGAGCGCGATAAGGTATTTTTTGATGACGATGGCGGCGGGGGCTGCGTGGCCTCTGACCTTTAAATTCTTCTCCCGTCTCGGAGGCGGAAAAACCAATAGTGCTGAAAAGGAGTAAGGAAATGAGTAGATTTATCCGTACGGCAAGAATTGACCGAATGAGAAACAGACTTATAAACGAGACTCCCATAATATGTCCCGAGCGCGCGGAGATATACTCGCGCGTGCTGCTCGAAAACGAGGACAAGCCCGCGATACTTCGCGCGGCTATGGCGCTTTATGCCACTCTTTCAGAGATGACGATAATCATCAACGACGACGAGCTCATAGTCGGCAATCAGGGCAACGGCCTTAGGGCTACGACGCTCAACCCCGCCGTAAACACATGGGTGGAGGACGAGCTCGACGACTTTGAAAAGCGCGACGGCTCCCGCTTTCTCATAAGTGAGGACGCAAAGGCGCGCGTAAGAAAGCTAATTCCGCTTTGGAAGGGACGCACGGTATACGACAGCGCCATGTCCCTGCTCGAAAAGGACACCGTTGACGCCATGAACGCCCTCGTTTTCACGTGCGGCTATACCCTCACAAAGGGCTGCGGACACTGGCTTTTAGGCATAGAAAACGTACTGTTGAACGGCTTTTGCGCGTTCAGAGCGGAGGCGGAGGCGGCTTTAAGCTCGCTCGACCTGACGTGCGCGGACGGAGTCGATAAGATACCGTTCTATAAGGCGATCATAACGGTATGCGACGCTGTGCGCGTATTCTCGGGCAGATATGCCGCACTCGCGCGCGAAAAGGCGGAGAACGCCTCTCCGGAGCGTAAAAAAGAGCTGCTCACTATAGCGGATATATGCGACCGCGTGCCTTTCGAGCCCGCGCGCAGCTTCCGCGAGGCTGTGCAGACGGTGTATTTCGTACAGCTCATAACCCAGATAGAATCCGACGGCACGGGCATTTCGCTCGGACGGCTCGACAATATGCTATACCCGTTCTATGAAAATGATATTAAAAACGGAGCTTTGACCAAGGCGGAGGCGGAGGAGCTTCTTGACTGTCTCTGGCTCAAGATAGGCTCCATAATACAGATATGGAACGCGGAGGACTCAAAGGCCTTCGGCGGTCACCCCATATCCCAGGCCGTGACCATCGGCGGGCAGAACGAGGACGGCAGCGACGCCACTAACGAGCTCTCGTATATGCTGCTCGAGACCACGGCGCGCGTGCACATGGCACAGCCCTCGGTCTGCGTGAGAGTGAACCGCCGCAGCCCTGACGAGCTCCTGATGCTCTCCGCAGAGGTCATACGCGAGGGGCTCGGAATGCCCGCCATGTACAACGACGAGATAGCCATACCCTCTCTCGTTTCCCGCGGCGTGGATATCGCGGACGCGCGCAGGGATTACGGTGTGATAGGCTGCGTGGAGATGGGCATACAGGGCAAGCTGAACGCCTTTGCCAACTCGGGCTATTTCAATCTCGCAAAGGCCTTTGAGATAACCTTAAACGGCGGAGTCGACCCGATCACCGGGCTCAAGGCCGCGCCGGAGCGAAGCATAGGCGGCAGCTATGAGGAGCTGGAGAGCGCATTTTTCGAGAATATAAGCCTGCTCGTGAAGCATCAGGTCGCCGTTTCCAACGCCATCGACACCATGCACGCGCGCATGGCTCCCCTGCCGTTCGTCTCCGCGTTTACGCTCGACTGCCTGAAAAACGGCAAGGAGGTGCAGAGCGGCGGCGCAAGATATAACTATGACGGCATACAGGGCGTGGGCTTTGCGGACTGCGTCGACAGCCTCGCCGCCATAAAGAAGCTCGTTTTCGACGAAAAGCGCATCACGCTGCAAAGGCTTTTGGACGCCGTACACGCAAACTTCGAGGGCTATGACGACGTGCTCATAATGCTGCGCCGCGACGCGCCTAAATACGGAAACAACGAGCCCTGCACGAACAGCATAGCTCACGCCCTCGCGACCTCGTTCGCAAAGTCCGTGGAGTGCCATAAGAACACTCGCGGCGGCTTCTTTGTACCGGGCATGTATTCCAACTCCGCAAACGTGCCTCTCGGCGCGGTCTGCGGCGCTCTGCCGAACGGCAGAAGGGCCTTTACGCCCATAGCGGAGGCGTGCTCACCCTGTCACGGAGCCGAGAAGAACGGCCCGACTCAGGCCGCGCTGTCCGTCGCGTCGCTCGACCATATGATACTAACGAACGGCTCTCAGTATAACCAAAAGTACCACCCGACCGCTCTTTCCGGAGCAAAGGGACTGCGCTCTCTCGTCGACCTGTTCACGGGCTTTTTCGACGCGGGCGGGTATCATATACAGTTCAACGTCGTCTCGGCGGAGACTCTGCGCGCGGCTCAGAAGGAGCCGGATAAATACCGCGATCTCGTGGTGCGCGTGGCGGGCTATACCGCATTCTTCACAGACCTCAACGCGGATATACAGAACGACATAATAGACCGCACGGAGATGAGCTTTTCGTGATAACCTCTGTCCAGCGGTACTCTCTGCACGACGGAGACGGCATACGCGTCAACATATTTTTGAAGGGCTGCGATCTGCACTGCGGATGGTGCGCCAACCCCGAGGCGCAGAGCTTTTTGCCCGAAATAGGACGCTATGAGAATAAATGCATCGGCTGCGGGGCATGCGAGCGCGTATGCCCCGCCGGAGCAGTTCGCCCGGGCTTTATCGACCGCGAGGCCTGCACGCTCTGCGGCGACTGCGTATATGTCTGTCCGCGAGACGCGCTCGTCATATTCGGCTCTCCCGCGTCCGTACCAGGGCTTGTGGAGCAGGTCAAACGGGATATCAGATTTTTACGGAAAAGCGGAGGCGGCGTCACCATATCCGGCGGCGAGCCCACCTGCCGTCCGGAGCTGCTTTTGGCGCTTGCGGAGGCCTTTAACAGCGAGGGCATAAGCGTCGCGATAGAAACTCACGGCGGTTTTTCCGCCGATATGAGGGAAAAGCTCATACCCCTTGTCGATCTGTTTTTGATGGACTATAAACACTCGGACAGCGCGCTCATGAGGGAATATACCGGCATGGGCAACGAGCGTGCGGAGGAAAACTTTCGCGAGCTTGTAAAAGAAAAAAAGCGCGTCATTATGCGCATTCCGCTCATACCCGGCTTTAACGACGACAATAAAAACATAGAGCTCAGCGCGAAATTCGCCGCCGAGCTCGGTATACCTCTTCATTTGCTGCCGTTCCACGCCATGGCGGGCGCAAAATACGCCGCGTTAGGCAGGCAGTACGCCTATGCGGATAAAAAGCCGCAGTCGCCCGCGCGCCTCGACGAGCTTCTTGCCCTCGCAAAAGCCTGCGGCGCGGACGCGCAGATAGGCGGGTGACTCAATTCACCACTTGTTGCGCACCTTTTCGGCAAAGCCTAAGAGGTGCGATATTTTTATCTCGCTGCCGTCGTCCGTCACAACATGCCCGTCAAAGCGCCCGAAAACCTGATGCTGGTCGCTCAGTATCACTGCCGCAGACGTCAGCGCGCGGCGGTCAATGATCGGCGTAAACGTGAGCTCGAGCCTGCCGTCGTCCGTGGCAAAAAGCCACGGGCTCATATAATCGTCCTTTCCGTCCGCGCCTGTGGGGATGCCAAAGTCCACTCCCTCAAGCTTATGCGCGACGCCGTCCACAAAGAGCATGTTTTCGCTCGCCGCAGACGTGTTGCCAAAGCCGCAGCCGAGGTTGAAGCCTATAAGATGTCCGTCCTGTCTGCCCATAGCCGCGCTCCAGTGCCAGGTGTTGTCATACGTCCATACTCCCCTGCCCCAGTCTAAAAGCCCCAGCGTACCCTCGGGCAGCTCGAAGCTCCTTCCGTCCGCCTCCGCGCTGCCGCGCGCGGTCATTCCCACTATCTTCTGATTATAATAGAACGCTGTGTCCTTCTCGTCGAACGGCGTGGCTATCACCATGCTGTCGCGCGGCGCGTCCGTCAGCGTTATATCGCATTTGAACGGCAAGCCGCCGCGAAAGTCAGGATAATCGCATACGAGGCGGCGGGTCGTTCCGTCGTTATAAAAGTCCATGCGTGCCTTGCCTATCGATAAGGATACGTCGCCGATCTCCGATGAGGGCGGAAAGCCCGTCTTTCCGAGAGGCATGAGGGACATAAGGCTCTTTGTGGTCTCGGCGGGCGTCTCAAAGTCGAGCAGAGAAACGCTCAAAAGCCCCATATACGAGTTGTCGTCCACGGTGAGCGCTATGCCGAAGCTGTCACAGTATATAAGGTAATAATCCCATTCCTTTATGCGGAGCCTGCCCGCCTTTATATGCTTTCTGTCATACTCCTTCACGAGAGAGAACGCATAGCCCGCCTCCGCGAGCCGTCCCTTTTCATCAAGAAGCCTGCCGCTGCTCATTTTATGCTGTGCCATCTTCCGCCTCCGCTTTTATTTTTCCGCGCAGTATTCCGCGCACGATATCCCCGCGAGCCTGCCCGTCGAAAACGCTATCTGCAGGTTAAAGCCGCCCGTATACCCGTCCACGTCCATGACCTCTCCCGCAAAGAACAGTCCGTTTACCTTCCTGGACTGCATGGTATGCGGGTCTATCTCCTTTATATTGACTCCTCCGCGCGTGACTACCGCCTCCTCCATGCCCCTTAAGGAATGCACGCGCATAGTCAGGCGCTTTACCGTCTCTATAATAGCCGCCCTCTCCTCGCGTGTGACGGAGTTCACGCTTTTATCGCCGTCAGCTCCCGAGAGCCTTATCACCGACGCTACGAGCCCCGACGGCACCAACGCGCCGAGCACGTTTTTCAGCATTTTGTTCTTCTGCGCGTCAAAATCCCTCAGTATGCGCGCGTCCAGCTTCTTCTCGTCGAGCGCAGGCTTTAGGTCTATCTCTATCGTATACGCCGAGGCGTCGCCCTTTATATGCGCGCTCGCCGAGAGCACGAGAGGGCCGGATATTCCGAAATGCGTTATTAAAAGCTCTCCCATATCCGAGTATATCTGCTTTTCACCCTTTTTCAGCGTAAGTGTCACGTTTTTTAGCGAAAGCCCCTGCGCGTCCGCAAACAAAGCCGCCTCGCGCGTAACTATCGGCACCAGCGACGGCGTAAGGTCCGTCACGGTATGCCGCGCCGAGCGCGCAAGCTCATAGCCGTCGCCCGTGCTGCCCGTCGCAGGATAAGAGCGCCCGCCGGTCGCTATTATGACCGCGTCCGCGCGATGCGTCGATCCGCCCTCGCATTTCACACCAAGGACAGCGCCGTCCCTGATAATGAGCGAGGATGCTCTTTCGCCCGTGAGCGTTCTCACGCCCGCGCTTATTAGCATGCGCTCCATGGCCCTCACGATATCCCCGGACTTGTCCGAAACGGGAAAAACGCGCTGTCCGCGCTCGACCTTTAAGGGTACGCCCGCGTCCTCGAAAAGCCGCATAACGTCCTGCGGTGTAAAGGCGTATACCGCGCTCATAAGAAATCTCGGGTTTGTGGGTATCTTCTCAAAAAAAGCGTCAGTATCGCAGTCGTTGGTGAGGTTGCATCTTCCCTTGCCGGTTATGAAAAGCTTCTTTCCCGGCTTTTCGTTGCGCTCTAAAAGCGTGACCTCCGCGCCGCCACGCGCGGCAAAGATCGCCGCAGTCATGCCCGCCGGGCCGCCGCCTATGACTATGACCTTATGCATCATATTCCTCCGGGCGCACCATATCGCTGTCCGGGCGGACATAGACGTCCTTTTCCCTCCATATTTTCTCCACAACGTCAAAGTTATGAAGCAGCTGCTGCTTTTTGCTGAGGCCTATCATAACGACAAGCGCGTTTATTACGCTCATGGGCGCGACGAGGGAATCCACAAAGGAGTTCATCTCCGTGCGCGCCAGCAGCCGCAGGTCCGCTATCTCGTAAAGCGGCGACATCTCGTTGTCCGTTATGGCTATGACCGTCGCGCCGTTGCTCTTTGCAAAATGCGCTCCGTCCACCGTCTGGGTGGAGTATCTCGGGAAGCCGAGAGCAATGACCACGTCGCCTTTGCTCGCGTGCATGAGCTGCGCATATATATCCGAAGCCCCCGCAGATACGAGCCTCGCGTTATCGAATATATAGTTCAGGTAATAGACGAAAAACTGTGCGAGCGGAGTGCTCGAGCGATAGCCTATTACGTATATGCGAGTCGCCGAGAGCAGCAGCTCCGCCGCGCGCTCAAAGGCCTCCACGTCGATATTCTCTCGTGTGTTCTTTATGTTTGCCGTGTCCATCTTCAGCACGACGTCAAGTATGTCGTGCGCCTGCTTCCCCTCCATGAGGCTCATACGCTGCACCGTTGTGAGCTTTATCTTTATAGTCTCCTGCAGCTGCTTTTGCAGACGCGGATAGCCGTCGAAGCCGAGCGCGCACGCAAACCGCACGACAGTGGATTCGCTGACGCCGGACGCCTGACCGAGCGCGCTTGCCGTCATGAACGCCGCCTTGTCATAGTTATCGAGTATGTATGAAGCTATCAGCCTCTGACGCTTGCTGTAGCTTTTGATATCCCGTTCCATTCTTGTGAGCAGATTTATGCTTTCCATTCCTTACCTTCTTATTACTGCTTATTATACAACGTTCCTGCCTTTCTCGATTATAGCAGATACGAATGTTAATTCAAGCAAAATGACGGCAAAACACCGCCTACCGTCAAAAAATTGCCCTGTTTTGAATTATTCACGCATTATCCCGCATCATTTGCATAACGGGAGCTTCATCCATGTGTCCTCATAGACAAAGCCGAAGCCCTCGTAAAGCGGTCTGCCCTGCTCTGACGAGCGCAGGCGTATGACCTCCGCGCCGCAGCTCTTTGCGTCGGTTATCGCCGCCTCCAAAAGCGCCCGGGCTATGCCTCTGCGGCGATATTCCGGCTTTGTGTACATATTGGTTATATACCCCTCGCGTCCGCTGTGGTTGCTGAAGGAGGGCGGATAATCGTACATCAGCACTGCGCCTGTGGCGACTATGACACCGTTATCCTCCGTAATATACTCTATCAGCCTGTTTTCGTCGAACGCGCGCTTTAAAAATTCATATATGCTTTCGTATATATCCGCGTCAGGCGTGCTACCCTCTGCTATAAGCTGCTCTGTCCTCAGCCTCGAAAGCACGGGCAGCTCGTCCCGGCGTGCCTTCCGTATCTTCATATAGACCCCCGTATCAATGAGTGTATAGCATCAGCTGCCTGCCTTGGTCCTGTCTGTCCCCGCATACAGCATTTCTCCTTCGACCTGCGCAGCGTCCGGCACAGACCCGCCTCGCAGCAGCGTATCGATATAATCGACCGCAAGGCGCGTATGCTCTGCATAAGGCACGGAATACACCGAGAGCACTTTCCCGTCCGCGATATACGCGGCGCTGTTGTCCGTCTCCGCCGTGCCTATCACGGTCACTCCCTCAAGCCCCGCGCTTTCTATCGCCCTTACGCAGCCGTCGAGAGCTCCCGCATATGTGCAGAGCACTCCGCGCGTATCCTCTCCCAAAAGCGCGCGTATCTCGTCCGCACATTCATATCCGTATTCCGAAAGCACGGCATTCTTCAACATCACATTAGCGTTCCTGTCACTTGCTACGCTGTTCCATTTATCGGCAAACGCATCGCACAGCTCACCGCCGCGCGTGCTTCCCTCATAGCTGAGCAGCAATATATTGCCAGTGTCATTGACGTTCTCCGCCATCGCGGCAGCGCATTTTTCGCCCGCGTCGGAAGCAGTGCTGCTCACGGCAAAATCCATGCCGTCCTGCAGCTTTCCATCGGCCGTGCGGTCAAAGCCTATGCAGCCGACGATGCAGCCCGCCTTTCTCAAATCATTTATATACCGCCCGTCCGGCAGCACGGAAACAAAAAACAGCGCAGCAGAGCCGCCGTCCTTCGCAAAGGTGAGCGCCTCCCGCCTTATCGCCATCTCGTTTTCGTCCTCCGACGATATGATGCGGACGTCGGTATACCCGAGCTCGCCTGCGTGGGTCATAAAGGCGTCTATTATCTCCGTTTGCACCGCTCCGCCGACAATATCCGTGCATAGCGCGAGGCTGTGCGCCTCCGCGTCGTATTCCTCCGCGTTTTCTTCACTCGCTGTCCCGGTCTCAGCGGGCTCCGCCGTTTCTGCCGGTATGCCGACGATGGGCTCATAGTGCTTTGTGCAGCCGCACTGCAAAAATACAGCTATGAGCAATATCCCCGCGCACACCGTCCTTTTCATGCTATTTCTCCGCTGTCTCGCCGAATATCGTGGTGCGCTTCGCGTCTGTTATCCTTATATCTGCAAAGTCGCCCGGCTCGAGCTGTCCTTTGAAGTTGACCATCCGCCCCTCGTCCGTGCGCCCGCAGCACTCGCCCGCGTCGCGCTTGCTCCTTCCCTCGACGAGCACTCTATACGTATTGCCCACGCAGGAAAGGTTGCTTTCATAGGTCAGCTGTGTTTGCAGCTCTATGAGGCGCATTATTCGGGACTGCTTGACCTCGCGGGATATCTGTCCGTCCATTTCGGCGGCCTTTGTACCCGTCCTCCTCGAATACACGAACGTGTACGCCGCGTCGAACCGCGCGCGCCGCACGGCGTCGAGAGTGTCCTCAAAGTCGCGTTCCGTCTCCCCGGGAAAGCCCACTATGAGATCCGTGGAAAGGAAAAGCCCGGGTATGCGCTCCCGCGCGCCGTCTATGAGCTCCATATACCGCTCTATGGTATATCGCCTGTTCATGCGTAAAAGCACGTCGTTGCTGCCGGATTGCAGCGGAAGATGCAGGCTCTTGCAAATATTATCGTGCTCGCTCATTACTCGTATGAGCTCGGGCGAGGCGTCCTTGGGATGAGACGTCATAAATCTTATGCGCGGCATGCCCGTCTCCTCCGCAACGCGCGTCAAAAGCTCCGGAAAATCCGTATCCGTACCCGCACCGTAGGAGTTCACGTTCTGCCCTAAAAGCATGACCTCCTTATACCCCGCCTGCGCGAGAGACTTTACCTCTGCTATGACCGCGTCGGGAGTGCGTGAACGCTCGCGTCCGCGCACATACGGCACTATGCAGTAGGAGCAGAAGTTATTGCAGCCCTGCATTATGCTGACGAAGGAAAGCGGAGGCGTGTTGCGCGTTATGGGTATATCCTCTATTATAGAATCCCCGTCGTCCGTTATGCAGCTTCTCTTCTTTAAAACGACGGCGCAATAAAGCATCTCGGGCAGCCGGTGCATGCTCTTTGTGCCGAAAACTATGTCCACAAACTCAAAGCGGCGCATGAATTTCTCCGCCACGCCCTCCTGCTGCATCATGCAGCCGCAGACGCCTATTATGAGGTCGCGGTTCTCCGCCTTTCTTTTCTTAAGCGCGCCGACGTTGCCCGAGAGCCTCTGCTCGGCGTGCTCGCGGACACAGCAGGTGTTGAACATTATTATGTCCGCCTCCCAGCTCTCCTCCGCGTGCACAAAGCCCGCCGCCTCTAATATGCCCGCAAGCTTTTCGGACTCGTGGGCGTTCATCTGGCAGCCATAGGTCTCTATACTGTATTTCAGCCCGCGCGCCTTTACCGCATCGTGCAGACTCGTTATATTCCCGTTATCCGTCAAATCCCGCCTCCGTTAATAGGGTCTTGCGCTGTAAAAAGGCTCATGAACCGATGCCGTTACAGCATTCACCGTATTTCATTATATTATAACGGCCGTTTTCCATCAAGTCCGCGGATGTTCTGTGCCGGAAGCTGCTTTATCCGGGGGTTCGGCAGAAGCCGTTTTTCCCTTAAAAACAGGCTTTCTTACACCTCGGCGACAGATAAAACACACAGTTTTTCGCGATATCAAAAAAAAGTTTTCAACCCCTTGACATTCTTTTTTTAATAGTTTATATTTATATGCGTCGCCGTTAAGCTCGCCGACAGGTTCGGGGTGTGGCGCAGTCCGGTAGCGCACGTGCTTTGGGAGCATGGGGCCGGGGGTTCGAATCCCTTCACCCCGACCATTTTTTGGGAAGAAGCGGATTACAACGTGGCCCCGTGGTCAAGCGGTCAAGACACCGCCCTTTCACGGCGGTAACAGGGGTTCGAGTCCCCTAGGGGTCACCATGAGACGCGCCGGCGTTGCCTGCAATGTCGGTGCGTCATTTCAAGAAACTCGGGCCTTTAGCTCAGTTGGTTAGAGCAGTCGGCTCATAACCGATCGGTCCGGGG
>CAYVOZ010000020.1:23669-23932 GCA_964453325.1 uncultured Christensenellaceae bacterium | reverse complement strand
GACGATAAAGCCGATAAGAAAGACAATGACGAGCCGCCGAAGAAACGTAAAAAGAGGCTTTGGATAATAGCTGTCGTCCTGGTCATGGCAGCTGCGGCGGTCATCGCTGCCCTGCCCGGCAAAAGCAGCGGCACGGGCGGCAGTATATCCGTGGAAAGCTCCGTGATAAACGGTACCGCACAGACCGGAGATATAGTGTCCTCGTTTTACGGCAGCGGTACTCTTGCGGACGCGGAGGCCGAGGAGGTCACAGTATTGGACTC
>CAYVOZ010000020.1:20768-23659 GCA_964453325.1 uncultured Christensenellaceae bacterium | reverse complement strand
CCTTACGGTAGACGACGATGGCGAGCAAACGCTCTATGTCGTGAAAAACGGCGACGTCGTCAGCGAGGGAGACGCCATCGCTAAAATAGACCGCGTCTCCGCAGAGACCGCCATAGCCGGGGTACAGGAGGCTATCGACGCTGTAGACGCCGAGATCGAGGAGGCTGGCTCCGACAGTATTTCCTCCGCCGTGGAATCTCCCTCCTCCGGGCGTGTAAAGGCGGTCTATGCCGAGGAGGATAAGAGCGTCAGCGATACGATGAACGAGTACGGCGCGCTCATGCTCATATCCCTGGACGGCTGCATGGCGGTAAAGGCCGACAGCGACGCAGAATGCACAGTAGGTCAGACCGTTACCGTAGTCTTATCCGACGGGACCGAGGAGGCCGGCAAGGTCATAGAGACGGACGGGAATACCGTTACCGTTACTCTCACGGACGACGGCCCCGCGTACGGAGACACGGTCAGCATAAAGGACGGGAGCGGAAGCGATATAGGCAGCGGAGAGCTTTATATACATAACGAGCTTAAGATCACCGGGTTTACCGGCACGGTATCCGACGTAAAGGTCTCCGAGGAGGACTCCGTTTCAAAAGGCAAAAAGCTGCTGACGCTCTCCGACACGGAATATACGGGTGAATACCAGTCGCTCCTTAAGGAGCGCAGAGAGCTCGCAGAGGAAATGGAAAAGCTCGCGGTCATGTACCATGACGGCTATGTATATGCGGAGTGCGGCGGCATAGTATCCGGCATAAGCGACGACGCGGAGTATTCGGGGTCTGCCGCAGAAAAAGAAGAAGCCGAAAGCTCCGCAGCGCAGCTTGGCTCCGACAGTGCGGCGTCCTCCGGCAGCGCCGCCATATCAAGTGTATCCGCATCCGCGTCGGGAACAAGCGGCATAACGCTGCTCGGTACCTCCGCGGCGTCCTCTGGAAAGGGCGGCATAACGCTGCCCGGCGCATCTGCGGCGTCCTCCGGAAAGAGCGGGATAGTGCTGCTCTCCGATACGCAGGAGGAAACCGGCAGCACAGGAACAGGCGAAAGCACGGGCGGCGATGCAGGCGGCAGCACCGGCGACGGCACAGGCACAGGAACGGGCGAAAGCACGGGCGGTGATGCAGGCGGCAGCACCGGCACAGGCGGCAGTACGGGCGGCGATGCAAGCGGCGGCACAGGCGGCTCCGGTCAGCGTCCTGCTTTCCCCGGCACACCACCGTCCGGAGGCTTCCCCGGCGGCGGCAGGCCTGATTCCGGGAACGGCTCCGAGCCCACCGCAAGCGGCAAATATGCCGGAACGGTATCCTCGGTGTCCTACGGAGCGTTGAATATCATGCGCACAGCGGAACCTGCGGGCGACCTCGATCAGGCGGCTCTTGCCGGTTACGACACATCGGTGTTCACCGTGCAGTCCGAATACTCTCCCGAGCTTTCGCTCTCCGCGTACACATATGACGAAAGCGGGGCGCTTACGTCCGGAAGCATCTCTGCCATTTCGGCGGGCGATATGGTTCTCATTACGCTCGATGAAAAGGGCGAGCTCACCGAAATAGTATATATCTCCTCCGGCGGCAAGGTAAGCATGTCCGGCGGCTTCGGAGGCGGTTTCTCCCAGTCGGCAGCCGCAGAGACCGTCACGGCCGAGAGATACACCATATCCGAGCAGACGGTGTGCTCCGTCACCCCGAACGATGCTATGTCCGTGAGCATCAGCGCGGACGAGCTCGATGTATTATCCCTTGCCGAGGGACAGTCTGCTGTCATAACTCTTGACGCGGTCAGCGGCCAGAGCTTCGATGGAGAGATCACCTCCATCGATCCTATGGGTACAAACGAAGGCGGCAGCACAAAATACACCGTTACTCTGAAGCTCGCCCGCAGCGAAAGCATGCTCGGAGGCATGAACATATCCGTGCAGATCGCCACGGGAAGCACAGAGAACGCCGTCGTCATCCCCGCATCTGCTCTTAACGAGAACGGAAACGAGGTCTTCGTATACACAGGCTATGACGAAAAGTCGGATACTCTCACGTCCCCGGTCAGCGTGGTCACGGGAGCCTCGGACGGAGAGAACGTACAGATATCGGAGGGACTTAAGGCAGGCGACAGCATCTTCTACCGTTATGCGGATTCACTCGTCTACTCCGCCGGCTGAAAAAGGGCATACGCCTCATAAACCAGAAATACAACAACGGAAACGCCGTCAAGACAAATGGTCCTGACGGCGTTTCAATTGAGCTGATATCAAGGCGCGCCTTGTATTCGGGCGTCTTTTATATGTGCTCTTATCAGTCGTTATACTTCTTCGGCGGTGAAAGCCTTCTCGGCGGCTGCTTCACAAATATGGGCTCGAAATCGTCATCGTCGTCCGAAAAGTCGAGCGAGTAGCTCTGCTGCTGATACGCGGGCTGCTGCGAACGCGATACGGGAGACGTCTGCGAGGTCTGCACAGTGGTCGGCTTTGTCGGCATAGGCGTCATCTTTACGGAGCCGGGCTCCTCCTCAGACCGCTGCGGCGGGACAGGCCTTTGCTGCGCGGGCGGCTGAGCCGTCTGCGTCTGCTCGGATATCCTCTTAATTATAGAGCTGCTGTCCGTCCTCGCGGACTTGGGCTCGCCCTCTCCGAAGCCGGTCGCAATGACCGTTATGTGCGCCTCGTCCTCGAGCGTCGGGTCTATATCCGCGCCGAAGAAGATGATGGCGTCCGGGTCTGCGGCGGCCTTTATGAGCTTGCTCGCCTCGTCGATCTCGGGCAGAGCCAGCGTCTTATCGCCGGTTATGTTGAAGATTATGCCTCTTGCGCCCTCGATGTTGGTATCCAAAAGCGGGCTTATAATGGCCTGCTTTGCGGCCTCTATGAGCTTGTTCTCGCCGTGCCCTATACCAATGCCCAT
>CAYVOZ010000020.1:12507-20758 GCA_964453325.1 uncultured Christensenellaceae bacterium | reverse complement strand
AGGACGCTTCTTACGTCGGCAAAGTCGAGGTTCAAAAGCGCGGGCTTTGCGATAAGGTCCGTTATGCCCTGTATGCCCTGTCTCAAAGCGTCGTCCGCCATCTTAAAGGAATCCAAAAGCGGCGTGTTCTTGCCCGCCAGCTCCAAAAGCTTGTCGTTGGGTATCCTGGCTATGCTGTCGACCTCTGCCTTGAGCTCCTCATAGCCCTTTATCGCTATGTTGCCTCTGGGCTTGCCCTCAAACCAAAAAGGCATCGTCACGAACGCTATCGTAAGGCACTCGTTTGAGCGCGCGATATTCGCTATCACAGGAGCAGCGCCTGTTCCGGTGCCGCCGCCCATTCCTACCGCCAGAAAAACCAGGTCGGCGTCTCTTAAGGCCTCTTCAAGCTCCTCGCGGCTCTCCTCGGCGGCCTTCTTTCCGATCTCCGGATTGCCTCCCGAGCCGAGCCCCTTTGTGAGTTTTTCTCCGATCTGGATCTTATGCGCAGCATTGGAAAGATACAGAGCCTGCTTGTCCGTATTGACAACTATAAACTCCACGCCCTGTATACCGTATGATACCATGCGGTTTACCGCATTGCTGCCGCCTCCGCCAACACCTACTACCTTGATCTTGGCAAAGTTAGTATTCTCCATGTCGAACCCCATCGGCATATTTTGAGCTCCCTTCAAAGTGGTAATGTGCTTATTTAAAGAATATTCCGAATTTTGACTTGTTCTGTCCTCGATATACTCCCCCGCATAAATCATAATCCTTATTCACATCGTTGTCAAGAAGCGCAAGCGCCGCAACAAAGACCGGTGCGAGGGTGGGATGCTTGGTATTCTTAACACGGACTACTTCATGCTTCAGCATGTTCTGAAGTATGGTCTCCGTACCCTTCATAGCCATGCCCGCGCCGGTCAGGAAAAAGTCCGCATGCTTTGAGAGCAGCTTTTTATGGTAGAATCTGTCCATCACCTGCTCCAGCTCTCCCGCGAACCTGTACATTACCTCCTCCATCACGTCGCGCACGACCGACTGGTCAAAGCTCATCATCCTGCCGTCCTCGGTCCTTCCGAATACGGTCTTTGAGCCGCGCGTGACAGACAGCCCGAACACGTGAGTGCGCTTCAGATTCTCCGCAACGTACGGAGAAACCGACAGCTCCTTCATGAGCTCGTTTGTGAAGGTCTCACCTCCGATGGTTATCACCTCCGACGCCAGCACGACGTCGTTGAACACCACGGAGACCGCGGTTTGAGTAAAGCCCACGTCTATGAGCACCGCCGTAGAGGCGAGCTTTTCCTCGGGGATATAGCAAACTGCCTGCTCTCCCGCCTCGCTCAAGAACCTGTCCACGGTGACGTGCAGGGAGGCGAGTGCGGAAAGCACGTCCTCCACAAATTCCTTTTTGGCATAATAATAGCTGAACATCGCCCTAAGCTCGTTCGTTCTGATGCCGATGGGCAGATCGATATACAGCTCGTTTGAGGAGGTCGTGAAAAAGACAGGGCGCGCGTCAAAAAGCACAAATCTGCTGCCCATATCCTTGGGACGCGCCGCGTCCGCCATGCGCTTTATCATTTCTCTTGTGATCGCGCCCGACGTGACCTCGTATTCTATCTCGTTTACCACGACGCGCGTAAAATCGGCAGGCACGCCGACGAATATGCTCCTCAGCTGCTTTCCGCATTTGTTCTCGGCGTCGCTTATGGTCCTTTCCACGAGCATGGGAAGGTTGTTTCTGTTAATCCAGTCGCCCTTCAGTATTCCCTCATAACGGGTACACGAAGCCGCGGGGATATCTATGCCCTTTATCCCCGAGGTATCTATCATGCATATTATTTTGGACGTTCCGAACTCCAGTACAGACTTCAGGTCTGCCATACTACTCCCCACCTCCGCGTCGGGCGTGCTTATGACCGCGCATTCCGACGCAGCTCCGATTTATTGATACAGCTTTTCGAGCGCCGCAACAGCTTCCTTTTCGTCCTTGCCGTTTGCGATTATGCTTATCTTCTCGTTTTGCTTTACGCCGAGCGCAAGCACGCCCATTATGCTCTTTGCATTGACCTTTTTGTTGCCGCTTTCGATAAGTATCTGTGATTCAAATTTGCCCGCCGTCTGCACAAAAACCGCAGCGTTCTTGGATTTCAGGCCGTCCTCACACACTATTGTCAGCTCACGGTATTGCATTCAAATATCCTCCTCGTCAAATACGGATCCCGCTATTTCGCGTATCCTTCTCATTCTGTGGTTTATCACCGAGCGCGACGCTCCGTCCGACATGGCCGAAAGCTCCGCCAGTGAAGCGGAAGGGTTTGCGAGTCTCAGCTCTGCGGCCTGCCTTAAGGGAAGCGGCAGCTTCTCTATCCCCATGCTGTCAGCAATTATCCTTATGCACTTTATCTGCTCCTCCGCGCCTCTTATCTGTCTGTCTATATTTGCGGATTCGCAGTTATAGGCTCTGTTTATGTCGTTGTTGATGCTCTTGTATATCCTTATATTCTCGAGCTCCAGCACGGCGCTGTGCGCGCCCGCATGTGACAGCAGCTCGATTATACTGTCGCACTCTTTTATGTATACGACGCTGCTCTCTTTTCTCTCCGTATCGGCCGCCTTTATGCCGAGTCCCGCGAGCACCTCCGTAAGCACCGAGGATATCGCCCGGGTGCTCGTCACAAACTCCAGATGGTAGTCCTTTTTCGGATCCGATATGCTCCCGCCGCCGAGAAAAGCTCCGCGGACAAACGCGCGCTTGCAGCAGTCGCGCTCCAGCATAAGCGACACCGCTTCCTTGTCGGGCAAAATGCCCGCTCCGAGAAAAAGCCCCGCTCCGCCGAGTATGGCTCTCACGGTATCCGGATCGCCTGCTCTGACTAAATATGTAAGCGTCCTTTTAGGGGGCTGCTCTATGGCCGAAAGCTCGGTATCCGCGCGGTAGAGCCTTTCCATAAGGGATATGGTGCGCTTAATAACGTCCATGCTTTCCGTGGAAATGTTAAGGCACATACCCTTGCGGCTCAGGGATATCGATGCTGCCATATATATTATACCCGCAAGCTCCGCACACTGGCAATGTTTTTTTGAAATGCTCACTCCGGAGAGCTCGCGCTTGACGTCTGCCGAAAACGACATGATATCACCTGTCTCCCTTTACAGCGCCGTGCTTTAAGGAAAGCGATTCCATTTTAAGATCCCTGTGCTCGAGGCTGACTCTCATATCCGAGGCCTTGAGCCTCTCATAAAGCTCCTCGCTTATCGCCACGCTGCGATGCATGCCGCCCGTGCAGCCTATGGCTATCACAAGCTGTTTGTTGTCCTGCTCTATATAGCCCGGCGCAAGCTCGCGCACGAGCTCTGTGACACGGTCGAGGAAAAACTCCGTGACAGGAAAGGAGTGCAGAAAATCCACTACCTCTTTATCTCTGCCCGTGAGCAGCTTCAGTTCTTTTTTATAGAACGGATTCGGCAAAAAACGCATGTCAAATACCATATCCGCGTCTATAGGTATGCCTCGCTTATACCCGAAGGTTATGACGGATATGAGCAGTCTGTCGTCGTGTACCTCGGAGAATCTGCGCTCTATCTCGTCGGAAAGCTCTCTGCCCGTGAACCGCGAGGTGTCGATGACTATGTTCGCGAGCTCCTTTATGCGCTGGAGCCTGCTGCGCTCCTCTCTTATGCCGTCCGTGAGCTTTCCGCTGCCGGACATCGGGTGCGCTCTTCTCGTCTGCTTATACCGGCTCACGAGAGTATCGTCCTCCGCGTCCAGAAAGATTATATCGAGCTGCATGGGCATTTTCCGCAGCTCCTCGATGGCGGGGTATATATCGTCAAACATGTCCCCGAGCCTCATGTCCGCGACGACCGCGACATTGCGCGCGCTGCCCGAGCCCGGGTCGTTCAGGCGCGCAAACTCGGGTATGAGCAGCGGCGGTATATTATCCGCGCAGTAAAAGCCCATATCCTCAAAGGTCTTGAGCGCCGTCGATCTGCCCGCGCCCGACAATCCGGTTATAATGGAAAATCTCATTTCGCACCGTCCCAATTCACGACCTGCGGGAGTATCCCCGCTTCTGCGGCCTTTCTTACGGCGTCAGGCACCTCGCCCACTCTTTCCGGGGAATGCGCGTCGCTCGAAAGTATAAAGCCCGCTCCCTCGGCGGCCGCCTCCTTAAGCTCGTCCGGCGTAAACTCCGGATGCTTGCCGTTTATCTCTATAAGCGTTCCTGTTTCGGCACACGCTTTTGCAAAGCGCCTCATGTCGAGCTTCAGTCCGTAATTCGGGTGCGTTATTATGTCAAAGCGCCCCGTATATATCTGCTTTAAATACGCGTCCGTGTTGCGCGCTATATCGCTCTTGTCCGTAAAGCACAGATACAGCATGGAGGAAACGTCGCGCATGGACGCCATCTTATGAAATCCCAAAAGGCATATATCGAGCTTGTCCGCTATATCCGCGGTGAGATCGCTTTCGCCGTTTACGCCCGTAAGGTTGAACTCCAGTCCTATCCTCACATCGATGCGCCCGGCATACTCGCGCTTCAGCTCGCCGCACTCCGAAAGATAACCCTCCATGTCGCGCACGCAATACATCGTATGCCCGGAGGCATGGTCGGTTATGCCTATCTGTGTGAGCCCCTTTTTTATCGCTGCCTCTATGTTCTGCCTCGGAGTACCCTTGCCGTGACTGAAAACAGTGTGCGTATGCAGGTCATACAGCATCGGCGGCCTCCCCTATTATCCTGACCTCCGGCGGAAGCGTGACCCCGCTCATATCGAACACTCTCTTTTGAACGAGCCCCATTAGCTGCTCTATATCCGCGGCGGTCGCGCCGCCCCTGTTTACAATAAAGCCGGAGTGCTTCTCGGATACCTGCGCGCCGCCCACGCACACTCCCTTAAGACCCGCCTGCTCTATGAGCGCGGCGGCGAAATATCCTTCCACGCGCTTAAAGGTGCTGCCCGCGCTCGGCATATCCACGGGCTGCTTTGCCCGCCTTCTCTCGTTATATTCCTTTACGAGCGCCCTGCCCTCCGCCTCGTCGCCCGGGGTGAGCGAGAACACCGCGTCCAAAACTATGCCTCCGTCGCGCATCACGGCGCTGCTCCTGTATGAAAAGCCCAGCGCGGCATTATCGAGCCTTATGACCTCTCCGCCGCGCAGCACGCGCGCGGACGAGACGACGTCCTTTATCTCTCCGCCGTACGCTCCCGCGTTCATAAAAACTCCGCCGCCGACAGTACCCGGTATGCCGCCCGCAAATTCGAGTCCTCTTAAGGAGCCCGAAAGCGCAAACGACGTCACTGCCGTCAGTCTTGCGCCGCAGCCCGCCGCTATACGGTCTCCCTCGGCATATATCGAGTTGAGCCTCGTCAGGTCTATCAGCGCGCCGCGATAGCCCCCGTCTCTTATGAGAAGATTGCTGCAAGCCCCTATCGCGATATATGGCGTCTTATCCTCCTCAAGGGCCGCGACCGTCTGTATCAGCGCCTCTTCGGTGGCGGGAATTACGAGTATATCCGTTTTTCCGCCCGCGCGAAACGTGACTCTGTCCCTCATAGGGCGGTCAAGCTCCACAGCGGCGTTTTTTATATCCTTAAGTCTTTCCTTCAAGTCGTTATGCAAAAGTTATTTACCTCTGTAACATTATACAATATGTCTGTCCCGTCTTCAATGAATAAAGTATTAAATATGAACGTTAAAAAGCTGCGCCGTATTCGCTCATTATAAGCTCGTAGGCATTCCTCCGCATATAGTCGTCCTCATACAGTTTTTCGTCCGCAAGCACGGGAAACATCATAAGCGTATCGATCTGCGACTGGAACCGTGCCGCGGTGACGGAGGCCGTCAGTCTTTGACACATTTCCCGCTTGTTCTCCGCCCCGCCGCAGCACACCCCTATGTACTGTATAAGATCGGTATAGCCTGATATGTTATATGACCTTATGTCCATCCGCTCCGCTCGCTTGTCGCCCATGAGCGCCGCGAGCTCGGAATAAGGGCATACGAGCATCACGGCCCTGCCGTCAAGAAAGGCCTCCGCGCCGACACCGCATTCCTCGCGCTTTATCGTTCTTTTCTCCCATTCGTAAAGCCCGTCGCCCTCGTCGGTGAAGCGCTCGCTTATGAGCGCAGCGTATGCGTCCGTGCCCTCCGTGTCCGATAGCGCCACCGCGCCGAGCCCGTCCGGCAGGTCCATAGACGTCAGCGTATAAAACGCCTCTCTCGACATCTCGTCGCCGAACGGCAGCTGCACTCCGCATTCCGAGAAAAGGCCCCTGTTCACCGCGAGCACATAGCCGTCGAACATATACGCCTGTGCTTCGTCACAGCCCAAAAGCTGCTCATACCCCTTCGGGAAGGACACGATATCGGGTCTCTCGCCATTGGAGATGCGCTCCTTCGCCTCCGACGGCGTCATGCCCAGAAGCTTTATGAATACATAGGGGGAGCTTCTTTCAAATCTGTCGCATCTCGCCCGCAAAAGCGAATATCCGCTGCCCTCGCCCGTTTTGAACGTGACTATATGCCAGAATACTATGCTGCCCCTGTATTCCTCCGCACGCCTTTTCTCCTTTTCGGTATATGTGCTCCTGTCTATGCCGCCCGCTATGAGCGCGGGAGAGAGCAGCAGAAACAGCAGCAGCGCAAAAGGCAGTATGACCGATACTATCTTTTTCATTGCTCACCGCCTTAACAGTATACTCTAAATTCATATTAAGACGGCGCGGAAAATAAAACCGGGCTGCTTAAGCTGTCTTGTCTGTAAACAGCCCTCGGCCTGACAGTCCCCGTTTCAGCTCAATATAAAAAGGCGGGCAGCGCCCGCCTCATGCCGTCAAAAAACTATGTATTTTGACGGGTCCGATCATATTTCCGCGTTATGCCAGACGTTCTGCACGTCGTCGTTGTCCTCTAAGGAATCGAGCAGTCTCTCTATCTTTCCCATCATGTCCTCGCTCGCAGGCACAGTGTTCTGCGGGACCATCTCTATCTCCGCCTCCGTGAACTTATAGCCCAGTTTCTCGAGCTTGTCTCTGACCTCGGAAAAGTCCGCAGGATCCGTCGTTATTCTGTATATGCCGTCGTCCGCCTCAAGGTCCTCCGCGCCGGCGTCCAAAACCGCCATCGTTACCTCGTCCTCGTCCAGCTCGTCGTCCTCGTCCTCAATGACTATGACGCCCTTTTTATCGAACATCCACGCGACGCAGCCCGACGCGCCCATGGAGCCGCCCGCCACGGAAAAGGCATGGCGCACGTCGCTGACCGTTCGGTTCTTGTTGTCCGTCAGCGTCTCGACTATCACGGCTACTCCGCCGGGGCCGTAGCCCTCGTATACTATCTCTTCATAGTCTATGTTGCCCGACTCGCCGGAGGCCTTCTTTATGGAGCGGCTAATATTGTCGTTAGGCATATTGTTTGCCTTGGCCTTTGCGATAACGTCTCTGAGGTGCGAGTTGGACGCGGGATCGGGTCCGCCCTCTTTGACTGCGACAGCCAGCTCTCTGCCTATCTTTGTGAATATCTTGCCGCGCACCGCATCCGTTTTGGCCTTCTTGTTCTTTATCGTTGACCATTTATTATGTCCTGACATAAAACACCTCGGTATTATTTTTTTCGTCTTATGCTAACATATATACGCTCAACTTTCAAGGGACAAGGTTAAGAAAATCCCCACTGTCCGTGATATTTGCATAGGTTTGAGGCACGCGCCCCACGATTATGATCTCGCACACGGGTACGGTGCGCGAGACGTCGAAGCTGTGGGTATATATCCCCATGCGCGCGGCGGCCTTCATCTCCACGTTTGCATAGAGGCTGAACAGCGATTGGTTTATGCCCTTTTCGGTAAACGAGGAGGAGTATTTGAGCTCGCACGAGGACAGCGGATATGCAGATACCCTGAGCATAGGACCTCTTCCCGCGAATATACGGGAAAGGAATATATTGCCTGCGGGAATGTATATCTGCACGTTTTCGAGCTCATTTATCGCCTCCTGCAGCCCGGCTACGGCATTCAGCGAAAACTCGTTCAGCACGCTGCTCTTCACGTTCACGACGGATACCGTGCCGTCGGAGTCCTTCTCGACGTCGATGATGTCCGCGAGCCCGGGGGTCTCCGCACACGCTTTTTCTATAGCGTCGTTTATGAGCACGGCGCAGGCGTTTCTGAGCTCCGCCTCGGTGCCGAGCTCTATGTTCTTATCGAGGCTTATGCTCACCGCGGCGGCGGCAAAGCCTATGGCAAGCACGAGCAGA
>CAYVOZ010000020.1:0-12497 GCA_964453325.1 uncultured Christensenellaceae bacterium | reverse complement strand
CCCGCACATTTGTAAAATTTGACGCTTTTTTGATGCAGCACAGCCTGCGTCATGATATAATGATATGAAATTGCATCGGGCTTTTTTACCGTATAACGCCCCCGGCGTCGTACAACGTGCAAATATGCGCAGGAGACAGTAATGCAGAAAATAAAGAATTTCTTCATAGATATATGGTCCGGCGTCACAGACTTTGTACGCGGGCTTTTCGGCAAGGGCTCCCCTGACAGGGTATACGAGCGCCGGTCTTCGGACCCGTCATACGGCCTTGACGGCGATGACGACGGCGGCGACGACAGCGGAAACACAATAGTTTTTAAGAACAGCGAAAGCGATAAGCTAAAGGAGCTCGCAAAAACGAAGGCCGTACAGCATACGGACAAGGACCCCGTTATCCCCGTTTCGCAGCTTCGCGGACGCGGAAAAAGCTTTACCTCCTCCTTTAAAAAGAACGATTCCAAGCCGCTTTTTGCTCTCGGCATAATCATCACCACGGCCAAGCTTTTTATTGTCGCTGTCGTGATCTTTGGCATAGCGTGCCTCGGTGCGGTGCTCGGCATAGCCAACGCATACCTCGGCACCACCCCCGAGCTCGATCTCGATCAGATACGCAAGAACGATCTTACCTCCTACATTTTCGACCGCAGCGGAAACCTCATAACCTCCTATGCCGGCATGGAAAACAGAGACTACGCCACGCTGGACGAAATACCCGTGCTAATGCAGAAGGCCGTCATAGATATCGAGGACGTTCGCTTCTACTATCACAAGGGCGTGGATATAAAGCGCCTCTTCGGCGCGTTCGTATCCAACGTCACGAGCTCCGGCACGAGCGGAGGCAGCACGCTCACCCAGCAGCTCATAAAGAACCAGCTTCTTACGAGCGAGCGCTCGTATAAAAGAAAGATACAGGAAGCGAGCCTCGCCATACAGCTTGAGAAGAAGTACTCCAAGGAGCAGATATTGGAGAGCTATCTTAACACCATACCCATGGGCGGGCTCAACTACGGCATAAAGACCGCGGCAAAGGACTATTTCGGCAAGGAGCTCGACGAGCTTACGCTGAGGGAGATGGCCTGTCTCGCGGGCATTACGCAGTTTCCCTACGGGTATAACCCCCGCCGCGTATATTACACGGACGACCCCGAGCTGCGCGCGCAGAGAATAGAAAACCTCAATAAGAGGATCAACCTTGTGCTCGAGGCCATGTACGAGGCGGGAGACATAACCCTCGCCGAGCGCGACGACGCCATGAACGATACCTTTGACGTTATAGAGGTGTCCTCCGTCAACGAGATGTATTCCTGCGCTCATTTTGTGGAGTATGCCATAGAGGACGTCATAGACGCCTTTATCGAGATGCGAAATCTGGAAAACACAACGTATAACCGGCAGGCGGTCGAAAACGAGCTCCGCACGCAGGGCTATAACATATATACCACCGTCGATCCCGATATCCAGTCGACCATGCAGGAGGCCATGACCTTTTATGCCTATCCCGCTCTCGCGGACAGCGCGGACAGCGTAACTGCGGAAGGAATAGTTCAGCCGCAGTCCGCCGCTGTGATAATCGAGCAGAGCACCGGTCAGATAATAGCCATGGCAGGCAGCCGCACAGCGCCCACGATAAAAAAGACGCTCAACCGCGCCACGTCCGATTCCACGCAGATAGGCTCCTCCATAAAGCCTCTCGCCGTTTACGGCCCGGCTCTGGACGGCGGACTCGGGCTCGGCACGACTATCGAAAACATCAAGGTGCCTATCACCGGATGGGATACAGAAAAGGGCTATCCCACGACCAGCCATACCAACCGAAGGATAAAGTACGGCCCGGTCAGCATCAAAAACGGCATCAAGTATTCGCTCAACATAGTCGCCGGCCGCACGCTTATGGATCATGTCGGCGTCGATAAGGCTTATTCGTATCTCATAGATCTCGGCATAAACGAGGAAAAGCTCAATAAGGACCCCGTCGGCATGACGCTCGGCTCGAGCGGCATTTCCCCTCTCGATACGGCGGCGGCATATGCCGCAATAGCCAACGGCGGCACATATATCGAGCCCATCGCTTTCACCCACGTTGACGACCGGTACGGCAACTCCCTGCTCGAGGCCTCCGACGTACAGGAATCGCACGAGGTCTATAAGCGCTCCACCGCATATATGCTCGTCTCGGCGCTGACTCAGGCAGTCGAGGGCGGCACAGGCACCAACGCCAAAATAGACGGGATCACCGTCGCCGGAAAAACAGGCACCAATGCCAAGAACAGAGGCGTGTTCTTTGCCGGCATGACGGGCTACTATACGAGCACCGTATGGATCGGCCACGACTACTTTAAGCAGCTCTCCGATACCTCCGGCGGCAACGGAGCCGCCCCGCTCTGGCAGACATATATGTCAAAGATATTAGAGGGCAAGGAGGACAAGCCCATTTTGGAGGGCAGCGCAGCCGACTACGGCGTGACAGAAATAGAGGTCTGCTCCGTATCCGGCATGCTCGCGACGGACGCTTGCCGTGCCGATACGCTGCACGCACCCGTAAAAGAGTATTTCGCCGCCGACAGCATACCCGAGGAGTGCACGATGCACACGGCCTACTGCCTGTGCCCTGTCACGGGCATGCTCGCGACCGGATACTGCCCCGTCGACCCTGCAAATGCCGGCAGCATCGTTACGCTAAGCCCGGATTCGCTCTATTTAAAGCTCGAGCCCGGCGACGCGCTCGCCATATTCCCGAGCATACTCATAGCCTCGGGCGTCACAGAGGACGCGGAAACGGGCGAAATCACCGAGACTGCCTCGGAGCTCGTCACGCTAGACCCGGCGACCGGAGCCATAAGCTCCACCACTCCGCACTTATGCACCATGCATACGGCGGACTGGCAGGCCAATAACGAGCTCGTCGCGGCTGCGCTGCTGACCGCGCAGGACGCCCTTAACAATTACGAAACGTTTGTCGCGGAATACGAGCTGCTCTTGAGCGACGCCGATAAATACAACCTGCTCACATACGCAAACGCGCTGCGGGCGGTCATGAGCTCTTCCGACGCCGCTGCCATCACCAACTCCGCAACAGCCCTCAACAATGTGGTCCTGGCCGCTCAGGACGCCGTTGCGGGTATCGTGCCTGATTTTTGATATATTGCGAGGAATAATGGAAATTAAAGAAAAGATACTTGCTTCAAGGCTCATAGCCGTTATAAGGGGCGTCGCCCCAGGAGATATACTGAATGTCGTCGGAGCTCTCTTTGACGGCGGCGTTCGCTGCGCAGAGGTCACGTTTGACGCGCGGGACTCCGTCTCCACTCCGGACACTCTTCGCTCGATAGAGCTCATGTCGGCTCATTTCCCGGGACTTACCGTCGGCGCAGGCACCGTGCTTTCGTCCGAAAACGCGTCAGACGCCTTTTCGGCAGGCGCGCGGTTCATGGTCTCGCCCAACTCCGACAGAGAGGTTATCCGCCGTACAAAGCAGTTGGGCGCGGTCTCGATCCCCGGCGCGCTCACGCCCACGGAGGCTATAAACGCGCATAAGGACGGGGCGGATATAGTAAAGCTCTTCCCTGCGGGCGATATGGGTATAAAATACATGAAATCCGTGACGACCCCGCTTTCGCATATACCCTTCTTCGCAGTGGGCGGCATAACCCCGGAGAATATACTTGACTTTATAGCCGCGGGCGCTAAGGGCGCGGGAGTGAGCGGCAGACTGATTAACAAGGCGGCTATCGCAGCGGGGGATTTTATAGCGATAAAGAACGCAGCTCTCGAGTATACGGCTTTGCTTAAATAAGCAATACTGTTTATACTGTTTTCATTACTAAAGAATAAGAAGAAATTTAAAAGCGGCAGAGTCTTTATCCGACCCTGCCGCTTCTTGCATTTTTCTTACTCCGCTACATCGATATCCGCTTCTTTAAGCCTCGCATATGTGGCGTCGTAGTACTTTCTGAAAAGCCTGAAATAGCCCTTTGTGTCCGCGTTGACATAGTCAGCCGCTATGCTTTCGTCCTCGGACAGCTTTTTAAACGGATACAGTCCGTTGACCTTCCAAGGTCCCAAAAAGCCCGGACGCACAGCGTTATTCGGACAGCTCATTGCGCAGCACATACACATCGTACATTTGCCGTCGAACTTCACTCTGCCGTCCTCCACGGTTATATTGCCCGAGGGGCAGCGCCGTGCGCAGGCTCCGCAGCCCGTGCATCTTTTCTTGTTCACGCCTAAAAGATAGCTGTTCACATCCGCGCCGAACCACTGTATGCGGAAGGCCGCCGCGAGAGCGTTCGTGCCTTTTCTGAACCTGAGCTCCCGGAATTTCTCCTCCGCGACCTCCTTGGCGAGAAGCCTGCACATTGCGCAGGTGTGAAGATACATCTGCTTCACGAGCGGGTCCTTATATCTGAACATGATGTTATACGGCATGAGCATATGCATCTCATAGCCGGGGACGTAGCCTTTTTTAACGAGTATCTTATACATGAGCCAGCTCGAGGAATCGTTCATCTTAAACGGTTCACCCGAGGTCTTAAAAAAGAACACTCTCTTGCCGTCGGTCTCCGGCAGCGTTCGCACAAAATCTCTCATTATACGCGGCGCGTTGAAGGCGTGCACGGGATATCCGAGCCCGACCATATCGTAGCCGTCGGCGGACGGGACCTCATACGGAAGCCGTACATCCGCCACATCGGTCTCAATGCCCTGCTCCCCGAGAGCACAGGCGATCTTTCCGGCAGCGATACGCGTGTTTCCCGTGCCGGAAAATACATATATGATAGCCTTCATATATTAAAACCCGTCCGGATAGCAGGCCTTCATGGTCTTTATGATAGCCTCCTCGAGTCCGCCTCTGCCGTAATGGAGAAATTCCGCCATTTTATCGTTGTCCGGCAGATAGAGCTCCTCACCCATGATATCCAGCATAAGATGCTCCATATTGAGTCCGGGCTGCTTGCCTTCTTTGGCTTCCTTCTTTTCTATGGATTTTGCACCCATTGCACAGAGCTTTTTGTTCACGAGCATTATAGGCTTCTTTATATTGAGGCCCTTTTCCATGACCTCTATCATGTATTTAAAGGGATGATTCGCGTCGCCCACAGGGTATTTTCCGCCGTGCTCGCCGTATTCGAGCGCTCCCACGCAGGCCTCGCCCACATGCTCAACGGCTATCATAGTAGTGCCGCCTTTCGGGAACACTATCATGGGCAAACGGAAGAATCTCTCTATATATACATCCTTCCAAAGCGGCGTTCTGCCGGGCATGCTGCCGAAGATATAGGGAAGCTCGAGCATCATGACGTCCATGCCGTCTCCGCCCTCTGCGATGAGCCGCTCTGCCTGCTCGACTCTGCATTTCATATAGGGATGATATTCCGTAAGCTTCTTTTCGGGATAGAGTCTGTCAAAAGTGGCAAAATAAGAGTTGCACACCGCGGCGCGCTTTATGCCTGCCTTCTTTGCCGCACGGAAAAGCACGGCCGGACGCTCCACAAGTCTCTCGTGGAAAAAATCGTACGCGGGCGCGGGCGGCGTCACTCTGTCGTCGGGACCCACGGCATAAATGAGCGCATCATAGCCCTCAAGCGCCGCCATGAACTCCTCCTCCGTCATCTTGAAAACATCGCCGTGCTTTACGACGATCTCCTCCGGATACCAACCCGTAAGGTCGATATCGTCGATGGAAAGGGAGGCAACCTGATGCCCGCGTTCAAGCGCGGACAGCGCGGAATAATAGCCTAAGAAGCCGGTTCCGCCAACGATCATGATCTTCATAATAATACCGTCCTGTTAAATAATGATTACAAAATTCGGCTGTATATGCCTTATTAATACAACCATTATAATATGCTCCATTCACTTTTACAAGAAATTGTGTTATATTATTTTCCGGGAGAGATGTATGTTCAGCAAAATTCGATCTATCGATATGCGCAGCGAGTCGCTGCCTAAAAAAATACTGATATTTGCGATACCGCTTCTGCTTTCCGGCGTATTGCAGCTGCTTTATAATGCAGCCGACGTCATAGTCGTCGGTCAGTTTGTCGGAAAGACCGCGCTCGCGGCAGTCGGCTCGAACTCCTCCATTGTGAATCTGCTCGTTCAGCTCTTTATGGGCTTTGCGGTCGGCATAAACGTGCTCGTGGCTCAGGGCATAGGCTCTGGCGACCGCGAGCAGGTATACCGCACCGTGCATACCTCCGCGCTTTTCGGCGTGATATGCGGAGTCGGCGTTTTGATAGTGGGCTTTTTCACCTCAAAACAGCTGCTCGTGCTCATGAGCTCTCCCGACGACGTCATCGAGCTCTCCGCCATATACCTGCGCATATACTTTTTGGGCGCGCCCGGAATGATACTCTTCAACTTCGGCAGCGCTATACTGCGAGCGGCGGGAGATACGCGGCGTCCTATGATATTCTTAATTATCTCCGGGATGCTGAACGTGGTCCTCAACCTTGTCTTTGTGCTCGTTTTCAACATGAGCGTAGCGGGCGTCGCGCTCGCCACGAGCATATCGAACTACCTTTCGGCGGTGCTCGTCATTATCTGTCTTATGAGATCGGACGGCATGTTCAAGCTGGACCTAAAAAAAGTACGCATATACAAAAGCTCGCTCATACGCATAATTTCCATTGGCCTTCCCGCCGGTGTGCAGGGCGTGCTTTTCTCGTTCTCCAACGTGCTCATACAGAGCTCGGTGAACTCCTTCGGGTCCGTTGTGATGGCGGGCAACGCCGCCGCTATAAGCCTCGAGGGCTTTGTGAATATCTCCATGGACTCCGTAACGCAGGCCGCAGTGACCGCGTCCGGACAGAACACGGGCGCAAAGCAGTATAACAAGCTCAACAGGATACTCTGGATCTGCTGCGTATACACCTCTGCGATAGGTATAATCATGGGCGTCACGC
The DNA here is from genome assembly GCA_964453325.1 of uncultured Christensenellaceae bacterium. Classification (GTDB taxonomy): domain Bacteria; phylum Bacillota; class Clostridia; order Christensenellales; family Christensenellaceae; genus JAZRGP01. The sequence goes on along the minus strand of CAYVOZ010000020.1, from coordinate 5,592 downwards.
TGTTTTTCTTCGGTCCGCAGCTCATAAGCCTTTACGCACCCGGGGAGCCCGATGTCATCGAGACGGGCATGGTGCGCATGCGCGTATTTGCATTTACATATTTCATAATGGGCATTATGAACATCTTTGTCGGCTTGCTGAGAGGTATGGGCTATTCCCTCTTTCCCATGCTCGTCTCGGTCGTGGGCATATGCTTTTTCAGGGTCGTATGGATATATTCCGTTTTCGCCGCGTACCGTTCGCTTTTCATGCTGTATATATCCTATCCCATCAGCTGGACTACGACGCTGCTCGTTTTATTGATCTGTTATTTCGTACTGAAAAAACGCCTCGAGGCCGGAAAGGCTCACATGCGGCGGCGGCGCGCGCATAAAGGCGTTCATTCACACGGCAATATAGATTAAACGGTCGATATACAGGCTGTTAAAACAAATTATTCCTTTTATCAAGAAACGCAGCGGCTGCTGCGTTTTGTTTATGCTGTCAGTTTTCGGGGGTTTCCTCTTCCTCCGCGTCCTCTGCGGCCTCGTCGGCCTTGAACTCGGGCAGCGGCGGCAGGTCTTCTATCCTTGTTATCCCGAAATGCTTCAGGAACTTTTCCGTAGTTACATAGAGCATCGGTCTTCCAACGGCCTCCTTGCGCCCGGCCTCGGCCACAAGGCCCTTTTCCGCGAGCACGCCTAAGATGTACGCGGAGTTGACTCCCCTGAGCTCTTCTATCTCCGGACGCGTCACCGGCTGACGGTATGCCACTATCGAAAGCGTCTCCATCATGGCATGAGTTATCTCCTCGGCGGACTTCTTGCCGAGCATGTCATATATCATTTCCCCGTATTCGGGTCTCGTCGCCAGTATCACCCTGTCCCCGAAAAACTTTATGAGCAGTGCGGAGGGGTCGTTCTCTCTTCTCTCCGCCTCTCCGCGCAGCAGCGTGAGCATATCCTCCGTCGGTATATCGAGGTATGCCGCTATATCGTCGACCGCTATTGAATCGCCCGCCGCATACATAAGGTTGACCGCGCGTCCGAGCGCCTCGTTATTCTGCATATTCCGTCTGCTCCTCCTCTTTTTTCAGCGAAACGTATATCTCCGAAAAGCACTCGCTCTGCGATACGGTTATCTTATCGTGAGAGACGAGCTCCAGCATGGAAAGGAACGTCACCGCCTTCTCGTCCCGCGTGGGCTCCGACGAAAGCAGCTCCGAAAACTTCATGTCCGGCCTTATCGTCAGTCTTGCTATTATCAGCCTTATCTGCTCGCGCACGCTGAAAACATCCCGCTCGAACGTGACTCCGCGTATAGCGGGAGCCTCGCGCACTGTCGAAAGCAGCTTTACATAGCACGTCTTTAACAGAGCGGCGTCCGCGTTCAGATATGTCTCCTCGACGTCCTCCTCCATGAGCTCCTCGGGCAGCTTATAATACTGCCTCGCGGCCTCGCTCTCCATCTGCCTCAGCCTCTCGCTCACGGCCTTAAAGCTCTTATACTCGTTTAATCGTCTTAGCAGCCTTTCCTCGGGAGTAAAGCCGTCCTCGTCGAGCTCCTCCTCGGCATGCGGCAGCAGCGAGCGCGACTTTATATACAGAAGCGTAGCCGCCATCTGCACAAAATCGCTCGCGGAGTCCATATCTATCGCGCCCTCTTCCGAGATATACTCCAGATACTGCTCGGTTATCTGCGATATAAATATGTCCTTTATCTGTATTTTCGCCTTGCTTATCAGCGCAAGCAGCAGGTCAAGAGGCCCCTGATAGGCCGAAAGCCTTATCTGATAGTCCATTTATCTCCTCTTTAAAGGAATAATGCGTAAAATGCGGTGAATACCGATTGCAGCGCACCCACCACCAGCGTGAGCAGCCGCCCCAAAATTCCGGTCAACAGCAGCGCGATGAGTATGATAAAGCCGTATTTCTGTAAAAACTGCACGACCTTATAATTCTTTCTGATAAAGAGACTCGTTACGACGTGAAAGCCGTCGAGCGGCGGTATGGGCAAAATATTGAACACGGCAAAGGATATGTTATAAATAAATATCATATACAACGCCGTCCAGATATAGTAGTTGAAGTCCGGCACAAAAATGTTGAGGTAGAAAAGCACTCCGAATACGATGAACGCAATGAGCAGGTTCGTGACCACGCCTGCCATGGATATAAGTATATCGTCGCGCCGAAAGTGCTTAAGGTTCCGTGAGTTTACTATAACGGGCTTCGCCCAGCCTATGCGGAAAAATACAAAGAATAAGAGGCCGACCCAGTCCATATGCCTCATCGGATCGAGCGACATGCGCCCCATGTTCTTTGCCGTGGGATCGCCTAATTTATACGCCACAAAGGCATGCGCCCACTCGTGAAACGACACCGCTATGCACATTGCGAGCAGCAGCGACAGTAAATAAATAAGGAGTCCTGCTATATCGCCTGCCGCCAGATATTGTATTATGGGATTTGACCCGAACATGCTGCTTATATATGACATTTATTATCCTTCCCGAACGCTCTTTTTTCTCTGTATATTCTATATCAAGCTGCGGCCTTTTTCAACTTCCGGCATATCCGCCGCGCTTCTGCTCCTCTTATCGCCCACCGCACGCCGCGCTCACAAAAGACCCGGGTTCTCCATGAGCGGAAATTCGAGGTGCATCTTTCCGCCTATATCGTCCACGATATGCCCGTCTATCAAAAACTGCACGGAGCGTATCTTGGTGATGCTGCACAGTGTGTTTATAAACGAATAGAACATCATTCGTTCCTCATTCTCCGTCATGCTGCGCGCCGCATCCGCAAAGCTCTCTGTAAAATCGACATACACAACGTCCCCTCTGACCTCTATGGAATTCAGCATATTGATATCCATGTCCTCTGTCACGCACGCCGTCACTCCCGCGCTGTCCGTCCCGAGCGGGCCGCGCATGAGCTCCTTTATATAAGTCTTAGGGTCGGACGCCGCGCCGGCATATACCGTGCGCGAGACCGGCACGAGAGACAGCATATCGCTGTCCGGCAGATACAGGGATATGGTCCTGCCTACGCGCATCTTGGCGAGGGAGCGCGACATATTGAGCTCCGTTGAAGAGTGTTTGAGCTTCATTCTGTAGGTGCCGTTCAGGGACGCGGAGAGCGTATAATAGACCGACGCGGACTCGAGAACTCCGAAGGTCTCTCCAGTCTCTGAAATAAACGGCTTCTTTGCGAAATACACCGAAAACCGGTTGTTCTCCGTGAGCCCTATGCTCACAGAGATATCGTCTATCGCCGTTTTATTCACACAGGTGGCGAGATAGTATATGTTTGTCGGTCCCTTTGCCAGCTCCTCCAAAAGCTTTATGCCCATCGTCTGACGGAACTCTTCTAAATCCCCGGAGAAAACGAGCGATACCGTGCGCACCTCGGGCAGTATATACGTCCCTGTTTCGTCGGGAAAATAGAGCACGACGTTGAGCTCGTGCTCGCTGCCGTCAAAATAGTACTGATCCGAATACCTGGTAATATACTCGTTATACAGCTCCTGCACATTGCCGCTCGATTTCTTCATAACTCCGCAGGGATAGCCGCTTACCGTGATGATCTCTCCGTCCAGATAGACGCATACGTACGTCATACCGAAATAGTCCGTCATGGTGTCAGTTATTGCTGTTGCGAGAGTAAACGCTCTCTCCTCGGATATACCCCAGTCGCCCTTTACGTATACGTTGGCTACCTCGCCCATAAGCTCAATGTAATCGAGAGTTATGCCGGACGCAAGACGCTTCAGCTCCGGACTTTTCGGTCCCTCTAAAAGCGTGGTGATTATGACGTCCGCATCGCTTTCATTGCTGCCTATTATGAGCTCCCTCGACTCCGCGACCAGCTTTGTCTGATTCTCGTCGAGAAAATACAGCGAGGGGGTTATCGTCCTCATTGCAGAGCCGCTCTCCTCCCTTTCTGCGGAAAGCGCGGGGAGATCGGATATATCGTTATTCTCCGTGAGCGTAGAGCAGCCTGCCAGGAGCAGCAGCGCCGCGAGCGCACCGGGCAATATTCTCTTGACCCATGACGAAGTTTTCATCAGCCCTCCGCGTCCATCATAAACAGCTTTCTGAACATGTGATACTGCTGCTTCCAGATGCCGTTTTCCTTTATCAGCGCCGCCGGTATGACCGTAAACGTGGTGGTCTGTCCTCCCGAAAGCCTCATGGTGTAATCCATCATTACTATGGCGGACTGTCCGTCGCCGGATACCACCACATCCCCGACCGTATAGCCCTCTATGGAAAGCACCTTTTCCTGTATCGCGCTCGTTATGACCGTCTGCTCCGGCTTTGTATTTCCGTCGTTGTCGTTATAGGCTATATAGGAGTAAAGAGAAGCATACTCCTTTTTTGTCATAGCCTCGAATATCCTCTTTATAGTGTTCTCCGGAGAGAGCACCAGCTCCCCGCTGCGCGCCAGCGGGCTCAGAACGCTGTTGTCGTCCTTGCCGGCGCCGAGGCCTATCTCCCCTAATTTTATTCTCTGACCGGCTCCGTTTTCGTCTCTGTCGACTAATATCTGTATACGCGAAAAGCCCGAGGACTCCACGAGAGTATTGACTATGGAGTATATTGCCAGCTCCTTCTGCTTTTCGGCTGTCGCGGCCTCGTCCGAAAAAGGCCACTCAAGAAGCTCGTTTGAGAGTATCACGGTCAGCACCTCTCCGTTGTCCGAGACGCTCACGACCTTTGTATTCTCGTTCAAAAGCTCGTTGAACTCTCCGCTCGCTGACGTCGGCCCCTTTATGAGCTCTTCCAATATAAAGACCTCTGTGCGGTCGTTGACGGGCGTATCTATGCTTCGCGTCTCGCTGACCAAGAACTGTCCGTTGGTACTGCCGAAATAGAGCGCCACGGTCATGGTGTCGTTCTTTGCGGCCTCTGTCATGGGGTTTATCTCTATATCCTCAAACGTATTGCCCTTCTCCTTCACCGCGGAGCACCCCGCCGCAAGCGAGAGCAGGACGGCAAATGCCAGCGCTGCAAGCCTCTTATTCATGCGTTTCCTCCTGTCTGTCGTTCCTGCTCTTCAAGGGAATGCTTATCGTAAAGCGCGAGCCCTCTCCGAGGGTGCTCTTTACGCTTATCCTTCCGTCGTGGTTGTTGACGACGCGCTTTACGATATACAGTCCGAGCCCGTTGCCGCCCGTCATGCGCGCGCGCGCCTTGTCTACGCGGTAAAAGCGCTCGAATATCCTGTCCACATCCGCCTCGGGAATGCCCTCTCCGGTGTCGCGCACGCTCACATAGCACATGCCCCCGGCGGCAAACACGAGCACCGTCACGCTCCCGCCCTCGCGGCTGTACTTTATGGCGTTATCCACAAGGTTATTCATCGCCTGCCTGAAGGACGTCGGCTCGCAGTCCGCGATCACCGCGTCGGGAGCCTTGAGCGTGAGCTCGATGTTCTTCTGCTCGGCGATAGGCTGCAGCATTTTCACGGTGAGCTCCGCCAGCTCGCGCATATCCGTGGGCTGCTTTACTATGCGAGTCTCCGTATTCTCTAATTTTGTGAGCATGAGCAGATCGTTTATCAGCATCGTGAGCCGGTCGATCTCCATGTCTATATCCGATAAAAACTC
>CAYVOZ010000019.1:17476-24026 GCA_964453325.1 uncultured Christensenellaceae bacterium | reverse complement strand
ATCTCGTTTGCCGTCAGATACTTCGGGCTCACTATGCTGTCGAGTCCGGCATTGCGGAACAGCGGCGCATACTCCATGCGGTTTATCTTGGTTATGCAGGTGGGCACGCCGACATGCGACGCATACAGAGAGACTATGAGATTCTCCTCGTCCATGCCCGTGAGGGTCACCACCGCGTCCATCTGCGCCAGTCCCTCGGATACAAGCAGCTCCTGTGCGGAGCCGTCCGCGTTTATTATAAGAGCTCCGGGCAGCGCATCCGCAAGCTCCTCGCAGCGCGAGGAGCGCTCCTCGATTATGCGGACGTTTATATGGCTTTCCAAAAGCTCCTCTGCGAGATAAGCGGCTATCCTGCTGCCGCCTATGAGCATTACGTTATGCACCTTCTGCTGATTGATGCCTAAATTCCTTATTAGTGTGCCGAGGTCCCGCGCCGCCGCGGTCACGGTGATCTTATCCCCCTCCGCGAGCCGGAACATTCCCGAGGGTATGGTTATATCCCCGTCCCGCTCGACCGTGCATACGAGAGCCTTGACCTTCACGACATCCTCAAGCTGGTCGAGGCGCACGCCTATGAGGCGGCTGCCCTCCTTTATCTTGAGCTCCACGAGCTCCACTCTGCCCTTTGCAAAGCTGTCGCGCTTTAAGAACGACGGCAGACGCAATATGCGGAAAATTTCCCGCGCGGCCGTTTTTTCCGGGTTTATGGTCATGGACAGCCCTAACTCATCGCGCATAAAGCGCAGCTGCTGGGTATACTCGGGATTGCGGACGCGGGCAATGGTATGCCTGCAGCCTAATTTTCTCGCGAGCACGCAGCAAAGAAGGTTGAGCTCGTCTCCGCTGGTCGCGGCTATAAGCAGGTCGCTTTCTCCGACGTTCGCCGCGCGCTGAACCTCCAGCGTAGCGCCGTTGCCGTTCACGACCATAACGTCAAGCACCTCCTGCGACTCCTGAAGCACCTGCATATTTTTGTCTATGACGACAATATCGTGTCCCTCCTGAGAGAGATTCTTTGCCAGCGTATAGCCTACCTTACCGTCGCCTACGATAACGATCTTCATAATGCTTTATTGTCCTTTGAATTGTGCTTTCGCTCATGCGTCAACATATAATATGAAGCCCCGTCTGCACATAATATTGCCTGTGAAAAGCGCATCCATGCGTATATCCGGCCTTTGCCGGCAGCGCGGCGCGCCGTATGCGGGTCTCCCGGTCAGACTTCCTTAAGCTTATGCTATAATAAATGACCATTTTTTTCAAGAACGTATATCAATATTCTGTTAAGATATGAGCCCGTTTCAGCACGGCATCACAGGTATTTCCTTTTTTGTGCAGCGCCTGACGCTAATCCTTCCGTTTCGGCCTTACTGCCGTATCGGAGGTTTTCCGGAGCGCATAAAAACGTTTTTATCTCTTTGACTAAACACCTTTACTATGCTATTCTGTAATCGTATTGATTCGTTTGGGCATAATAGCGGCCGATATGCCGCAGCCATATATTTCGCAGTTCACCCGATGCGCCCGAAGCGCGTCGGACTGCCATATAACTATAAAGGAGATAAGGAAATGAACCGTTACTGTACTGACCTTCCGAAGATCGGCATTAGACCGACGATAGACGGACGCAGGATGGGCGTGCGCGAGGCTATCGAGGAAACGACCATGGCAAAAGCCCGCGCGGCTGCCGAGCTCATACGCGCAAACGTGAAATACCCTAACGGCGAGCCCGTAGAGGTCGTTATCGCCGACACCTGCATAGGCGGCGTGGCGGAGGCGGCGCAGTGCCAGCGCAAGTTTGAAAAAGAGGGCGTGCGCGTAACGCTCACCGTCACTATCTGCTGGTGCTACGGCACCGAGACCATGGACATGGACCCGCACACCATAAAGGGCGTATGGGGCTTTAACGGCACCGAGCGTCCCGGCGCGGTATACCTCGCCTGCGCGGTCGCGGCATATGCACAAAAGGGCCTGCCCGCATTCTCCATATACGGTCATGACGTTCAGGACGCAAACGACGACAGTATACCCGCAGACGTCCGCGACAAGATAATACGCTTCGCGCGCTGCTCCATAGCCGCGACGATGATGCGCAATAACTCGTATCTGCAGATAGGCTCGATGTGCATGGGCATAGCGGGCAGCATATTAAATCAGGATATGTTCCAGGAATACCTCGGCATGCGCTGCGAGTCGGTGGACGAGACCGAGCTTCTGCGCCGCATAGACCTCGGCATATACGACCACGACGAGTTTGAGAAGGCCCTTGCATGGACAAAGAAGAACTGCCCGCAGGGCTATGACAAAAACCCGCCGCAGCTCAAATTCTCCGACGAGAAGCACAAGAGCGACTGGGAGTTCTGCATAAAGTGCATGATGATAGTGCGCGACCTCATGATAGGCAACCCCAAGCTGGCGGAGATGGGCTTCATAGAGGAATCCAACGGTCACAACGCCATAGTCGCGGGCGTGCAGGGTCAGCGTCAGTGGACGGACTATAAGCCCAACTTTGACTTCCTTGAGGCTATGCTCAATTCGCAGTTCGATTGGAACGGCTTAAGAGAAGCCTTTGTCATAGGCACGGAGAACGACACGCTCAATGCACTGACGATGCTGTTCGAGCATCTGGTCTCCGACCGCCCCGGCATTTTCGCCGACGTGCGCACATATTGGAGCCCGGACGCGGTAAAGCGCGTCACCGGCAAGGAGCTCAAGGGCTATGCCGAGAACGGCATAATACACCTCATAAACTCCGGCGCGGCGTCCGTGGACGGCGTGGGTGCGGTATCCGATGCGGACGGCACGCCCACTATAAAGCCGTGGTACGACATGACCGACGCGGACGCGCAGGCCTGCCTCGACGCGACAGACTGGTGCCCGGCTGACCTGTATTATTTCCGCGGAGGCGGCTATTCCAGCCATTATAAGAAGGGTACGCGCGGCGGAATGCCCGTGACCATGGCGCGCATAAACGTCATAAAGGGCGTCGGCCCGGTGCTGCAGCTCGCAGAGGGCTATACATGCGAGCTCGATCCCGAGGTGCATAAGATACTCGACGAGCGCACAGACCCCACATGGCCCACAACATGGTTTGCGCCGAAGCTCACCGGCAAGGGCGCGTTCAAGGACGTGTATTCCGTCATGGCAAACTGGGGCGCGAATCACGGCGCGTTCTGCTACGGACACATCGGGCAGGATCTCATAACGCTGTGCTCCATGCTGCGCATTCCCGTGTCCATGCACAACGTGGACGAGGACGATATATTCCGTCCCGCCGTCTGGGCGCAGTTCGGCACGGACGATCCCACGGGCGCCGACTACCGCGCCTGCAAGAACTTCGGCCCGCTGTACAAGTAATTAAAAACAGAGTTTGACAAAAGGCGGCGGGGCAAACGCCCCGCCGCCTCTGCGTGTCAAAAAAGTGGTAAACCACTTTTTTGAGATCACCGTATTTGTACTGTTCGCTGCGCTCTCGGTCGTACAAATACGATTGGTGCCGCATAGTGCGGCAGAGCCACACAATGCGGGATTTTGACTTATCAAGTCAAGAACAGTATTAGTTTCATTGTCAAAGAGTTTTTTGACAGTCTGAGGCGGCGGGGCAAACGCCCCGCCGCCTTTAAGTATCACACGGGCGCTTACGCGCCCGCAAAGCCCTCGGTAGAAACGCTTACGCTAATCTCTACGTCTCCTTCCGGCATCACAAATGTGTATGTCGTCTCGTCCGTAAAGCTGCCGCCCTCTGCGCCGTTCAGGCTTATTTTAAGCTCTCCGTCGCATACATAGCAGGTCTTGACCGTAACCGTCTCACCCGCGCCTGCCCTGTCGGGACAGCTTTCGATGTATTCCTCGCCCTTAACGATCCCGATGCTGTACCTGCCTCCGCAGCCCGCCGAACAAACGAGCAGCAGGCAAAGCAGCAGGCATATAATGCCAAGCTTTCTCATTGCGTTTTATCATCCTTTTCGCTGTTCTTATTGTCATTATATCAACGCCGTATCATGAATACAATCAAAATATCGGCCCCGGTACAGCTCCTTCAAATATACGAAAAGCCTGCATACATAGCATGAAAGGCCTTCAAAATGCGTCAGACATACCCGTAAAGTCCGCGCACGCTGACCTCTCCGCTCGATATATCTCGTTCCTCCCCGCCGTCAAAAGCGACGCGCAGCGAGAAATCTGCGTTGACACGCACCGCGATACCGGCGCGCGGCTCCGAACCGTTTACGACTGCGATCCGTCTGCCGACGGTCATGCACAGCTTCGTATACTGTTTTAAATAGCTCTCACCTTCGTCCGGCCAGCCGCCGCGCATTTTATCGAGCGCGTTTATGAGCTCTGCGGCGAGCCTCGCGCGCGTAAAGCTCTTTTCCGTCTCCATCGCCGCGGAGGTCGCTTTATCGCGCAGCTCCTCCGGAAAATCCGTCTCTCCCGTATTCACGCCCACACCGATTATTACGTCCGCCGTGCGCGAGCCGGGCAGGACGAGCATCTCCGTAAGTATGCCGCACAGCTTTTTTCCGTTTAAAACAACGTCATTGACCCACTTTATCTTAGGCTCGACGCCGCATACGCTTTTTAACGCTCCGCATACCGCCACCGCAGTCCATGCCGTCACCGTGACAGCGTCAGAGGGCGGACACGCGAGCCTGTAAAGCACAGACATATATATGCCCTTGCCCTTCGGGGATAAAAAGCTGCGTCCGGACCTGCCGCGCCCGCACGTCTGCCCGTCCGCGATAACGACCTGACCGTCCGGCGCGCCCGCCCTTGCGAGCTCCTTTAGCTTGTTGTTCGTCGAATCCACAGTATCAAGACACAGCACTGTGTCCGTTCTATTCGCGGGCAGATACTCTCTCAGCGCCGCAGTATCGGGACCGTTATTCTTTTTGTCAAACAGCATATCCATACGTGCTACCTCTTTAAAAAAGCATACAGCAGGATAGATAAAATGTAAACCCGTCCGCCGTTTTGACAGGCTTTCGGGCCTCCGCATCATCCCTTTGAGCACATCCCCCTCAGAAAAAAAACGCCCGGGCTCTCTTTACGCTCATAAGGGCCGGACGTTCTTTAGGGAGCATAGCATCGGGGATAACGCCTTATTATTGTGCCTCCGCGTTCGGCTCCGGCGTCTGCTCCGCAGCCGCTTTTGCTTCGTTTTCAAATCTCCCCAGCCTGCGGTAAATCATCACGGCTATGACCGCCGCGCCCACAGCGACCGCAGCCACTGATATCTCCGTGACCGCAAGGCTTTTGAGCACGCCGTACTGGTACAGCACGGGCGAAAAGTCCACAAGCGCGTGATACAGTATGGCCGCAGGCAGCAGCCATCTGAATTTCTTGTAATGAACAGCCGCAAAGACCCATACGGACAGCGATATATGCAGCACGAGCGCGGAAAGCCTTTCGGCTATTGCAATCGCCGCCATACCCGGAGTTATCGAGGAAAAGGAGGCTATCAGCTGATCCGCTGCGGCGCTCTGACCCGCGAGCACGGTCTTTGTGAATACCTCCGGCCCCAAGTTATTCAGCAATACGGCCAGAACTATATTGACGGCCATCCCCACACCCAAAAGATAAATACACTCAAAGCCGCCGTGGCCTATGCCGTAGGTTATCGAGTCGCGCCTGTTACGAAACTTCTTTTTGATGAGAGAGAAGCCGCAGAAGCGTCCGACCTCCTCGAAAATGCCTGCGGCGAGCCCGCCGTAGAGCATATAAAGCCACATATTGCCCTTTATCGCTCTCGATACGCTCCAGTCGAGCTGCAGAGCGACGAGATGCAGCAGCTGTTCGAGCGTCATGGCAAACACCATGAATACCGCAGCGCCTATGAGCGCGGGAACAATGCTCGCATGCGTGCGTTTCTTCCATACGAGCAGCAGCGCAAGCGGTATAAGTATCGCTATGACCGCTTCACAGCCCATCGTCACGATCGTGGCAGTCGAAACATTATCCATTTTATACACTCCTTTCGAGTTACTATTATACTAATACCCGCAAAGCGCAAAGTAAACAGCTTTTCGGAGCTCCCGGACGTGTTTTTGTAGGCAGTCGGAATACGCAATATTGTTCCTCCGTAAAGTATATGATAAAATACGGCTATCATAATAACTCTTTTCTGAAAGGCGGATACATGAAAACAATAGTATGCTACGGCGACTCCAATACATGGGGATATATACCTTTAACAGGTCACAGACTTCCCGTCACGCAGCGCTGGACGGGGCTTATGGCTTCGGCGCTCGGGGACGGCTACAAGGTCGAGGAGGAGGCAGTCAACGGACGCACGACCTGCTTTGACGACCCCATATACCCGCAGCGCAGAGGCACCGAATACCTCGAGGAGGTGCTTCTCACCAACTATCCCATAGACCTCGTCATAATCATGCTCGGCACTAATGACTCCAAGATACACCTGCGTCAGACGTCCTTCAGCGTATCCGTGGGTCTTGAGCGGCTGATAAGGACCGTAAAGAAGGACACGGAATACGGCCCGGGCTACGGCGAGGACGGCAAGGCGCCCGAGATACTCGTCATAGCTCCG
>CAYVOZ010000019.1:5995-17466 GCA_964453325.1 uncultured Christensenellaceae bacterium | reverse complement strand
CATATAGGGAAAAATATATCCGAGTGCCGCACCTATAACGACTTTGACGAGAGCAGCGACGCGCTTGTTAAAGGGCTGGCTCCGCTGTATAAGGAGCTTTGCGCGCTGTACGGCTGCGCTTTCCTCGACGCCGCGGAGTATACCGAGGCGAGCAGGGAGGACGCGCTGCATATAACGCCGGAGAGCCACGCAAGACTGGCAAAGGCCGTCACCGAAAAGGTAAAAGAGATTTTTGAGAAGGGTATTATAAGATGACAGATCCGAGACTAAAGCTGCTTTGCGACAGACTTATAGGCTATTCCACGCGCATAAAGCCGGGCGAAAAGGTGCTGCTGCGCCTGCACGACTGCGAGGAGATACTTTTGGAGGAGCTCGTGGACGCGGTATACCGCGCGGGCGGCATACCCTTTACCGACATAGTCCGCACAAAGGTCGAGCGCCGATGGCTGAAGGGGCTGACCGAGGAGGGCATAAGGCTCTACACCAAGTTCGACAGAGCCCGCTTTGACGCCATGGACGCGTATATCGTGGTAAAGGGCGACGACAACGTCTTTGAGCGCTCAGACGTGCCGGAGGAAAAGCTGGCTCTCTACCGCGCGGTCATGCAAAAGTCGCTGTACGAGGCGATAGACGTAAATCATACAAAATGGGTAGTGCTCGGCTGGCCGGGCACGGGCATGGCGCAGCTCTCCGGCATGAGCACGCGCGCGTTCGAGGACTTTTATTTCGACGTATGCACGCTCGACTATGCAAAAATGGACGCTGCGTTCGGGCCGTTAAAGGCGCTCATGGAGCGCACCGACCGCGTCCGCATCACGGCGAAAGACACGGATATAAGCTTTTCGATAAAGGGTATGCCCGCAGTAAAATGCGCGGGAGAATTCAACATACCCGACGGCGAGATATATACCGCCCCCGTGAAGGACAGCGTAAACGGATATATACATTATAATACCCCGTCCGTCTATCAGGGTACGCGGTACGATAATGTCCGCCTCACTTTTAAAAACGGGCGCATCACCGAATGCACCGGCAGCGACAGCGCGCGAATAAAGGGCGTCTTTGACACCGACGAGGGCGCGAGGTATGTCGGCGAGTTCGCCATAGGCGTAAATCCCTATGTCACCCGCCCCATGTGCGACACGCTCTTCGACGAGAAGATATCCGGCTCGATACACCTCACGCCCGGCAACTCCTACGAGGACGCGGACAACGGCAATAAGAGCAGCGTACACTGGGATCTTGTGCTCATGCAGACCCCGGAATACGGCGGCGGAGAGATATGGTTCGACGATGTTCTCATAAGAAAGGACGGTCGCTTCGTGCTCCCCGAGCTCTTCGGGCTGAATCCCGAGAATCTGAAATAGCTTACGGAATGCTAAGACTCGCATCCGGGATATCAGGCATCCCGCTTATGCGAGTCTTTATCTGTAGCAGTATCGTCGAAAGTTCTATTGTCCTTATAGCATAAATAAAGCACGTAATACAAACGAATCGTTCGTTTAATATCCCGTGCTTTTTTATATGTGTCACCAACTTTTCCGCTCATCTCCGTTTTTAAGCTTCTTTAATATGCGTGCCTTTTAGACAGGTACCGCATGCGCGCACAACTGTCAAAGCCTATACTTTCGTTTGGCTTGTCCGGAGATAACGGATACGACATACAAATACTTTTATTGCAGCTTAGCAAACGGCGTTCGACAATACTCGCCAAAGTACATTCGATCACTATTTATTGCTTATATACCTAAATATGCCGACTGAACCTTCGGATCGTCAAGAAGACTTCTTGCCTCTCCTTCCATAACAATGCGTCCGGTTTCAAGCACGTATCCTCTGTCGGCCAACGACAGCGCTTGAGTCAGGTTCTGTTCCACTATCAGGATCGACAATCCCTGAGCAGCCACATTCGCTATGATATCAAACATTTCTTCCACAATAATCGGAGCAAGACCAAGAGACGGCTCATCCATCATTATCAGCTTTGGTTCCATCATGAGCGCTCTTGCTATCGCAAGCATTTGCTGTTCTCCGCCGGAAAGCGATCCGGCAGTCTGATTACGTCTCTCCTTTAAACGGGGAAACATTTCATATCCCTTTTCAAGATTGTCTTTCTTGTTTACACGAGCTCTTTTAGCGTATGCTCCAATAATAAGGTTCTCGTTAACCGTCAGCTTACCAAGCGTTCCTCTGCCTTGCGGTATATGAGCTATGCCAAGGTCAGCTCTTTGATACGGCGGCATTTTTAGAAGGTTTTCACCTTCAAACAGTACCTCTCCGCCCGTCACAGGAACGAATCCCGAAATAATCTGCAAAAGCGTTGTTTTACCTGCTCCGTTTGAACCAACAAGAGAGACGACCTCGCCGGCATTTACATTGATCGATACGTCGTACAGAACCTTTAGATCGCCGTAGCTGGCAGAGATTTTATGCACGTCTAGCATTACGTTGTCCTCCTATATATGCATCAATAACTTCCCTTCTCTGCAAAACCTCCATAGGTTCTCCTTCAGCCAGAAGGTTTCCATCATTTAATACCACAACACGCGAGCACAGCGTAGTAACGGCTTTCAAAACATGCTCAATAAAAAGAATGCTTATACCCTTGGAGTTAATGCTTTTAACGAGATCAAAGCTGTCCGCCATTTCTTTTTGATTAAGGCCGGCGATGACCTCGTCCATCATTATCAGCTTGGGCTCCGTGGCAAGAATACGCGCCAGATCCAACCATTTTCTCTTTTCTATCGGAAGTTTAGCGCTTACAAGATCCTTCTGCTGATCCAAGCCCGTAAAAGCAAGTATCTCAGTAGTTTTATTGATAGCCTCGGACCTGTTATTCTTGAGCAATGCTATCGTAAGAACATTTTCCATTACCGATAGATTTCCAAATGGTTTGGGCGTTTGAAAGGTCCTGCCCATGCCCATAAGAGCACGTTTGCTTATGCTCATGTTGCTCTTAATAAGATTTCCGTCAAAATAAACGCTTCCGCTGTTAGCCTTATATACACCGCTTATTATATTGACACATGTTGACTTGCCCGAGCCGTTTGGGCCTATAAGTCCGAGGATCTCACCCTGCTCGATACTAAAGCTCACTTTATTCAGAGCGTGAACGCCGCCAAACGATATATCTATATCCTTGACCTCGAGTATTTTGCTCATAAGCTTTTCTCCTTCGTCTTTATTAGCTTGACCTTAAGCATATCAAACAGCGATACAATACCTTCGGGCTTCACAGACAGTCCCGAAGCTCCGCCTGTCAGTTCGTTGAAATACAGCAATAGAATTCTTAATATCTCTGCGCAGGCTATTGTAGTGATCGCGAAAAAGGGTCCTCTGTATTTAAAAGTAATTCTGCCAATGATCGTAGCTAATAAAACTGATAAGGCACAACCTACAATAAGCGATATCCATGGGGATATACCAAGGGATTTGAACAATATGATGCTGGAATATGCGCCTACAGCTACAAATGCGGAATGACAATATGAAATCTGGCCACCATAACCGCCTATTACATTCCATGCAACACCAAACGAAGCAAATACAAGGCAATTGACCAATACCGTCAACAAATAATTATAGTTTGAAAGATTCTTTATGACCAGCGGCAAGGCCAACATAGCCGCCAACACTAATCCTATACCAATATACTTTTTGTATGATTTAACAAATGTATTCATGCCACTCTATCCCCTTTTCCAAACAGTCCCTGCGGTTTAAAGTTCAGCAGCAGTAAGAATACGACAAATACTCCGGCCGGACCTAAATCTGATGAAATAAAGCTGCTGACCAACGCTTCCACAACCCCCAGCAGAAGTCCGCTCAAGAATGCTCCTTTGATGCTTCCCAATCCTCCAAGCACGACTGCGATGAGCGCAGTGGTCCTGAACAGACCGCCTACAGTAACATCCGTGTAGTATATTGGCGTAAGAAGCAGACCCGATATTCCCGCAAGAACAATGCCGATCGTCCACGCCAATGCAAACACTCTGTTTGTATTTATCCCCAGCATACCGGCGGTCTTTACGTTTTCTGACGTGGCTCTCATGGCTCTGCCAAACGAAGTTTTGTTAATGAGTACTGTAATTATTATAAGGAAAATGACCGCTGCTATAAAGGCAATAAGTCTGGGTATTCCTATTGTGTATTCGCCAATTGAAACAGACGAATTCTTTAAGTCGGACTGTATAGATAACGGTGTGCTTCCGAATATCATCAGCATTATGTTCTGAAGGAAGAACGACAATCCTACTGTTACGATAAGAGGCGCATTACCCTCACGGTTGAGCACGGGCTTGAGTGCTAAAAAGAAGCATACAAGCGCTATTAAAGCCATAGCTATTACTGTGAATGGCAAAACAGCATAAGCGTTTGCTCCAGTAACGGAATAGGCGAGCCATGTCATATACATACCAACAACAAGAAAAGCTCCGCTGGCAAAATTGACGACTCTCATTACACCAAATACTATGGTAACTCCCGCAGCAATCAATGCATAAACCCCGCCTGCGAGTATCCCATTTATTAGAGATTGTAGTAAAACCCACATTGTTTTTCCCCTTAATGTATTTGAGTGGTGCATGCAAGACTACTGCATGCACCACTGATCAAACTAATAATTGATCTGTTACTTAGCCTGCTCGTTGATCCAGAAATTCACTGCCCGCAAATTCTTCAGGGAAAACGCAGGACTGCACCATTTCATTGTTCTCATCCTTTGTCCACTGTATTACCACGTTGATGGCATTTACAGCCTTTCCGTACTCGTCGAATTTCTCGTTGCCGCCGGGTACGAAAGTGTTCATGTCGGTTTCCATCAAAGCATCACGTATAGCGTCTCTGTCTCTGACAGCGCAACGCTCCAGAGCATCTTTGAACAAAAGCACATGCGTCATCGATGCAAAGTTTACCTCAACAGGATAATAACCGTACTCATCATGGAACGCATCAACATATACGTTGAGCGAATCGTCACCGGTAATATTCTTTGAATTATAGGAGAACTCAGAGGTAGAACAAAGACCTATAACGGAATCGCCCAACTCATCTGCAAAGGAAGGAAGTAAAAATCCGCTTCCGCCGCCAACTATGACAGGATAATAATTCATGCTCTGCATAGCATTTACGATCAGCTTCGTCGGCTGTGTATCTGCTGTAATAAACACAGCTTCCGCGCCGCTGTTCTTAAGGCCTGTGATAAGAGATGATGCGTCAGACATGGTCACAGGGAATGACTGATAATATACGACGTCGAGTCCTGCACTTTCAGCAAGGTCCTTACTGCCTTCCGCAGAAGATACGCCATAGTCGTTATCAGAGTATATAATACCTACTTTATCGGTATTATAGTTCTTTTCTGACCTGAGCCAGTTAAGAAATGCGATCTGGGTCTCTCCGACCTCAGCAGCATAAACAGAAGTCTGGAAAATATATGTATATCCGGACTGAGTTATAGACGGCCCTGCATTATTGCACATAAGCGGAATACCGATCTTTTCCATAGTTGCAAGTGCAGGTATCGTCAGAGCAGACGAACCGCATCCCTCTACCGCCAGAACTTCCTGGTCAGAAGCAAGACGTTCCAAAACAGACGAGACCTGAGTTGCATCTGATTGATTGTCTTCAATAACCAATTCGATCTTTGCACCGCCGAGGGATTCTATACCGCCATTTTTGTTTATTTGTTCGACCATAAATTTCGCACCGTCGACATAGAACTGACCGGCAGTGGCATTATCGCCCGTCAAAGGCATGCAAAGGCCAAACTTAACTGTCTCTGCTTCGCTTTCCGTTTTTGAAGCGTCACCCTCGGTTCCGGCCTGAGCAGTGTCAGCTTCGGGAGCAGCTTCGGGAGCTGCGCCGGTCTGCGCCGCAGGCTGCGAGCAGGCAAATACCGCAAGGGTCATTACCGCGACTAACAGAAATACTACTACTTTTTTGTACATTGTTTCCTCCCTGAGTTAAATATAATATGGGAATCTGTAAATACTTTGATTTTGTTTCCTGTGATTCCCTTTTTTTAGAATACACCGTAGGTATATGTATGTCAACAATTGATTTTCTTAAATCTACATATTTTTTTCATATAATTACAATGCATTTCTGTAACATTACAAGATATTCCCCCTATATTCCCGAATTTTCGACGATTCAATGGATTTTTTGCAAAAAAAGAATAAATGCATTTATGTATGACATTAGCATTGACACATGTATTATAATGTATTATTATGAAATAGTGCTTGCGAATTTATGTATATCCATTTGTGAGCAAACAAGGTGCGTAATATTTATGGAGGCAATAATTAATGGACACTAAGCTATCGATCAAAAATGATTTGGCAGACAAAATTGCAATAATCACCGGAGCTGCCAGAGGTATCGGCCGCGCAACAGTCAATACTTTAGCCATGCACGGCGCTACTGTAATTGTATCAGATATGAGGGAAGACCTTTCGGCAGAGGTTGCTGACGAGCTGAACAGATCAGGCTTAAAAGCAATATCAAGAACAGTAAACGTTGCTGACGAAAACTCAGTACATGCACTTATGAGCTTTGTTTATGAAAAATTCGGACATATCGATATTCTTGTTAATTGTGCCGGTATTCTTGATATGAACAATATCGAGACTATGTCTTCCGAAGTGTGGGACAGAGTCATAGATATCGATCTGCGCGGAACACATTTTTGCTGCCAAGCAGCTGTAAAATACATGACCGGTCAAGGATCCGGTAAAATCGTTAACATTGCTTCTACAGCCGGGCAGCGAGGCGGACTCTACTCAAGCGTTTCATACACGGCTGCAAAGGGCGGTATTTTATCGCTGACAAAGGGATATGCACTGCAATGCGCAAAGCACGGCATTAACGTAAACTGTATTTCACCGGGGCTTATCGCAACAGATATGACTCAAGGCCGCGGTGATGATCCAAACACCGTACCTCTCGGAAGGATCGGTTCTGCCGATGATTGTGCTAACGCCATATACTTCCTCTGCAGCGATCTTTCAAACTACATAACAGGCAGCTGCATTGATGTTAATGGCGGAGAACTGATGAGATAGCACATCCGCATACAGACGTTTATATAGCTGAACATAACGAACCCAACGAGGGATGCATTTTATGCATCCCTCAGTCCGTCAAAAAACTATGTTTTTTGACGGGATTGCCGGGTTTTGACTGTGACCGCACAAGCGATCACGGCCGTCTAAACCAGATAAGTATAGGTCCCGGGCGTACACGCCGCCCTGCGCCTATAAGATTAAAATTTCTAAGGTCAAGGACTATTTTGACACTCTGAGGGATGCATTTTATGCGCCCCTTTTATATCAATCGAATTAGTCAGTACGATCGATACCGTCAGGTATGGGTCTTTTACATTTCATACAATACTTATTATTTGACATTACGGATTTTTTATGTAAAAATATGTACAGAATATGATGGAGATGAATATGAGAATCACTATAAAGCAAATAGCGGAAATGGCCGGTGTATCAACAGCTACGATTTCCCGCGTAATCAATAATAATGGATATGTGAACTCTGAAACGCGGAGAAAAATTGAGAATCTGCTTCATGATATAAACTACGATTTCGGCAAGAACAAAAAGGTAAAACTATCTAAATCATCCGATATCGTTATGTGCATCATGGTAGATTCAGGTCTGGAGACTTATGCGGAATTCAGTAAAGGACTGTCCGCAGAATTTGAAAGCAACGGATATCTTTTTGTATGTGTGAATTACTACGGCGATATAGAAAAGCAGGCTCATTATATCGAGTATGCCATAGAGAATAACTTTGCCGGCGTGATAATGACGTCTGCCGTGGAAACGCCTAATCTCATAGCGGCCATAGAAAAAGCGCCGTTCCCGATCGTGTTGTTGAACAGATATCTCAGATCCATTGAAACAGATACTGTCTGCACGGATAATCTGCGCATAGGCTACACCGCTACAAGATATCTGATCGAGCATGGTCACACCAAAATTGCCCACATAGCCGGCCCTTTCAACTCCACCTCATGTCAGGACAGAGGACACGGTTTTGAAGACGCTCTGCACTCCGCCGGTCTTAACCCCAGCGATGCGATCAGGCTGTCATGCAACAACGAAGACTATTTCAGCGGATATAACGCCGGTGTTGAGCTTTTGAAATCCAAAGAAAAGGTGACCGCTATTTTCGCTCATACAGATTGCATAGCCGCAGGGGTAGAAGATGCGTACTATGACGCAGGCTTTTCCGTACCGGACGATCTCAGCATAATTTCAGTGGATGATACAAATTACTCAAAGCGCGGCAAAGTCAAGCTTACTGCAATACGTATAGACAACTATAACATGGGAAAAGAAGCTGCGAAAATCTTTATCAACAGGCTGAATGATATAAACGGCAGAAAGATCAAGCTTGTGTTTTCAGCACAAATAGTCGAACGTGACAGCGTAAAAACAATTTCAGCTCCGTTATGATAACTAAGCATTTATTACGGAGCAACGCAAAAATTCTTTTATACACACATACGTCATGGATCGGCGATCGCAAAAATTCAGACTTGCTTCCGGTGATCAATCTGATTTACCATAAGGTTTTAAGTAAAGTTCAAGTGTATTAAGGCTCAACAGATACTCATTTTACAGTAACGCTCTGTTTGACACACATCAGAGTCCTTATAATACAACGCCATCTGCTGAGCAAAAAGGATACTATGTTACATTGGAATACAGCATATGACCGCCATCCGTTTGGCAGTTTTCTGTTTCTATACCTTTTTTGTCTCTAATTTTATACAATCCCAAGGCCGGTCTTTCAGGCATAATACAAGTAGAAATCACAGACATCAATGAACAGCTGTATGCACGCACGTGCAATATCCTTATTTGTATTGTGAGCCTATTTCTTCTTTCCCGCCTGACGGAATTTCTCGTTCACCTTATCCATGAGCCACGCTATAAAGAAGCCCGCGGCTGCGAGAGCGAGGCATATAAGCCCCTCCGTCCAGCCTGTGTATTGGAGAGGTATTATCGCCACCGTAGACGCCAGCACAAAGCCCAGCACGGCGCGAGAGACTATGGAATAATGCTTTTCGTAAAGGCCGTTCACAAATCGCGCGAGCAGCAGCGCAGACGCGGCAGCGCCGACTATGACCGCCGCTATGACGGCAAAATTCAGATTGCCTATGCCCTCCGTCATGGGCTCGTACAGACCCAAAAAAATCAGTATTGACGACGAGGACATGCCCGGCACGATTATGCTCACGCCCCACACCACGCCGCACAGCAAGAACCACCACAGGTTGGGCTGTATGCTCACTCCCGTTACGTTGCCGAGCACATACAGAAGCGCGAGCAGAAACGCAAAGCAGCCAGCGAGCGTGAGCCAGGAGCCCGCCTTTCTGCCCTCGCGCCCGGCCTGGCGGAAAAGCATGGGCAGAGTCCCCGCAATGAGGCCTATAAACAGACATATCGCAAAGCGTTCCTGCGCCTTAAAGAGCATATCCACTAACTTTGCTAGTCCTATAAAGCCCACCGCCCAGCCTATAAGCACCGGTATCAACAGCCGGAAATACTTCTTAAAAGCCTTTATGGGGTGCGACAGCAGCGCCATGACAGGACGGTATATGCCGAAAACGACCATGAGCACGCCGCCGGATATGCCGGGCAGTATCGCGCCAAGTCCGACAAGCGCGCCGTGCACCACGTGCAGCAGCCATTCTCCCACGGACATCCCGCGATAGTCGTTCTCCTCGCAGCATACGCGCTGCGGCTTATTCTCTGTTTTTCTGCTTGCGTTATCGCTCATCGTGCACCTGTTTCATTCTCATTACTTAACTCAAAAACGCAGCCATTCGATATCGGCCGTTCCCGCCTCACGCGAGCAGACGGCAGCGCTGTAGCCGTCGATGTCCAATGTATAAAAGCAAAAGCCGTCCCCGACTCCGCGCATCGCTCCGCTCACGTCCGGTATCACCGAAAAGCTCTCCATAGGCAGATCGAAGCCGCGTCCCACGGCCTTCATATAGCTCTCCTTGCGCGTCCATATATCGAAAAATGCGCGCCTTTTGTCCTCCGAGGCTTCTATAAACGCCGACTCCTCCGCGCAAAACGCTCTTTTTGCAATGCGCGACGTGTCTCTGTCCGAGATGAGCTCTATATCCGCTCCCACCGGCGTCTCCGAGACCGCGAGAAGCACCGCGTCTCCCGAATGCGATATGCTGAACTCCGCCTCTCCGGGTATATACGGCTTGCCGTACGGGTTCTTCTCCACGCTGTCGCTGCCGAACCGATGAAGCAGGAGAAGCCCCGCAGCAAGGCACTGCCTGCGCGTGCGCTCGGGCTTTATGCGCGCGTATTCCCCTGCCCGCTCTCCGCACAGCCTGCGGGCAAGAAGCGACTCGTCGTATAGCTCATTTATATCCGCCGCGTAAAGCTCCACCATATACGTTCTCTCTCCCGGATGTATTTTAGCACTCATACATCAGGCGAGTCAATTTATGCGGCATTCTTAACAGCCGGTTCACATTTCGGTCATATGTATTCGTATGTATCAAAACTCCAAAATAAGGTAAACATTATTAAAACAAACTGCAGGGGAGCATTATGCAAAGGATAGTTTTTTTCATGCTGGCGGCGATAGCGCTCGCCGCGGGGCTCGGTGAATACGTTTTCTCCGATCCTCTGAGGCTGCATATTGTCGCTGCCGGCGACAGCGCGGAGGAGCAGGGCGTAAAGCTGATCGTCCGGGACGCGGTGCTCACGTATACGGCGGAGAGCATGAGCAGCGCGGATACAAAGCAAAGCGCCGTAGTATATGCGCGGGAGCACCTTCGCGAGCTCGAGGCATGTGCGAATACCGCGCTCATTAAGGCGGGCGCGGATTATACCGCACATGCACAGCTCGGAGTGTACGACTTTCCCGAGAAGAGCTACGGACGGCTCGTATACCCCGCCGGAAGCTATACCGCGCTGCGCATAGTATTAGGAGAGGGCAAAGGACAAAACTGGTGGTGCGTGCTGTATCCGCCTCTTTGCGTCACGGGCTCAAGGGGCGGGAGAAAGGCGCTGCGCTTTTATTCGGCGCAGCTTTTCGGGAGGCTGTTCAAATGAAGCTCATAAAAACGGCGGCCGTGGCCGCGGCGCTCATAGTATCGCTCGTGTTTCTGCCCACCGCAGACGCAAAGTACGGACTCAGCGAGCAGGAAATAATCACGATACAGACCCGCCTTAAGGCATGGGGCTACTATACCGGCGAGATCGACGGAAAATACGGCAGCGGCACGACGGAGGCGGCGGTCGCCTTCGACGGCGTGGCGAAGGCGGTGGCGAACGGCGACGAGGCGGCGCGCCAGCGACTCACGGAATCAAACTTGCGCTTGGTGGTGTCTATTGCCAAAAAATATGTGGGGCGATCGACGAACTTGTCGCTGTTGGATTTGATTCAAGAGGGAAATATTGGACTATTTCGCG
>CAYVOZ010000019.1:0-5985 GCA_964453325.1 uncultured Christensenellaceae bacterium | reverse complement strand
GCATGACTCTCTCCGGCGCGTCAAAAGAGGACGTATCCTCCGACGCATATCTGCTGGCGCGCGTGGTATACGGAGAGGCTCGCGGAGAGCCGTATGCGGGCAAGGTCGCAGTCGCCGCTGTGGTCCTCAACAGAGTCCGCGACCCCGGCTTTCCCGGCTCGGTATCCGCCGTCGTCTATCAAAAGGGCGCGTTCTCGATAGTATCCGACGGTCAGATAAACCTGACGCCGGATGCGGAAGCCCTGAGCGCGGCGCGCGACGCTTTAAACGGACGAGACCCGACGGGAGGCTGCCTTTTCTACTACAATCCCGAAAAGAGCTCCAGCTCTTATATGAGCTCAAAAAAGGTGGCGGCAGTCATCGGAAAACACTATTTTATGTATTAGGTCGGCTATGAAAAGAATAAACATCAAAACAGAAGCAGTAAACATAATAGCGCTCACAACGCTGTCCCTCGCCGTCATAGGGCTCATAGTCTATGCGTGGAGTCTTAGCTATAAACTCGATAAAACCGCCGCCGCGCAGGCCATAGAGAGAGAAGCGGGCTTTTACGAACTCGTGTCAGAGGCCGAGCTCGTCTCGGCGGACTATATGAAGCTTGCAAAGAGCGGCGGAGACATGACGCTGCTCGGCACGGCGCAGAAGAATACCGCGCGCATGCTCGAGCTGACCGAGACCGTCACTCTCACCGACGATACGCGCCGCGAGCTCTTTAAGTTCATAACCACGTCGGGCGACTTCGCGTCCTCGCTGCAAAATAAGCTTTTGCGGGGAGGACAGCTGAGTGAGGACGATTCGGCCTCGCTCACTGCGCTTGCGGACGTATACTCTCAGCTCTCGGATTCTCTGACCGAAGCATGGCGGGGCGGATATACCGCGGACATCGAGCTTACAGGCTATGCCGAGAGCGCGGGCATCGACAGTGCCGCGTTCAATAAAGAGAGCTACCCGCGTCTTATATACGACGGTCCTTTCTCCGAGACGACCATGAACCGCGCGCCAAAAGGACTGCCCGACTATACCGTCACAGAGCAGCGCGCACTGAAGATCGCGAGCAGCTTTGCCGGGATCCCTCTGTCTCCCTCAGTACACTCCGACGGCGCTCTGCCCTGCTATAACTTCACGGCGGACACCCCGGACGGAGCCGTCAGCGTATCCGTGACAAAACAGGGCGGGGCGGTGCTCAGCTGGTTTACGGACGCGGCCTCCGGCGAAGTATCGGCTCTGCCCACGCCGGAAAAGCACAGCGCCCTTCTGACCCGCGCGCAAAGCTGGCTGTCGGAGATGGGCTTCGGACGCTGCACCCCGGGCGGGTATTCGTATTACGGCTCCGGCGCCGTCATTAACATGCTGCCCGTGCATAAGAACGGCGCGGTGCTCTATACGGACATGATAAAGGTCCGGCTCTCCGTCGAAAGCGGGAAGGTGACCGGCGCAGACGCAAGAAGCTATGTCATGAACCACGTCTACCGCGAGCTCGAAGCGCCCTCCGTCTCCGAGGACGAGGCTGTCCGCGCGCTGCCCGCCGGGCTAACGCCGAAAAGCGCGCGCATGGCAGTGATACCCCTTGACGACGGAAGCGAGGCATACTGCTATGAATACTCCTGTCCCTCCGACGACGGCGATGTGCTTGCATACATAGGCGCATACACAGGCAGGCTTGAGGATCTGCTGCTCATCGGACACGACGGCAGCTCCGAAACGGCAAAATGAAGCTGCGCGTTTTTTGACGAACTTTTAAATATTATGTCTTATAATTATGTATAACCGATATTTATTTAAAACATTACGTAACATTTGATAGCAAAGGGTAAAAAACGGGTTGACAACTTGGGGACAATAGGTAATAATAAGCATGCAAAGTGCATTGATAATAGTCTTTAAATCGGATCATACATTATTGCATTGTCCCCTATTTTGCTTATTGTCCGGCACACCATAAACAGAATAAAGAATATGCGGGCTTAATGCCGGCATGAGGATCACATAAGCTTTGTCTGAATACTCATACGCAGATATGAAAGGAATGTCACAAACACAATGGATATCGAACTTCTAAAGACCAAGAGTTTGAGCGACCTTCGCGAGATAGCCAAGCTTGCGGGCGTAAAGTCCGTCACGTCTTATCGCAAGGGCGCGCTTCTTGATATTTTGATCGGAATGGCCAAGGATGCCGAAACAACGCCTCCCATAGACGAAAGCGTGCCGGCAGACTTCTTTTCCGTTACCGAAGAGACAGAGCTGCCCGAGACCGCCGGGAACCCGGAGGAGCCCGCAGCCGAAGAGGAGGAGCAGCCCGTCTCCGGAGAGGAACAGCCCGAGCAGACTCATTCCACCTCCGGAAGAAACCGCGTCGTGGAATACGTCAGCGGCAACGACGCCGTCAACGAGATACTGAGCACCGGCGACTGCAAGGACGCCATAGGCATACTCGACGTGCATCCCGACGGCTACGGCTTTTTAAGATACGAGAACTATCTGCCCGGCAACAAGGACGTATACATATCCATGGCGCAGATACGCAAGTTCAACCTCAAGACCGGCGATAAGGTCGCCGGAAAAACGCGTCCCTCAAAGGAGGGCGAACGCCTGCTCGCGCTGCTCTATATCGAGACCATAAACGACGAACCCGTCGAAAACTGCATAAACCGCAGACCCTTTGAGGATCTGACTCCTATATATCCCGATAAACGCTTTAAGCTCGAAAATCCGCGCATGGCGCGCGATATGTCCATACGCCTCATCGACCTGATATCCCCCATAGGCATGGGACAGAGAGGCCTCGTAGTCTCCCCTCCCAAGGCCGGCAAGACCATAATGCTCAAAAAGATAGCAAACAGCATCACATATAACTACCCCGAGGTCGAGCTTTTGGTGCTGCTCATAGACGAGCGCCCCGAGGAGGTCACGGATATGCAGCGCTCCATAAAGGGCGAGGTCATATTCTCCACGTTCGACGAGCGCCCCGAGAACCACACACGCGTGGCGGAGATGGTCATCGAGCGCGCAAAGCGGCTCGTGGAGCACGGGCGCAACGTCGTCGTGCTGCTCGACAGCATAACGAGGCTCGCGCGCGCATATAACCTCACCGTGCCGCCGTCCGGCAGAACGCTATCCGGCGGTATCGATCCGAGCTCTCTCTATAAGCCGAAGCGCTTCTTCGGCGCTGCGAGAAACATTGAAAACGGCGGCAGCCTCACTATAATAGCGACCGCTCTTATAGAGACGGGCAGCAGAATGGACGAGATCATATTCGAGGAGTTCAAGGGCACGGGCAATATGGAGCTGCATCTCGACCGCAAGCTCTCCGAAAAGCGCATCTTCCCCGCCATCGACCTTGCAAAGTCGGGTACCCGCCGCGAGGAGCTTTTGCTCTCCAACGCGGAGCGCGAGGGCATATGGTCTATCCGCAAGGTGCTGTCCTCCGGCAACACCGCAGAGGTCACAGAGCAGCTGCTCTCCATGCTCGTACGCACGCAGAACAACGACGAATTTCTCATGCGTCTAAAGGAATGGCTTTCGATATGGGAGAAGGAGGGCTATAAGCTCTCGCAGAACTCGAGATACGGAAACTGACTCGTCAAAACTTCGTTTTTTGCCGGGTTTGCCGTGTTTTGACTGTGTCTGCTAAAGCGGTCACGGACGTCAGCCACGACAGGTCAAGAGTTTTCGGGTCATAACGATAAATATGAAATGCCGGCGAAAACATCACTGTTCGCCGGCATTCATTTATATCCGTTCTTCTTTTCACTCTGTAATCAGCGTCCGCTGCGCCTTTGTCAGCTTCTTATAAACGAGCTCATAGGACATATCGCACATGTCCTGCAATATGCCGTCCGGGACCTCTCCGTCCAGATACACCGAGTTCCAGTTATCCTTGTTGCAGTAAAAGCCCGGTACGACGTCGGGGTATTGCTCGCGAAAGAGCAGCGCAAGCTGCGGATCGCATTTAAGTATCACCATCGTCCTGCCGTCATGCGGGCGGTGCTTGGGGTCGGGAGTGCAGACCGCCGCGAACATCTTTCCGCACAGCAGATATCTGAACCACTCCCACTCCTCCTTATAGTCCTTTTCCGCTCCCGGCTTGGAGAGCAGATAGCCGTCGAGCCAGTCGTATTTGTTCATTGCGTTTCCTTTCGCGTACTGTTAAAAGACCGGGCGCAGTATCACATGCGCCCGGTCTCAAGTCTCTTATTTCTCAAACACCCATCTTGTTCTCGCGTATCTGCTCGAGCTCCGTGCAGTTATGCGTGCAGACGTGTCCGGGCAGAGGCATTATGCGCTCGTGTATCGCGTCCACTATCCACTCGGGCTGCGGGAAGAAGGCGTCCTCGAGCTCGTGCGCGGGGGTTATCCAGTTCTTTGCGCCCACGACCACCGGCGGTGCGTCGAGGTAGTCAAAGCACAGCTCCGCGATGTTCGAGGCGAGGTTACGCATAAAGCTGTTGCGCTCGCACGCGTCGCCCGTCACGATTATGCGGCCGGTCTTCTTCACGGACTCTATGACCTTTTCGTAGTTGAAGGGCACGAGGCTTCTCGCGTCGATTATCTCCGCGCTCACACCGTACTTCTCTTTTAGTATATCGGCGGCCTTGGTCACTCTGTAGAGCGTCGCGCCTATGGAGAGTATGGTCACGTCGCTGCCGGCGCGCTTTACATCCGGCTCGCCGAGCGGTATCTCGTATTCCTCCTCGGGCACTCCGCCCTCGTGGAACTGCTCCGCCATGTCGTATATGCGCTGGCTCTCCAGGAATATGACCGGGTCGGTGCCATTGAGTGCGGACTGCATGAGTCCCTTTGCGTCATACGGCGTCGCGGGGAAAACGACCTTCAGGCCGGGCATATGCGTCATGAGCGCGCTCCAGTCCTGAGAGTGCTGCGCGCCGTACTTAGAGCCTACGCTCATGCGGAGCACGACGGGCATCTTTATCATGCCTGCGCTCATAGCCTGCCACTTAGGCAGCTGGTTGAATATCTCGTCTCCCGCGCGACCCAGGAAATCGCAGTACATGAGCTCTGCTATCGCTCTGCCGCCCGCTATCGCATAGCCTATCGAGAGCGCCACTATAGCCGCCTCGGCTATGGGAGTGTTAAAGAGTCTGTGATAGGGCAGCGCCTCGGTCATGCCGCGGTATACGGCGAACGCGCCGCCCCAGTCGCGGACGTCCTCGCCAAAGCTTATGAGCGTCGGGTCCTCATAGTATTTGTTGATTATGGGCTCCGCGAGTCCGTCGCGCAGCTGATATACTCTCGCCTTGGGCACGGGCTTGCCGTCCGCGTCGAGCGCAAAGCGCGTTTTCTTGGATATCTGCTGCACTCTCGGGCACTCGTCCTTGGGGAGCAGTACGTCGGGCTGTCTGTCCTCCATGGAGCGGACCTTTTTGTTCGAGAACATGAGGTCGGATATATAGTTCTTCCGCGCGCCGAATATGTCCACGCGCGGGGAGATCTTATCGTCTATCGAGAGCTTGAAGTTGCGGAAGATATCCGCGTTTACGCGCTCGCGCACCGCCTCGAGCTCCGCCTGCGTGAGTATGCCGGCCTCTACGAGCTGCTTTCCGTATGCGACTATGGAGTCCTGCTCCTCCCATGCCGCGATCTCCTCTCTCGTGCGATAGCTCGAGTTATCGGAGGGCGAATGTCCGCTGAAGCGGTATGTCACTACGTCGAGCATGACGGGACCCTGCTCGCGCGCCACGGGCAGCTTGCGCTTATACGCGTCTATGACCGCGAGGGGGTTGAAGCCGTCCACGCGCTCCGCATACATGCCGGTCGGGGTCACGCCCGCCGCTATACGCGCCACCATGTCATAGCCCATGGTCTCGCCGTGGGTCTGACCGCCCATGCCGTAGAAGTTGTCGTTTACGTTGAAGATTATGGGCAGAGCCTTGTGCTCCTCGTCCCATAGCGTCTTTACCTGATCCATGGCGGACATCATGAGACCCTCCCATACCGGGCCGCACGCCATGGAGCCGTCGCCTATGT
>CAYVOZ010000018.1:7621-24163 GCA_964453325.1 uncultured Christensenellaceae bacterium | reverse complement strand
TCCTGCTACGACGTCCTTGTCGGGCTTAAAGCCTGACACCTCCGGAGACTTTACGCTGAACGCAGCTCCGTCGGCAAGCGTCTCAACATGAGCTCCGCTCGCTGCAGCGCCCTGCTCGAAAACATAGCTTATGCTCAGAGTATAGCTGCCCTCCTGTGCCGGAGCCGCCACATCCTCCGCAAGGGATGTCAAAAACGGCATCTGCGCCAGCAACATTACTATCGCAAGCACTCCGCATAAAAGCTTCTTGTTCCTCATTAGCTTACTTACCTTTCCTTCTGTCCTCTCGTGTCTTGCTCTCATCCTGCGCTCGTATCTGTCCCGCATGTTTTTTCTCCTTTACCCTGATTTGTGTGTTTCCCGGTAAATTCTTCCCCGTTGATCTGTTTTTAATCAACTCTGTTTGTTTTCCCATGCTGTTTCGTCCTGGCCTGCTATCGCATCGTCCATAAGTCTTATCATTTCGAGCGTGCTGCGGAAATGCTGTGTTACCCCGCCCTCGACCCAGTTTATCGTGCCCTGCCAGGATGCGTTCTGGCGATACTGTATATTTACTATAAAAGTCGGTTTTTCGCTTTTATTAATTCTTTTTATATCCACCGTGTTCGCTTCCATCTCTTTTATTCCTTCTTTGTCGGGTTTTCCGATCCTTCTAAGCTCATGTGTTTCCTGCGGGTATTTCGCTCTGTCGAGCAGGCCGCCGTATATCCTTAAAAGCTCCATCAGACTGCCGTATTTCCATGCTCTGTTTGCTGCTTCGTGTATGATATATCCGTTTATATCGTGTTCTCCGTAGCCCTTAACATACACCGCAGTTCTTGCATATCCGTTTGGCATCCTGCACTGCTCGCCGAGCATACGCCTTCACCCCCAGTCCTGTTGCCATTATATTCCGAGTTGTTCACATCCTGATTTCAAGCCAATCACATTTCAATCACATTTGCTTAAACTGTTCGTTTTAAACGTCTTTTTATCGATATTGGCCGTCATTGATGTAAACCAATGAAAAAACGTCATAAAACGACCGTAAATGCAAATAAAAATAGTAGACTTTTTTACGGAGGGATGATAGAATAACCATAGAGCTACAATGTAATTCTACATCTTCCAACTTGTGTTATTTTAGGTAAAGTGCTAAATGAAGAATAAAACTGAAAAACTAACTATAAAAACCTTCGGGAATTTCTCCGTTAATTACGGTGACTCCGATCTTTCCGCAGATTCCGCACGCTCGGGAAGAATGTGGAGGCTTTTTAAGTACTTTATCGTCAATAGGAAGGCTCCCATACCCACAGATAAGCTGATCGATGTTTTTTGGCCGGATGAAAGCGCCGAAAGCCCTCTCAAGGCCCTTTACAACTTAGTGTATCGTTTAAGGAACACGCTCTCCGGTCCTTTTGGATCCAAGCCGGAGTTTTTTACCTTTGCCCATAACTGCTATGTGTGGAACAGTGACGCACCCTACACTCTCGACGCGGAGGAATTTGATAAATACGTCTCGCTTGCATCGGATAAAGACGGGGAAATGGCCTCCGAACTTCTGCATAAAGCATTCTCGCTCTACGACGGCGACTTTCTGACCGAAAATGCCTCGGATATATGGGTGTTTTCATCCGCAAATTACTATAAACGCATGTACGGGGAGGTCGTCAGCCGGCTCTGCGCCATATATAAGGCTGCCCGCAACTACGAAGGCATAATCGAGGTATCTAGCAAGGCTGCTTCCATCGATCCTTTAGAGGAGAGATATCACATATCCCTAATAGACGCGCTCATACTCACCGGCAGGCTCTCACGGGCGTCAGATCAGTATGAATATATCTGCTCCCTGCTCGACAGAGAGCTTTCGGTTTCTCCGTCACCCGAGCTTTCAGAGCTAAACAGGCGCATCCATTGTGACGTAAACAGCCCGGGCTCCACTGATCTTTCCGAAATAACGGAGCGGCTGTCCACAAGCGACTATAAAGAATCCCCCGGCGCGTATATATGCGATTATGACAGCTTTACTAAAATATACCAGATAGAGAGACGTGCCATAGAACGCTCCGGTCAGTCCGTGTTTTTAGTGAGTCTCTTATTTGAGCAGAAAAACGGCCGCCCGCCGTCCGACAATACAGCCGCCGAGATAATGCAGGTGATGAGAACTATCTCAATGAGCGGACTTAGGCGCGGCGACGTTTTGACGCAGTATTCCAAATCACAACTACTCATGCTTTTACCGAGTGCGACTTACGAAAACTGCGAAATGGTGCTTGCGCGTCTCAGAAAGAGCTTCTTTTCACAGTATCACGGCATACCCGTGAGCATGCGCTCCGAGCTCTCTCTCGTTAAGCCGGAAGCATAAGAATAGCATCAAACGCCCATAAGAAATTGCACGAAAAAGGGAACGGTTTTTCCGTCCCCGGTTTTTGTGTTTCTTTTATTTTCACATTACGGAGCGGTATATCTCCATAACGTCGTTCTCTCCGAGCGGTACATATGCTTTGGCGAGGCCGGCAGCCACTGCGTCTCTGGCCATATCGGCAAAATGCTCGTCGTCTTTTATGCCGAGCTCCGAGAGCGTGGACGGCATGCCGAGCGTTTTCATCCACTCCCCGACAGCGGCTATAGCCTGCCTTGCAGCCTCGTATCTGTCGTCCTCGTTTATATCAAAGACGTTTCTTCCGAGCGCGGCGAATTTATCCACCGTTCCATCCGATAAAACGTGCTTCATCCACGCCGGGGTTATCACCGCAAGCCCTGCGCCGTGCGTCACGTCGTAATAAGCCGAGAGCACATGCTCCATGGCATGACACCCGAACGTCTCCGCGCATTTTCCGCAGCGCAGCAGACCGTTTATGGCAAGAGATGCCGCCCACATGAGGTTTGACCGCGCCTCATAGTCACCGGGAATATCTATCGCCGTGCGTCCGTATTTTATGCAGGTCTTGAGCACCGCCTCGCACATCCTGTCCGGCAGAAAGTCCGTCTTTGCATTGTTGAAGTAAAGCTCCAAGGTATGCGAGAAAATATCCGCAGTTCCCGAGCCCGTCTGGAACGCGTTTACCGAATAAGTGTATTCCGGATCCATTATCGCCGCATACGGGCGCAGCAGCACGTTTGCCATGGGCTTTTTGAACGGAATATCGGGATTCGATATAACGCCTATGTTGTCCATTTCGCTGCCGGTCGCGGAAAGCGTCGGAATAGCTATAAGCGGTACCACGGTCTTTACGCGCCCCGCGTCCATGACCGTCTCCCATGCGTCGCAGTCGAGCGGTGCGCAGCCGGAAATGGCCTTTGCGCAGTCTAACGAGCTGCCGCCGCCTGCGCCTATTATGAGATCGATTCCGTGTTCCTTTACGAGACTAACTCCCTCGCGCACCGAGCTTATCTTAGGGTTCGGATCCACTCCCGGCAGCTCGTACAGCGTTATTCCGGCCGCGTCTAACTCCCCGGCAATGCTGTCATAGAGGCCTATCTTCTTTATACTGCCTCCGCCGTATACCAAAAGAGCCTTTGTCGAGCCAAGCTTTTTCGCGAGCTTTCCGAGATTGCCGATCGCTCCCTTTCCGAAATATACCTTTGTAGGTATATGATACACAAAATTCTCCATATTATCTCCTTAATTATTGATTTTATCTGCCGCGGCTTTTACGGCGGCCGCTCCGAAGGACGGGCTGGAATACACCTTTACCGACGGGAAACGCGCCGCTATAGCATCGGTGGCGTATGCCATCGAGCCCTGCGCGAGCAGCAGTACGTCTATTTCGTCCGCTATGACCGAGGCTGCCTCGATAAGCTTTTCTTCAAATTTGACTCTGTCCGCGCCGAAGGCTCCGTCCGCAAGCGACGGAAAGACCTCCACGGTCCTGCCCGCCTCTGCAGCGCACTGCTTTATAAGCCGGGCCGTGGGCTCGAGAGTGCTTTTAAGCGTAGCTATGACGCCTATCCTGTCGCCCTGCCTCACTGCCTCGCGCGCCATGTCCTCGTCTATGCGCACAAAACCTATGCCCATCATCTCGTAAAGCGGCTTTGCGAGCCTTGCAAAGTCCCCCACGGACGAGCATATGTTGTATATTATCTGTGCGCCGTCCTTCGCGGCCTTTTCATACATATCCATGAGCCGCCTTCCGCAGCCCTCAGTAAAGCGCCCCTCGTCGCGCGCCTCCCAAAGTATGCTCGGATCCGAATAGCTCTTTATCTCCAGCTCGTCCTTTCCGAAGTATTTATAGAGCTCCGCCTCGACGTCCGCCACCAGCTCCTTGACTGTGGTGGTATAAACAACACCTAATTTCATAACATCCTCCGTGTTCTCTTTTATTGCTACTATTTTTCAAGGAATAAGTATCATCTTTCCGGGCGTTCCCTCTTCTATCTGCTCAAACGCCTTTTCGATCTCCTTCATAGGGTATACTCCGCCGACCGCGACGGAAATATCGAATTTCTCGTTCTTTAAAAGCTCGTCGCACTGACGCCAGGTCTTATACATTAGTCTGCCCGTGACGCCTACGACAGTGAGCTCCTTATATATGATGTCGTTCGTGAGATCTATCGTCATGCTTTCGCTCGGCAGACCCACAAGCACGAGTCTTCCTCCCTTTTTCACCGTGTCGATACCCGCGCGCACCGCCGGTATGCTGCCGGTATAGTCTATTACGACGTCCGCGCTGTCGTGCTCCTCCGCGAGCGCCTGCAAAACTGAGCCGTTCTTGGTGTTGACCGTCCGAAACGCGCCCATCTCCTTCGCGGCATCAAGCTTTCTGTCCTGTATATCCGCAGCGTATACTCTCTTTGCGCCCATGCATTTTGCAGCGCCCACCGCCATAAGGCCTATCGGCCCGCAGCCGAATATAACGACAGTCTTTCCCTTGACCTCCGCCCTGTCGACTCCGTGCACGGCGACGCCCAAAGGCTCGAGCATGGACGCATACTCGTATGTGAGTCCCTCGTCGAATTTATACGCGCAGTCAGCGGGGAACGCAATATACTCGGCAAAGGCTCCGGGAACATGCACGCCTATGATCTTCATATTCTCGCATATATGCCTGTTGTCCGTCCTGCACATCTCGCAGTCGTTGCAGGGTATGTGCGTCTCTCCGGCCACCTTATCGCCCTCTTTTATGCCCGTGACTCCGCTGCCGACAGCGACGACGTCTCCGGCAAATTCGTGTCCGAAAACCATGGGAAGAGGCACCCTTTTTTTCGCATAATCGGTCCATTCGTATATATGCCTGTCCGTTCCGCATATAGCGGCCGCACGTACGCGCACGAGTATATCCCCGGGGCCTATGGAGGGAATAGGGAGATCGTCTCTTATTTCAAGTCCCTTTGCGGGCTTGCTTTTAAGTATGCCGAACATTTTATCGCTCATTTTGTCTCTCTTTCTGATATCTTCGGGCAAACTCGCACCCGCAGTGATCCTGTCTGTAAAGCGAGTATTCATTGGACAGCTCTATCGAACGCCTGTACCCGTCCTTTTTCTTAAAGTCGGACGGCAGAAAGGGAACGCCCACGCGCCCTCCTATCTCCCGTCCTGTCTCGTTGATCATCTGTGCATCCTTATGAGGGCTTACGGTGAGCGTTGTGCAAAAATAGTCGGCTCCCGCTTTCTTCGCCGCCTCCGCCGTCGCATTAAGACGCAGTTTAAAGCACCTTTCGCATCGCGCGCCGCCCTCCGGCTCGTGCTCGAATCCCCTCGCGCAGTCGATAAAGCTCATGGCGTCGTATTCCGGAACGATGAGCGGAACGCCCGTCAGCTTCGCCAGTCTTTTTAGCTCGGCTCCCCTTTTCTCATACTCCGAAAACGGCTGTATGTTGGGGTTATAATAAAAAAGCGTGAGCTCAAAATGCGGCGAAAGATACTCTATGCAAGCGGTGCTGCACGGTGCGCAGCAAGCGTGCAGCATAACGCTCTTCTTACGGTCAAGTCCGGCTATTATGCCGTCCGTCTGCGCTCGGTAGTTGATGCTCATTTTTCTGTTATATGAGCCCCGCTTCCTCGTTAAAGCTGTCTATCAGCGCGTCTATCTCGTCGGCCTGCCTGTGCACGGCGCCCCACGTGTCCTCCTCGTCATACCAAAGCGCGTCGAGCTCTGCGGACGTCCTGCCCTGCTGCTCCACCCACGTATAGTATTTCAGATTGTGAATACGCTTTCTCTCCGTATAGGTCAGCTCTATTAGGTTATCCGTCTTTTGAGACATAAGGTGCTTGGCATAGTCCACGGCGGCCTTCTTATCCGAATATTCGCCGTCGCGCTCTCTCAGCTCGTCTATGCGCGAGCCGTACATGGATATGGAGTCCGTGAGCACCGTACCAAGTACGTCGTGCTCTGTGAGCTCGTAATACTTCGCCATTTTTATGCAGCACAGTACGTTGGCTATGCCGGATATGCCTAAGAAGCCCAGCTGCTCCACTATCGCGGGATCGGCTCCGGCCTCCTTCACGAGGAAGTCTCTGCCCTCTTTTTCATTGAAAAGACGTGTGAGGTCCTGGCTGTCGTCGTCGTCTATGGCTATGACCATATCAGTATTTTTTACGTTATGTATCCACGGCACATGCTTATCGCCGATGCCCTCAATCCTGTGTCCGCCAAAGCCGTTATTGAGCAGCGTCGGACACTGCAGAGCCTCTCCCGCGCCTATCTTTATGTTCGGATACAGCTCCTTGAGTCTGTCGCCCGCGCCTATAGTACCCGCAGAGCCGGTCGTAAAGCACGCTCCGAAGAACCTGTCGTTATCTTTCTTAATGTTCTTAAACGCCGTATCGAGCGCATCCGCCGTGACCTCATAATGCCAGAGGTGATTTCCCATCTCCTCAAACTGATTGAATATCATGCAGTCGTCGCGCGTCGTCTTTAGCTCCCAGGTCTTGTCAAATATCTCTTTGACGTTGGATTCGCAGCCCGGGGTGGCGATTATCTCTCCGGCTATGGATTTCAGCCATTCAAAACGCTCGCGGCTCATCTCCTGCGGGAGAATGCCTATCGAATAAACTCCTAAAAGCTTGGAGTTGAAGGCGCCTCCGCGGCAGTAGTTGCCCGTCGACGGCCATACTGCCTTTTGCGTCTCCGCATCGAACTGTCCGGTCACGAGTCTCGGAGCAAGGCATCCGAACGACGCGCCGACCTTGTGGCAGCCTGTCGGGAACCATTTTCCCACAAGGCAGAATATGCGCGCCTTAACTCCGGTTATCTCCGGAGGAAGCTCTATCACATTGGGCTCGTCGAAAAGCCCGCCTGTCTCCTTGGGCTCGTTTTTCCATGTTATTCTGAAAAGGTTGACCGGATCCACGTCCCACAGCCCAGTCTTTTTGAGCTTCGCTTTGAATTTCTCCGGCACTGTGTCGGGGTTCTTCATCTGCCTGAACGTAGGAATGACTATGCCGCGCTCCCTCGCCCGTTTAATGTTCTTTTCCAAAACCTTTTTGTTTACGGTAAGATCTATCACAGCGGTTTCTCCTTTGTTTTTCATATATAAGGATTATATATCAAACGCCGCTTTCGTTGCAATGGTTTTAGTAATCTCTTGCACTTTCGACAGCATTATTGTAAACTGTTATAAGCATATGGCATATTGGTGCAGGAGAAAAAGAATTGAGCAGCCCCGTTACGATAAAAGGAAATGGAAGCATACTCGAGTTCTGGATGGACAACGAGTATTCTTATACAGAACTACGCGATGCTCTTATTAAGCGTCTTGACGTTAACGCCGCCTTTTATATCGGCTCACGGCGTCCTGTCATATTCTACGGAAAAAGCCTTACCGAGGCTCAAAAGAGAGAGCTCAGAAACTTCCTAATGACGGAATACAGCTTTAATCACATAAGCTTTGTGGACGACGAGCTGCCCGAGCCTCCCGTCAGCGACAAAACGCCGCAGATAAAGGAGCCCTCCGCACAGCCCGCGCCTGTGCTTTATCCGCCCGATGTCCCCGAGCCCTCCGAAATAGATGAAAGCAAAAGCGATATAAAGCATATATTCATCAATCAGACGGTCCGCAGCGGACAGCGCATAGAGACGAGCGGAGACATCACCGTTATAGGCGACGTCAATCCGGGCGCCGAGCTCATAGCCGGAGGCAGCATCGCCGTTTTCGGCAGGCTTAGCGGACTCGTGCACGCAGGCGCCTACGGCAGAGAGGACGTCATCATCGCGGCAAGCAGGCTGCGCGCAAAGCAGATCCGCATCTGCAGCAGGATAGCGATGCTGCCCGACACGCACAAGCCCGAATGCGCCGAGACCGTCAGATACAAGAACGGACAGATGGTGATATCAAGTTTGAGTCAAAAATAATGAATACCGGCAAATAAACAAACTTTACGATACAGAGAGGTATATATGGAAAACGTCATTGTTATAACATCCGGCAAGGGCGGCGTGGGCAAAACCACATCGACCGCCAATATCGGAGCCGGACTCGCGCTTATGGGAAAGAGCGTCGCGCTCGTCGACACGGATATCGGGCTTAGAAACTTAGACGTCGTGCTCGGTCTCGAAAACCGCATCGTCTTTGATCTTGTGGACGTCGTCGAGGGTACCTGCAGGCTCAAGCAGGCTCTCATAAAGGACAAGCGCTACGAGAATCTTTATCTGCTGCCCGCCGCGCAGACCCGCAACAAGATGGCAGTCACGCCCGACCAGATGCGCACGCTCATAGCAGAGATGGAAAAGGACTTTGACTATATACTCATAGACTGCCCGGCCGGCATAGAGCAGGGCTTTATGAACGCCGTCGCCGGGGCAAAGAGCGCCATAGTCGTCACGGTCCCCGACGTATCGTCCGTGCGCGACGCGGACAGGATAATAGGGCTTTTGTCCGCAAACGGAGTCACGGACTCCGAGCTTTTGGTAAACCGCTTCCGTCCCGATCTGGTAAGAAAGGGCGACATGCTGTCGATAGACGATCTGACGGAGATACTCGGCCTCGACCTTATAGGCATCGTCCCGGAGGACGAGCTTATTTTCAGCGCTACGAATTTAGGCGAGCCTCTCGTTACCCGCAACGACTCTCTCGCGGGCGAGGCATATAAGAATATCGTTCGCCGTATACTCGGCGAAGACGTTGAGCTTTTGAATTTTGACGACAACAAAAAGCTGGCGAAGCTCTTCAAAAAGCTGCTCAGAAAATAAAACTCAAACAGGAGATTCGGCATGGCACTATTCGGAAAGAAAAACAAAAAGACCTCCAGCTCGGTCGCCGGCGACAGACTGAAGCTCGTTCTGACCTATGACAGAGCGGGAACTACCTCCAACACCGAGCTCATGCGACTGTTAAAGCGGGATCTGTTATCGGTCATATCCGAGTATATAGAGATCGACGACGATGAATTCATGCTCGATATAAAGACCGCCAAGAGCGACGAGGATACTATAACCTCCGAGCTCATAGCCAACATTCCCATTAAAAGAGTCAAAAAACTTCCGAAAAACATGTGACCGCATATTGCCGCGGAGAATAAAGGACCGCAGAGCAGCCCCCGCGCCGACGGGAGCATGTGCTCTGCGTTCTTTTTTTGATCATATCTGTTTAAATATCATGTAAAATCAAAACGGCTTTTTTACTTCAACACCATAAATCAAAGCTGTCACAGGAGCAAAGAGCGTATTCACAGCAGCATGAATACGCCCGGTTTGCTCCATATATCGGATCGATCTAAAGCGTCTTTTTTCGTGCGACCGCCGCAGCGAACAGCGCAAGCGCTATATCGAGAAGCGCGGGTATTATACAAGCAGCGCCCATTGACAGTATGACAGAAAAATGTATGCCCTGAAGAGTCATTCTGCCGAGAAATACGCTGTATAGTGAATACACTCCCGCGCCCGCCTGCATAAGCGATAAAAACAGTGCGGGAATGCTCGTTTTTATCGCGCCTGTGGCGTTCAGTATAAGCAGCGCCGTAATGACGAGCATGAGCAGCGGATTCAGCATATATACGAAAAACGCAGTCCTTGCCGCTGCCATACATATATATGCGGCTGCCATAAGCCCGAGCGGTATCATATACAGCAGCGGCTTTTTGCCCCTTAAGGCAAAGCAGAATACGCATAGTATCAGCAGCGCTGCGATCAAAACATAGTCGTACCAATAGTTACCACTATTCATGCCATAAAGGCCGGAGCTGCCGGTAAATACGATAAAATATATCCTGTAAAGCAGATATATGGCAATCAGTATGCCGGATGTCAGGAAAAGCGCTTTATTGTCCTTTTTCCCGGCCAAGGGCAGCTTCTGTACCGGCGGTTTTTCACTGAGCCCCGGTCTGTCCTCCGCACGGGGCATATAAACCGGCGGCTCCTGTGCCGCGGCATGCCTCGGCTCGGACGTCTCGACCGGTGCTTCTTCCTCTGCCGCTGCCATAGCCGGCTCCGCGGCGGCATGCTCCGGCACATGCTCGTCCCTCGCAACCA
Source organism: uncultured Christensenellaceae bacterium (assembly GCA_964453325.1). GTDB lineage: Bacteria > Bacillota > Clostridia > Christensenellales > Christensenellaceae > JAZRGP01. Next base: position 13,775 of record CAYVOZ010000018.1, on the reverse strand, counting down.
CCTGCCCGCACAGCGGACAGAATGCAGAGGCGTCGGGTATCTCGTTTCCGCAGCTTATACAATTCATAAGTTTCTCTCCTCGCTCAATCGATGATATCTATTCCCGAAAAGTCAAATTCGTAGTTTGCGGAATTATTTATGAACACAAACGTGCCGTCTTCGTTTGAGAACAGATAGTGTCCGCCCGTGAATTAAAGTCTATCTTTGTGATCTGTTAGGCTTCTAAGGTTTAAACGTAAAATCTATTTCATATTAGTCACTAATGCCGTACCATTGTATGCAGCTTTCTTTAACTCATATTTTTCCCTTATAAGCGCTTCGTCATATATAGACGCCCTAATGTACTCTATCGGTGATGATTTCAATTCTTCCTTGATCCTCTTATCTGTTCCTACGCCACTCTCTGCTATTCCATTGTTTACCTCTGTTTTTTAACACCCGCACATCCAGCACATGCCATCAATGTAAGAACCAATATAAAAACAATTGTTCTTCTCATAGTCCCCCCTAAATAATCGAGTAAGAACAAAGCATATCGCTCTTTCGGTATTCCTATCTTAAAAATCCAATCGGTCTTTGAGCTTCCTACCGCATTTCAGGCAGAACCTGTCCTCCGGGTCTACCTGCTCTCCGCAGCCTGAGCAGAATTTGCACGCCCTTTTTGGAGGCTCGGGCTGCTCCGCCGGCACGGGGAAGCCACACTTGATGCAGAACTTATAGGCTCCCGTGATCTCCGCTCCGCAGTTCTGACATAGCTTTTTATTGCGCTTAATAAACTCCGGCGCCATTGACAGGCCGTCGGCGCTTATTCCGCATACCGTACAGTATTTATTATACGGATCGAGCGGCGCGCCGCAATTAAGGCACTTTATGACGGGCTGTTCCGGCGCGGCCGGCGTCTCCGGTACCACGGGCGCTGCCGCAGCTTCCACTGCTTCAGCAAATACATACGCGCCGCCGGGATTCTCCGCTTTATCTTCTTCCAAAGCAGGTGCTTCGGCTGTCTCTTCTATCAATACTTCTGCTGCCGCTTCGGTCTGCTCCGGCTCCGGTATCTCCGACTCTATTACCTCCGCCTCGAATACCGTTTCTTCCTTCTGCTCATCTATCCTCGCTCCGCACTTCATGCAGAACTTCTGTCCGGGATCTGCAATCGCTCCGCAAACCCTGCATAATATAACGGCTGGTTCTTCAGCAGCAGACTCTTCCGTTACGACCGTTTCTATCGCTTCCGGTTCGGCTTTTTCTTCTATCAGTATTTCTTCTGTTGCTTCTTCTTCCTGCTCCGGCTCCGGTATCTCCGACTCTATTACCTCCGCCTCGAATACCGTTTCTTCCTTCTGCTCATCTATCCTCGCTCCGCACTTCATGCAGAATTTATACCCCGGCTTTACGGGCTCTCCGCAGGCCTTGCATAGCATATCGTCGGTATCCTCCGACGCGGCGGGCTCCTCCGCCATAACAGGCTCTGTTGCCGGCTCTGTTGCGGTCTTGTTTACCGGAGCATCAAAGCTCGCTCCGCATTTCATGCAGAATTTAAAGTACGGCGTAGAGGGTTCTCCGCATACCGGGCATGCAGCCGGCGCTGCATAGGGCGCTTCTTCGTCGGCTTCCTGTTCTGTGCAGCCGGGCTCCGGCTGCTCTTCCGCAGCTTCCGCGGAGGGTATCACAGGTATCGTCTCCCCGGCTTTTTCCGGCTCCGGCGCGGGAGCGTCCAGTCTTGCCCCGCACTGCATGCAGAATTTAAAGCACGGCTCTGACTTTTCGCCGCAGGCCGGACAGACTATAAAGCTCGTTTTGGCTTCAAGCGGTGCGGGCGCAGGCTCTTCGGCAACAGTCTTCTCTTGAGCAAGAGGCGTTCCGCACGCAAGACAGAATTTATAGTCCTCCTCCGCCTCTGCGCCGCATGCCGCGCAGACCTTTTTTCCTTTAATGGGCTTCGTCTCCTGTGCGGGACTCTTCGCCTGCTCCGCGAGCTTTCCAAGCTCGGCAAGAAAGCCCTCCTGTTTTTTCTCTTCTCTCAGAATGCCGTCCTCACGAAAGGAGGCTCCGTTTTTGGGGACGATCTCCTTCTCGGCTATCGTTTTTCCGTCCTCTTCTCTGAATGAATATACGTCGTCCGCCCATCTGCCGGCTATCGTTACGCTTTTGCCCTCGGTAAAGTCCGAAATGGCCTCTGTGCTGCCGTACTGTCCGCCGTATGTCACACTTCCGCCGGCACGCCAGTCCGCCGCAAGTACAGGCACTCCGTACCACTTCTCCCAATTGCTTATATCGGTAAAAACGCTCCATACGGTCGAAATATCCGCATCGATAATGACCCTTGCTACGACAGACATGCTCATAATGCTACCTCCGAGAAATCAAATGTATTTACTTTTCAAGATATGATCATATAAAATGATATCACAATCAGAAAGGCCGCGCAACAAAAACAAGCCAATGTTCACACTTTGACGGCGCGGTCATGATGAAAGAATATTCAATACTATCAGTGCTGATCTTTATTCTGCATCAACTCCGGAAGCTCCGTCAGTTGAGCTCGTCGAGCGTCAGAGCATATCCGGGTATGCATTCTTTCATAAAATACTCGGCTTCCTCTAATTCTATCGCGTTAACGTCCCGCTCCAGCTTCTCCTTTGCCTTGGAAAACTCCTGATTGCCGCTCTTTACCTCTTCTACGCACTTAATATATGCACAGAGCTTGTCCGCCGCCTTTACTAATTTTCTCTCGGCGTCGCTCCCGCCGCAGACCAGCTCCTTATACTTCGGATAAAGCTCACGCGGAAGCATCGAGAGCATCTTCTCCTCCGCTATATGCTCTATCTCCTTATACGCCGCCTTTATGCCCGGATTGTAGTATTTTATAGGCGTGGCAAGGTCGCCCGTTATGACCTCTCCCGTCTCGTGAAAGACGGCTATCGCCATTATGTGCTCCGCGTCGTAGTTCTTGCCGAAATACTCGTTCCCTATGAGCGCCAGCGCATGCGCAATGACGGCGGTATCGAGGGAGTGCTCCTTGATGTTCTCCTCCTGCGTGTTGCGCATGAGCCCCCATCTCTTTATGTGCTTCATCCTCGAAAGGTACGCATAAAAATTCACCATGAGAAATTACCTCATTTCCTCGTCAATACATACATCGCCGGAAAAAGTCCTCCGCATGCAAAGTTATGCGATGCTGCTTTTATGAATCCCTCCGGTATGAGCTCAAGGAGCAGCTTCTTATCGTTTGTAAAGAGAAACGCCCTGCCTCTCTCTGTCAAAAGAGCATCCAGTCCGTCTAAAAATGCTTTATACAGCTCTCTGTTCTTCTCATGGCTGCCTACGCGCAGCCCGAACGGCAGATTGCATATGACCTCGTCGTATTTATCCCGGAACGGTTCTTTAGCGTTCTTTACAAAGAACACTATGCCCTTCTTTGCTTCCTTTTCATTAAGCTTTGCCGCTTTTATCGCGCCCGGCGATATATCCGAGCCGGACAGCGCCTTATAGGGCAGCCGTGACCGCTCGAACAGCATAGTCCCCGAGCCGCAGAAGCAGTCGAGCACAGAGGCGTCCGGATATGTATAGTCCTTTATGAAAGAAACGCACGCCGCCGCGGCAGCCGGGCTCACGGACGCCGCAATGCTCTCTTTCTTATACTCAAACCTCTTATCGAGCCCGGTCGAGGGCGTTATATACAGCGCGGCTCCGCGGTCATACAGCGCCAGCCCTATGCTGAAAAGATATGACGACGGCGCTACGGTATAGCCTCTGCCCGACGCGTCCAGTCTTGCGGAGAGCTTTTTTGCAAATTCCTTTTTGCCGCCCTCCGGCTCTATGGTCCTCATGCACTTTACATCGACCCGATATGTAAGCTCCTCGCCGAAAAGCGCATGCGCTTTCTTTGCAAAATCAGCCGTGCACGCGGCGTTAAAGGCGTCCTCGTCCGAGCGATAGCTCCCGTAAAACACGGACGCGGTATAAAAGCTGCGCGCTCTGTAAATATCCGTAAAGACCTTTACTCCCGATACGGTGACAAAGCCCTTTACCGGCGCGTACTGCCGCGCCTCATAGCCGAGCTCCTTTAGCTCGTTTATCGTTACCCTTGCGCTCGGACAGTCGAGCAGCAGCTCCGCGCCCTCCCAAAGCGCCGATATATGCGCCTCCTGCCTGTCCGCAAGAGAAGAGAGCGCCTTTTTGAGCGCAAGCTCCTGCTCCGCGCGGTGCTTTTCGTCGGTGCTTTTTATCTCATAGCCCGTCAGAAACTCCCTTACGGCTTGCCTGCTTCCGCGCGCGTTTCCGAGCGCTAATATCATAGAGCCCTTTACGAACTCCGTCTCCTCGCTTTTCAGCGCCGACATGAGCTCCGCGGAAAAGTCGTCAGCAGCGAGCCTTCCCAAAAGCTCCGCGGAGAGCTTGCGCGTCTTTGCGTCCTCATCGCTCAATATCGACAGGCAAACATCCTTGTGTATGCGGATATACCGCTCTATGTTGGCGCGCGTCTCTCCGCCCGTGGAAAGGTCGTATAGCGCACGTATCATGGCGCGCCTGTCGCCCTTTTGCTCCCTGAGCTTCAAAAACACGCGCGAAAGCTCCTGCTTTGACGCAAACGGAACAAGCCTTGTCCGTCTTTCGACGGGCGAGAGCAGCTTTGTCGCTTCGATTTCCGAAAAAATATCATCCATTATGCTTTTCCAATACCGAGTATATGACCTTGAGCACGTTGGCAGCGCCGTCGCTCATGCCGCCCGCCTCCATGCTTTTCTTCATTTCCCCGGCTCCGCTCATGACGAGCTCTAACTCCCGGGTCAGCGTCTGCGCGGTCATTTCCTTTTGCTTCAGCACTCGCGCATAGCCGTGCTTCTCGAAATACTCCGCGTTCAATACCTGATCTCCGCGCGTGGAATCTCCGTCGAGCGGTATAAGCAGCATGGGCTTTTTGAGCGCCAGCAGCTCGAATATCACATTTGCGCCCGCGCGGGATACGACCGCGTCTGCCGCCGCGAAAAAGTCCTTGAGCTCCGCCGATACATATTCAAAGCTCCTGTAGCCGGTTTTGCCGTCCATATCGGGGTTGAGCTTGCCCTTGCCGCGAACGTGTACTATATCAAAGCTCTTTAAGAGAGAGTCTATGGCCTCGTCCACAGCCTCGTTTATCCTCTGCGCGCCGAGGCTTCCGCCTATTATAAGCAGCACGGGCTTTTTCCCGTCAAAGCCCAAAAGCTCCAGCCCCTTTTCGCGCGAGCCGGATAAAAGCTCCGCGCGTACGGGCAGCCCGGTTACGACGCATTTATCGCCTTTTATACAGCTCTTTGTAGCCTCAAAGGAGACGCATACCTTCTCCGCCTTGGGTATGCAGAGCTTGTTGGCGAGTCCGGGCGTATAGTCGCTCTCGTGCAGCACAACGGGGATCTTCTTTCCCGCCGCCGCGAACACGACCGGCACCGTTACAAAGCCGCCCTTGGAGAACACGAGCTCCGGACGCTCCTGCTTCATAATGGCCTTCGCCTCGGAAAAGCCCTTTAATATCCTGAATATGTCTGTAAAGTTTTTAAGGCTCAAATATCTTCTGAGCTTGCCCGCGCTTATGGGCAGATATCTTATGCCCGCCGCCTCGACGAGCTCCTTCTCTATGCCGTCCTTGGTCCCTACATATAAAAGCTCGTGGCCTTCCTTTTCGAGAAAGGGCGCAAGCGCCAGATTCGGCGTGGCGTGTCCCGCGGTCCCGCCGCCCGTCAGCAGTATTTTGCTCATTCGTTTTCCTTTCAGCCCCGCGCCGCGCATGCTGCGCGCGCGTTAATAAAAGACGGTATCCAATATATCATATATTCATAAAAACGCAAATGTGTTAACGCCCTTATATGTATTCGCTTCCGCCTCTTGCTATATATTCTCCCCTGCGCTCTCCGACAGCCCGTCCGTTTTCGGCGGCGAGCTCTCCGCGCAGGAATACGGCTTTTGCGCGTCCGCTTATGGGAAGGCCCTCGAACGGCGTGTGATCGACGTTCTGCTCCTGCTCCGCCGCTGTTACGGTACCGTTATAAGCGGGGTCGAACACCGTCACATCCGCGTCCGAGCCCTCTTTCAATATTCCCTTCCTGGGGAACATTCCGAAAAGCCTCGCTGTGTTCTCCGAGAGCTTATGCGCCATATCGACCTCGTTGCAATATCC
>CAYVOZ010000018.1:2383-7611 GCA_964453325.1 uncultured Christensenellaceae bacterium | reverse complement strand
AAGCCTCATAAAACACCGAAGCACGGTGCTCTATTCCCGCAAGGCCGTTCGGTATAGCGGAAAAATCGCCCCTGCCGAGCTCCTTTTGGCCCGCGAAGTTATAGCTGCAATGGTCCGTAGAGACGGTGTTTATATACTCCTTCATTGCTCTTTTAAGTGCAGAGACGTCCCCGGCCTTTCTTATCGGCGGGGAACAGACATATTTCGCGCCCTCAAAGTCCTTCTTTTTATATACCTCGTCCGTCAGCGTGAGGTATTGCGGACAGGTCTCTATATATATGCTCTGACCCTCCGCTCTCGCCTTCAATATCCGCTCAAGGCCCTTTTTCGTGCTGAGATGCACAATGTTCACGGGCGCGTTCGCCGCGCGCGCTATGGCGATATACCTGTCTAACGCCTCCGCCTCGACATAGTCCGGTCTCGAAAGCGGATGATACTCCGGCGAGGTACTGCCCTCCGAAATATACTTTCTCACAAGACAGTTCACGAGGTCGCCGTTCTCGCAGTGACACCCTACTATGCCTCCGCGCTCTCTTACGGCGGTGAGCAGGCCGTATATATCCGCGTCCGACAGCCGCAGCGCGTCGTATGCCATATATACCTTATACGACGTGACGCCCTCTTTCGTCATATTATTCAGCTCGGATAAAGTGTTCCTGTTCCAGTCCACTATCGCCATGTGAAAGCCGTAGTCGCAATAGCAGCGCCCGTCCGCCCTTTCATGCCAAAGTGCGAGTGCGGACGAGAGGCTGCCTCCCTTATCCTGTGTGGCAAAATCTATTATGCTCGTAGTGCCGCCCGCGACTGCTGCGCGCGTTCCGCTCTCAAAATCGTCGGCGGTGAATATCTTGCCGTTATCCATTTGCAGATGCGTATGCGCATCTATAAAGCCGGGGAAAACGAGACAGCCCGACGCGTCGTATACCTCGTCCCCGCTCAGGCGCCTCCCTATCTTTTTGATCCTTCCGTTCTCCATCAAAAGGTCGGCGTCGGTTATGCGGTCGGTCAGCACGAGCCTTCCGTTTTTTATGACCGTGCTCATTTTCCGCCGCCTCCGTTCACTATTAGATAAGGATGCTCCTCCTGCACGGCCTTTATGAGCTTTATCATGCCGTCCACGGACTCCATATCGTCGATGAATCTCGTGCTGTCGAGGTTGAATTCCGTGTCCTCTCCGTTCATATAAAAGCCGGTGTTATGGCTCGCCTCCGCATCGGCCGCGCAGGAAAAGAGCGTGAGCTTGTCCTTATAGGGCGCGCCGGAGTACGGACAGAACGTCTCGCAGTTGCCGCACTCGTTGCAGAGATAGTCGAGGTGCAGTATCTGTCTTCTGCCGTTCACGTCTATGGCCACATTCGCGCGGTTGGGGCATACGTCCACACAGCTCTCGCATACCGAGCCGCAGGACATGCAGCGCAAGCATTCCGGCGTCTCTCCTTTTTTGAGGAGTCTGCTCTTGCGCTCCTCCGCGCCCGCGTACGCATTGTTCTCGTCCTCATACCTGTCATACTGCGTGCCCGTTATCATGGCCACGGCTATCGCCGCATCGAGTATGGCCTCCACGACCGTCGCAGGGCCGCCGAGCGCGTCGCCTATCACCAGCGCGCCTTCAAAGCGGTCTATGAACTCCGAGTCGCGCTTCTCGCCCACAGCCGCAATTATGCTGTCCGTGCGCAGCTCAAAATACTCTCCCGTGCCCTTCGGGCTCCTTCTTCCGCTTTCGTCAGGCTCGCCGAGCGCCATTCTCTCGCATCCCAGCATACCGTCCTTAAAAGATACCGGCAGTGCCAGCTCCTCTATATCCACGCCCTCCGAGAGCGCAAGCCCGAGCTCCTCCCCGTCGGCGGGCATATTTAGCCTGTCGCGCCGGTATACTATAGTCACCTTTTTTACGCTGGGTATGCGCTTTGCCGCTCTCGCCGCGTCCATGGCGGTGTTGCCTCCGCCTATGACCGCCGCGTATTCGCCAATATAAGGCTTTTCGCCGCGCTTTATCTCCTCTAAAAATTCTATCGCGTTTCTCGGGCTTGCGTACTTTATATCTATTCTTCCCGGCTTATTCGCTCCCACCGCAACTATAACGCAGTCGAAGTCCTTTAGCTGCTCCGGAGAGTTAATAGCCTGTCCTGTGCGTATATCCGCACCCATCGCGCGGAGCAGCTTTTCGTCGCCGTCTATCGCTTTTTCCGGGATGCGGAAATCCGGTATCACATACCTTACCAGACCGCCCAGGCGCTTCTCCTTTTCAAAGAGCGTCACCGCCGCGCCCTCACGCGCCGCAAAGAAAGCCGCAGCCATGCCCGCCGGGCCGCCGCCTATGACGGCTATCTTCATATCGATATGCCCTCTCGGCTTGAGCTCGGCCGTCAGCGCCTCAACCGCCGCGCAGGCAGCTAACTTTTCCGCGCGTATATCCACCGCGCCCTCGTAAAAGCCCCGCGTGCAGCGCGACATGCAGGGGTGCGGGCAGATCGTTCCCGTTATATGCGGAAGAGGGTTTCTCTCCGTTATTATCCTCAGAGCGCCGAGCGCGTCCTTTTCCTCCAGCTTTTTAAGATACGCGGGTATGTCCTGATTTATGGGGCATACTCCGTGACACGGCGCGATAAAGCAGTCCGTTATGGGTATATCGGCGTCCAATTTCTGTATCTTATTCGGCTTAATATCCTTCTTGTATTTCTCGTCGCAAAGCGCGTTTTCTTTTATATCGGCGAGCTTTTTAACGTCCACTCCGCCGAAGGCAGCGTATTCGCATTCCGCGAAGGACTCCGCCACGGGCAGCAGCCTTTTATACCCGCCGGGCTTTAGGGCATAGGTCGCGAGCGTTATAGGCCATATACCGGCGTCGAAAAGCGCAGCGGAGTTTTCCGCATCCGCGCCGCCGGAATAGGATATGCGCAGCCTGCCGTCAAACTCTCGCGTGAGCTTGTCCGCGAGCGAGACCGTGAGCGGATAGAGCGCGCGTCCGGACATATACATCTCTTCTCCCGGGAGCTCTCCCGCCTTTATATCCACGGGCAGCGTGTTCGAGAGCTTGACTCCAAAGCCGAGGCCGAGCCCGTCCGCGAGCTCCTGCAGCCTTCTCAGCATGGGGACGGCGTCCGAAAACTGCAGATCGCTCTTAAAATGTCCGTCGTCGAACGACATATACGAAAAGCCCGCATTGTCGAGCACGCCGCGCGCATACTCATACCCCAAAAGCGTGGGGTTGCACTTTATGAAAGTGTTGAGCTTCTTTTCCGTGAGCAGATATCTCGCTATGCGCTCTATCTCCGCGGGCGGACAGCCGTGCAGCGTGGAAAGCGTTATGGAGTCGCAGACGTGCGGGGATATCCCGTCTATAAAGCCCGCATCCACATTTTTAAAGCGCGAAATATTCTTCCGCGTCCACTCCGCGGCCTCCTTAAAGGCGTCGGTATCCGCCGCGTCCTTAAGGCCCTCTATAAAGCCGTCTATCTTGGGCGAGCTTATTCCCTCGAGGTCATAGCCTACGCTCATATTGAAAACAAAGCCCTCGCTGTCTCCGAGTCCGAGCTCTTTTGATATCAGCTTAAGCGCATACCACGCGCGGACATATTCCGACAGCGCGTCCGCCACGGTGAGCTCCGTCGACCACTCCACGTTATAGCACTCGTCCTTTGCGGTTATGCACGGCTTTGAGACCGGCAGATCCTCTCCGTCGAGCGTCTGCACGGTCTTGAGCTCGAAGAAGCGCGCTCCGCAGAGATACGCAGTAATGATGTTCTCCGAAAGCTGCGTATGAGGCCCCGCCGCCGGTCCGAAAGGCGTCTCTATGCGCCCGCCGAAGAACGGCAGCGTCCTTCCGTCCGCTTTGTACATCTCTTTTATTCCGAATATGCTTCCGGTCGTCTTATACTCGTCGAGCACGCGCCCCATAAGCGCCGCAAAGCTCATCGGTCTCATTCTGTCGCCCATAATTTATATAGCTCCTCCGTTATGCGTTTATTCTGTCGGCGAGCGCTCCGGCGAGCTCTCTCGCCCGCGCGAATATACTCTTCTCGTCCACGCCGATAAGCTTCGAGTCCTTCATGAGAAGAACGCCGTTCGCCATCGTGTCTATGGCCTGTCTCCCGGAAAGCCCGAAAAGTATATGCGAATTTACGTTGTCCTTTGTCATGGGCGTGGGCGGGTCGTAGTCAAATACCGCGATGTCCGCGCATGCTCCCTCCTCCAAAACGCCTACTCTCGTATCGAATATGCGCTGCGCTATATCGGCGTTGTTTTTAAACAGCATTTCGGGTATCTCGCCCCATACCGCCGTCGGGTCTGCAAGGTTATGCTTATGCAGCACGTTTGCGGTCTTATAGGACTCCAGCATATCGCTCGTATAACCGTCCGTGCCGAGCCCTGTGAGTATGCCGCGTTTCATAAGCTCGGTCACGGCCGGGCAGCCAACGGCGTTGCTCATATTGGACTCCGGGTTGTGCACCACCATCGTATCCGTGGACCTCAATATGTCCATCTCGTGCGGCGTTATGTGGACACAGTGCACCGCAATAGTGTTCCTTCCTAATACCCCTGCGTCGTTGAGCCTGTCAACGATTCGCTTTCCGCACATCTTCAGTGTCTTTTGCACGTCGGAGAGACCCTCCGCCACATGCACGTGAAAGCCCGTCCAGGACGGCGTATGCTTTACGGCGATATCGAGCGTCTTTGCCGAGAGCGTGAACGACGCGTGCAGTCCCATCATTTCCTTTTTCATGGGGTCCTTTTTAACGGCCTCTATGTACTCCGCGTTCTCCCTTATACCGTCCTCCATCCTGTCCCCGCCGTCCCTGTCCGAGACCTCATAGCAAAGGCAGGTGCGCATACCGAGCTCATCCGCAGCGTCGGATATCCTCCCGAGGCTCCCGCACACCGCACCGTAGCTCGCGTGATGGTCAAAGACCGTCGTAACTCCGTTCTTTATGCAGTCTATATAAGTAACGAGCGCGCTAAAATACACGTCCTCGAGCGTGAGCTTTCTGTCCAGCTTCCACCAGAGCCCCTCAAGTATGTCGTCAAAGCAGGCCGGAGAGTAGCCTTTTATAGCGAGTCCGCGCGCAAAGGCGCTGTAGATATGATGATGTGTGTTTATGAGCGCGGGCATAATGACTCCGCCGTGCGCGTCCACGATATCCGCATCCGGATATTTGTTCTTGAGCGCTTCATACCCGCCGACCTCTTTTATGACGCTTCTGTCCGTGACTACGGCGCCGCTTTCATAA
>CAYVOZ010000018.1:1916-2373 GCA_964453325.1 uncultured Christensenellaceae bacterium | reverse complement strand
AAAATCTCCTGCGGCATTTCTCGTGATAAGACGTCCGTTTCCGATAATATACATGTTGTGTCTCCTTGCGATAACGCTTTTATAGGATCTGCTATTGACTATGCTTTAAATCTATCATTTTTCACCGTACAATGCAAGGGTATACAGCCGTACAACATATAGTGTCACCGCAGAATATTATCCACCACTCAAACGGTATTTTGTCGAAAAATGGGTTTACAAACTCAAATCACATGATAGAATGTTATTTGAAATAATCACTCACAAAGGAGTTTAAAAAATGACTAAGACGACCATTGTGCAAAAGGGCAAAACCGCCGTCTTGAGCTTCCAGCATATGTTTGCCATGCTGGGAGCCACGATGCTGGTCCCGATACTCGCGGGCATGAGCCTTCCTATCGCTCTGCTTTCTGCGGGCGTCGGCACTATAATCTTCTACTTCCTCACCAAGCGAAAG
>CAYVOZ010000018.1:0-1906 GCA_964453325.1 uncultured Christensenellaceae bacterium | reverse complement strand
ACCTGTATTTTTAGGCAGCAGCTTCGCATTTCTGCCCGCGCTGTGCACCGTCGTCGGCAGCGGCGCCTTCCCGATAGGCACCCCCGAGTGGAACCAGAGAATGGCGTGCGTAATGATCGCTCTCGTGCTCGCCGGCCTCGTATATGTGCTTTTTGCCATAATCATAAAGTTCGCGGGCGTAACAAAGATAAAGAAGCTCTTCCCGCCGATCGTCGTCGGTCCCGTCATCATCATCATCGGCATGATACTCGCCCCGAAGATGTTCTGGAACAACATAATCGCCAACTATGACACCACGCTCGGTTGGGGCTTCAGCGCAGGCTGGCAGCAGTGGTCGGCTGCGGGCGTGACGGCGCTCACCATCATACTCGTGAACGCGTTTGCCAAGCCCAAGAGCTTTTTAAAGGTCATTCCCATACTCGTCGGCTTTATAGTCGGATATGTCTACTCCGCGTGCATAGGGCTTGTATCCTATGAGGGCGCGTTCTCCGGCGACATCGTTATCTTCCAGCAGGCGTCTACTCTGTGGGGCTTCTGGGGCAGCGAGGGGATAGGAAACATCGACGGAGGCATGCTGCTTTCGGCAATACTCATGATAGTGCCTCTCGCGGTCGTCACGTTTATGGAGCATTTGGGCGATATCGCCGCCAACTCCACGGTCTGCGGCAAGGACTTCATGGTCGATCCCGGACTCGATAAAACGGTGCTCGGCGACGGCATAGCCACCGCGGTCGGCGGACTTTTGGGCGGCCCGGCCAACACGACCTACGGTGAAAACACCGCAGTGCTCGCGATAACCAAAAACTACAATCCGAGAAACATATTCATTGCGGCCTGCATGGCGGTCGTGCTCGGCATATTCGTGCCGTTCGGCGAGTTTCTGCACACCATACCCTCGCCTGTCATAGGCGGCGCCTCAATAGTGCTCTTCGGCATGATATCCGCGTCCGGTCTCCGCGCCCTTGTGGACGGCAAGGTCGACTTCGGCAACAGCAAGAACATAATAGTTGTTTCCGTCACGCTGGCTATCGGTCTCGGACTCGGCGCCATGAGCCTTGCGGGCGACATAATAAACAATCTCTCCGCTCCTGCCGGGAACGTACTTAAAATAATGATAGGCAGCGTAGAGGTCTCGCCGCTTGCAGTAGCAACAATAGCCGCGATACTCCTAAACCTCATCATCCCCAACAGCAAGGAGGACAAGGGCGACAACGACGCCGCTCACATCAATCTCTCCTCCTCTCCCGTAGACGTGAACGAAAAGGAATGATCTTCCTTTAACACATGCTTTATACCGCGGCGCGCCACTAAAAATGGCCCGCCGCGTTCTTTTTTATACTTATGAATGCATTACGCTGCATATTTGACATTTAACCTTAGGGATAGTAAAATTGCTATATTATTTTGGCATCATACTGCTTTGTTATTCTATGATATGCCTTATACAAACGAAAGGAGATCTAAATGCCTTTATTCAAAAAATGCGACGAGTACACGATCGCGCAGGACATCAGAGACGCAGGCGTATACCCGTATTTTCACGAGCTTGAGTCAAGACAGGATGTAGAGGTCATTATGGAGGGCGAGCGCCGCATAATGCTCGGCTCCAACAACTATCTCGGACTCACCGTTCACCCCGAGGTCATCGAGGCGGGCGTGGAGGCGCTCCAAAAATACGGCACGGGCTGCTCCGGCTCCCGCTTTATGAACGGCACGCTCAACCTGCATACAAAGCTCGAGAGCGAGCTTGCGGACTTTCTGGGCAAGGAGGCCGCCGTCACCTTTTCTACGGGCTTTCAGTCCAACCTCGGCATAATAAGCGGCATCACGGACAGAACGGACTATATTTTAAACGACCGCGAGAACCACGCGAGCATCTACGACGGCTGCAAGCTGAGCTATGCAA
>CAYVOZ010000017.1:0-24717 GCA_964453325.1 uncultured Christensenellaceae bacterium | reverse complement strand
GGTTGATGCAATTTTCAATGTCCTGAGCCAGCCAGGAGTGTTTAGTCCGTAGCCAGACGCTCTATCCAGCTGAGCTAAGAGCGCACAATGTTTTCAAACAAATGCTATTATAGCTATGAGACGAGGTTATGTCAAGCATTTTGATGTTTTTGCTGCGTTTCGGTTTTCCTTTCGTTTATCCCATCGCGTAAAGGAAATGCGGCGCGTCCTCTGCATACTCGCGCGCCGCATTCCTGTTGTTTTACGCCGTTCTCAATATCTTCGCATCACTGGTAGATGATGTTTATATTACCGAATGATATGTCGGCGGTGAGCTTTATGCAGTAGGGCGCGTCCATATCCGGCTCGCCCGTCACTGTCATGGAGCTGAAGGCCTTATCCGTCTCCGGGGATATGCGCATGCTTTTGGGAGCATATATCTTCAGCTCGCCGAAGGACACATCCGCATTGATCTCCGCGCCCGCCGCAGCCGAGCTGCTCGTCGTGAGATAAAGCGCGCCCTCGCCGAAGGATACGTCTATGTCAGCGCCTCTGAATACCGGGGACTCCATCTTATGAGTGCAGTCTCCGAATGCCACGTCTATATTCGCATAGCCGTTTTCCTCTCTCTCCGACGCTTTTTTCTTATTTGCGCCGTTTATGGTGACCTTATGCTTTCTGTTTTTATGCGTGAGTCTGTCGATAATAAGCGCTATACCAAAGAGTATAAGCAGGACTGCTATAACTATCGACCAGGACAGGCTGTATTCGATAATGTGCAGATTGAACGCAAGATAATATGCTCCGCACAGCAGCAGACCTACGGAAAATACGGAAAATCTGCGCGACATAGTGGACACGCCCGCGCCCAGTATCGCCACCGGCCATACTATCTGCCATATGCTGCTCTGCACCTCAAAGGGCCAGAAGGGCATATGGCATATAAGGTACGACACCCCCGTCAGTATAAGGAGCACCGCCGCGAATATCCATCCTCGCTTGCCTCCGTCCCATTTGATCTCCACGCTCTCCTTCTTGCTCTCGTCAACGGACGCGTCGCTTTTCGCCGATACGCCGAGCAGCTCGTCCGTCGTCACGCCCAATACCTCCGCGAGGTGCGTTATCGACTGTATATCCGGCATGGATACGTCGTTCTCCCATTTGCTGACGGCCTGCGCGGTCACATTCATCTGCTCCGCAAGCTGATCCTGTGTCAGTCCCTTGTTTTTCCTCAGCCTTTGTATTCTCTTTCCCATCGTTTCATTCATGTCTTTATTACCCCTTTCGGTTATGGTGAAATTATCTCACAATGTTGTCGATTTGTGAATAACCTACTGTTCAAGGCGTTTGCTTTTTATCAACCGGCGGTTGAGTTCGGCTCAACCGATGATATATGCCCGGCATGCCGGACACGGACGGAGAGTCCGAACAGTGATGCGGATACGTCCTCAAGGCTTATTTACGCACTCTCGGACCGTCCTCCATAAAAATGTGAACTCTTTTTTGGAATTGCGTTTATTCTTGACAATGACCCCGCCGAATATATAATTATATATATCGACCGAAAAAGACAAGCGCGCATTTCCGT
Organism: uncultured Christensenellaceae bacterium; assembly: GCA_964453325.1. Classification (GTDB taxonomy): domain Bacteria; phylum Bacillota; class Clostridia; order Christensenellales; family Christensenellaceae; genus JAZRGP01. Next base: position 23,150 of record CAYVOZ010000017.1, on the reverse strand, counting down.
CCTTTATCTGCATAAGCATACTTCATAAGCCTCAGCACATACAGCACGGCTATGCGGAGCCGGTCAAAAGCGCAAATACACAGTCAAAGGTCATCATTATCAACGGAGGTAAGAAAATGAAATATTGCTATTATTGCGGAGCACAGCTGGACGACAGCGCGGCATTCTGCGGAAGCTGCGGTCAGAAGGTCGTAGACCAGAGCTCTCCCGCTGCCGGACAGCCCGAGCAGCAGACATATCAGCCGCCTTACGAGCAGCCTCAGCAGCCGTATCAGCCGCCTTACGAGCAGCCTCAGCAGCAGCCGTATCAGCCGCCGTATCAGCCCGCCGCACGCGGAGCCGCTCTGCCCCAGCCCAACCTCGTGATGTGCATAATAGCGCTTGCTCTCGGCGCAACGTCGCTCACGCTTTGCTGGTACGGTCTCGTGGGACTGCCCTTCGGCATCGTCGGCTTTATATTCGGCAAAAAGCAGTTAGAGATAGGCTTTAACAAAATGGCCCAGATAGGCAAGCTGCTTTCGCTGATAGGCATCATAACCGGAGCGGTATCCGCGGTGATATGGATAATCGTATACATCGTCGCCGCGATCTGATCCGATAATACCGGCGGCAGCTTATCGTAATCTTATGATAAAAACACGCCGTACCGGCCGAGCTTCTTTTGCTCATGCCCGGTACGGCGCTTTTTATTGCAGTCCGCTTTCAGCCTTGCCCGCACGCCTTACTCCGTAAACAGCTTTAGCTTTCTTTCCGCCATTTCCTCCGTGCGGCCCACGTAATTCAGTATGTCCTTTACGTTCGGAGCGCGCTCTATGCGGTTCTCCGCCGGGAATACGCGCTTTGATATGCCGCCCGCGCCGAGCGCGAGTATGGACGCCGTCTCCTCCATGATGTCTATGTTATACACGCACTGCCTGCCCGGCAGGCAGTAGCCCACGTTTTCCAGATTGCCGGTCATATACTTCTGCCTGTACAGATAATACGGTATATATCCCGCCCGGGCGAGCTGCTCCCGCGCTCCCGTTACTATGCGCTCCGCCTCGTCAGCACTCACGAACGCGCGCGCGTTCGCCTCCGCAAAGGCCGAGCCGTGCTTTATCGCCAGAGTATGTACGGTTATGTTCTCCGCGCCGAGCGCTATGACGTCATTGAGCGTCCGCCTGACCGTGTCGCTGTTCTCGCCGGGCAGCCCCGTTATCATATCCGTATTTATAAGCCCAAAGCCCATGCTCCGCGCACGCGCGAAGGCGTCGAAAAATTCCCCTGCGGTGTGCCGTCTGCCTATCAGCCTCAGCGTCTCGTCGCACGTTGTCTGCGCGTTTACGCTTATCCTGTCCGCTCCCGCGTTCTTTATGAGCGCGAGCTTGCTTTCGGTCATGGTGTCCGGTCTGCCCGCCTCCACGGTGAACTCCCGCGCGCCGCGCGCAAGCTCCGCCGCCATGCCAAGCACGCGGGCAAGCTCCCGCTCCGGCAGAGCTGTCGGCGTACCGCCGCCTATATATACACAGCGGACGTTATATTTCTTGAGCATCTGCGAGGCAAGCTTCGCCTCTTTCAGCAACGAATCTACATATCTCTTCTCCGCGCCGCCGTCCTTGCTCGTCACTCCCGACGAAAACGAGCAGTACGCGCAGCGCGTCGTGCAGAAGGGTATTCCTATATAGATATCGATGTCCTTTTCGCTGACCGAGTCTATTATGCCGCTCTGGGCTGCGCATATCTCGCGTGCGAGAGCGGTCTTTTCCCCGCTCACAAAGAAATCTCCGCGAAAGACCTCCGCCGCCCCGTCCCCGCCGAGCTCGCCCGCGAGAGTGCGCATGAGCTTTGTAGGGCGTATTCCCGTGAGAGAGCCCCATGGCATCTCTCTGCCGAAGTATTCTTTAAGACAGTCGTATACGGCCTGCTTTGCGGCGCGCTTCTTGAGTTTCTTAAATTGTGTTTCGTTCTCCGCGCGGGCAGGTATATGCACCTCTGCGGAGCTCTTCTCCGCGCCCTCGCAAAAAAGGACGGCGCGGGAGTAAAACCCGTCCGTCTCCTCGGAGCTGTGAGCTATGCACATGCCCTCCCCGGGTATAGCGCTCACAGTTTCTATGCGTCTTTCGTCTATAAAAAGCCTTATCTCCTCCGCCAGCTCGCCCGCAAGCGCCGGGCTGTCCGTCATTAAACTCAGCATTTTGAAAGATAGGGGTTATTCGTCTTTTCGTAAGACAGCGACGTGGACTGCTCATGGCCGGGATAGACCTTATAATCGGCGTCGAGCGCATATAGCTTCTTTAGCGACAGCATCATCTCCGCAAAGTCTCCGCCCGGAAGATCGGTGCGCCCTATGCTCATATTGAAAAGCGTGTCTCCCGAGAACATCAGGTCGTCCGTGATATAGCACACGCTGCCCTTTGTGTGACCGGGAGTGGACAGCACCCTGAAGGTCATGCCGCCTAATATGAGAGCGTCTCCGTCCTTTACGGTGTGGTCTGCCGGGTCGAACTCCATGGGCATACCGAAGGACGCGCTGGCGTTCCGCTTTGAGGAGAACAGCATATCCGCGTCGGCTTCATGGATATATACGGGCAGCTTGTATGCCCTGCGTATCGTGTCCACGCCCGCTATATGGTCAAAGTGACCGTGCGTAAGAAGTATCGCCTCAAGCTCAAGTCCCTCGTCCGCCGCGGACTGTACCGCCTGCGCCACAGAAAAGGACGGGTCTATTATGACCGCTTTTTTTGTATTCTCGTCAAATACTATATATGTGTTCGACGCTATCGTGCGATTATGTATCTTTATGACCTCCATTGCACCCTCCGTTATTATACGTCAAAAAAGCCTTTTGCTGTCCAGCAGTATCGTAACAGGCCCGTCGTTTACGCTCGATACCTGCATATCCGCGCGGTATCTGCCCGTTTCGACCTTAAGGCCGGTATTGCGCACGGCTTCTACCATGCGCTCGTAAAGCGCGCGCGCCTCCTCCGGGTCGCCCGCCTCTATATAGCTCGGGCGTCTGCCCTTTCGCGCGTCTCCCATAAGCGTGAACTGCGAGACTATCATTATCTCCGCGCCCGCGTCCTCTGCGGAAAGGTTCATGACGCCGTTCCCGTCGTCGAATACCCTCAGACCCGTAATCTTTTTGGCGATGTACTCAGCATCTGCCTCGGTATCGCCGCGCGATACGCCGAGCAGCACGAGCAGACCCTTTTTTATGCGGGATACCTCCTCTCCCGCGACGCTCACAGATGCGGATAATACCCGCTGCACGACCGCGCGCATCAGCTGCTCAGCCTGTGCACGCTGCTCACGGTCTTTATCTGCCTTAAATCGTCCATAATGAGCTCAAGGTCCTTCACCGCGCTTATCTCCAGCCCTATCCTCACAGAGGTGCAGTTGTTGCGCGTGCGGCGGGCGTTAAGGCTGTTCATCGTATAGCCACGGCTGTATATCGCCTGCGATATCTCCACTATGAGCCCCGTTCTGTCCTCCGCCTCTATGCATATCTCCGCAAGAAAGCGTCCTTTGTCCTCCTCGCCGGGTCTCGTCCATTCCACGTCTATCCTGCGGGAGCTGTCAAAGCCCTGCGAGCGCACGTTCGGGCAGTCGGCGCGATGCACGGTCACTCCGCGCCCGCGCGTTATATATCCCACTATGTCGTCTCCGGGTATCGGGTTGCAGCAGTGCGCAAAGCGCACTACCATATCGCTCGCGCCCCTGACCGTGACGGAGTCGGATGCGCTCTTGAGCTTGCTGCGCGAGAGCTTGAGCTTTTCCTTGTCCGCGAGCTTGTTATGCGTCTTATACTGGTGGATGAGCCGCGTGAGCACCTGCCCTGTCGTCATGCCGCCGTAGCCTACCGCGGCGTACATATCGTCCACGGAATTGAGCGTAAAGCGCGTGAATATCTGCTTTAACCACTCGGGCTCAAGAAGCTCATTTAGCTCGTAGCCCGCGCGCTTAGCCTCGTCCTTTAGCATCTCGCGGCCCTTGTGGATATTCTCCTCCTTTAGCTCCTTGCGGAACCATGCGCGTATCTTGGAGCGCGCGGAGGCGGTCTTTACCATGTTTATCCAGTCGCGGGACGGGCCTCTGTTGGCGGAGCTCGTTATGATCTCGACTATGTCGCCCGTTTTCATTTCGTAGTTCAGGGGGACTATCTTGCCGTTGACCTTTGCCCCGACGCATTTATTGCCTATTGCGGAATGTATGCCGTATGCAAAATCGAGCGGCGTGGAGCCCTTTACAAAGTCGCGCACGTCGCCCTTGGGCGTGAATACAAAGACATTGTCCGAGAAGAAGTTGACCTTTACGGTCTCCATGAACTCCTTGGAGTCCTTCATCTCCTTCTGCCAGTCCAAAAGCTCGTTTATCCATTTGAGCCTTTTATTTATGGCCTCTCCGCCGCCGTTCTCCTTATACATCCAATGCGCGGCGATGCCGTATTCCGCCACGGCATGCATCTCCTTAGTGCGTATCTGCACCTCAAAGGGTATGCCGCGCTTCCCTAAAAGCGTGGTGTGGAGGGACTGATACATGTTCTCCTTGGGTACGGCGATATAATCCTTGAAGCGCATCGGCAGCGGTCTCCACGCCGCGTGAAGCGCGCCCAGCACCGCATAGCAGTCTTTTACGGAGTCGACGATAACGCGGACCGCAAAGAGATCGTACAGCTCCTCGATGCTCTTTTCCTTGTCGCGCATTTTTTTGTATATGCTGTATATCTTCTTAAAGCGGCCGCTTATCTCGGCGTCCAGTATGTCCAAGGCCTCTACCTTTTCGGTGACCTGCTGTACTATCGTGTCTATAAATTCCTGACGCTCCGCGCATATCTTCTCTAACTGCGCCTTTATATCCGCATATGCCTCGGGCTCGAGCACCTGCAGCGAAAGCTCCTCCAGCTCGCCCTCAAAGACATATATGCCGAGCCGCCGCGCGAGCGGCGCATATATATCGAGAGTTTCTCTCGCCTTTTCGCGCTGTTTTTCCGGAGTATGATATTCTATCGTGCGCATGTTGTGGAGGCGGTCAGCCATCTTTACGATTATGACGCGTATATCCGACGCCATAGCGAGGAACATTTTGCGGAAGTTCTCCGCCTGCGCCTCCTCCTTGGACTTGAAATCGAGCCGGTTGAGCTTTGTGACGCCGTCCACGATATTGGCTATCTCGTCCCCGAACATCTCTCTCAGCTCCGGGTCGGTCACGGACGTGTCCTCTATAACGTCATGGAGCAGCGCGGAGCAGACCGTCGTGCTGTCGAACTTCATGCCCGCCAAAATGCGCGCAACGTTATACGGATGTATCGCGTACGGCTCTCCCGATCTTCTAAGCTGACCGGCGTGAGCGGTGACACATACCTCAAACGCTTTCTTTATGAGCTTGTCGTCGGCGTATTCGGGAAATTCCGATATAAACCGCTCATAATAGTCGGGCATTCGCTTCTCCTTTTATAAAACTCTCAAATGCGCGATAGGTCGCGCTTTTCTCCGCGGCAATGTCGCTTTTTTTGTATATTGCCTGTATTTTATCACCTTTTGCAAGCTGTATCAACTTTTGTTCGTAAAAAACATTGAACGCAAACCACATCCGCCTTATATCCGTTCCCGCTGCCCTTGAGACTGCCGCGGTCAGAAGCGAGGACATGTTGTCAAACTGCCCCGTCTCTCTTGAGAGGGCGTCAAAGCATATCCCAAGCGCGCGCTCCGGCACAAAATACCGTTTTGCCTCTCTTATGTATTCCTTTTTCATGCGCTCGTCATACAGGCATAGGGCCTCGGGATGCTTTTTTTTGAGGGCGAAGCAGCCCAAGAGATATACCCTCTCCGCTCCCTCCGGCACAGCTCTTGCATGGGACACGACCGCCGAGCCCGGCAGGAGCCGTTCCTCGAGCACCCTCTCCCCCGGCAGCGAGCCCACTAACAGCACGGCGTTTTCCTCCCGGACGAACGAGCCGAAGAATTCCTCCGCATTTTTAAGTCCGTCTCTGTTCTCGAGCTCAAAAAGCGCGCGCAGCTCGCCCGGGAACGAGCGGAGATATTCCATGTCCTCGGGCTCCGCGCCCGTCACGCGGAACTGCATGCTCCTTTTGCCCTGATAGTCGTTGATCTCCGGGCAGCCGACGAGAGTATACCGCATTCCCTTCCCGAGCTCGCCGAAAAAGCGTATGAGCGGCAGACCGTCCGTGACGGCGCGCGTGCAGTCCATGTTCTTTCCCACGCGGCGCGAATCGGATATATACGCGTCTCTCATAATAAATACGGGCTGCGGATTGCCCTGCCCGAACGGCTCCATAGCGGATAATCCGTCCGCGAGCTCCTCCGTCGCCTCCTTTGCGCTCAGCACCGCGTCATATGACGTATACGGTGCATAAAGCGCCTCGTCGGTCTTGAGCGCCGCGTTCTTGATATCGGCGCAGAAGTCTTCAAACTGCTCCGCGGGCAGGCTCACGCCCGCCGCCTGCGAATGCCCGCCGAAGCGCGTGTATCTGTCCGCGCAGCTGCTCATTATGTCATATATATCGACTCCGTCTATGCTGCGCGCGGAGCCGGTCAGCATGCCGTCCTCCTCGGAGAGTATTATCGTCGGACGGTGATATTTCTCTGCGATATTCGACGCCGCGAGCCCCACGACTCCTTTATGGAAGCCCTCGCCCTTTATAATTATCACACGCTCCCCCGCGCGTCCAGATGCGTCCGCATCGGCGAGGCTCGTTATATTCCTCTGTATAGTCTTTCGCCTGTCGTTGAGGTCGTCGAGATACTCCGCACACTCCCGCGCAGTCTCCTCGTTATCTGCCGTCAAGAGGTCAAAGGCGCGAAACGCGGAACCCATTCTGCCCGCCACGTTGAGGCGCGGCGCGAGCGCAAAGCCCAGCGTCTGGGAGTTCAGCTTTCCGGGCTTTACGCCCGAGACCGCGATAAGCTCCTTTAAGCCCAAACAGGGGTCGCTTTTCAGCTTTTCCATGCCGAGCGCGGCTATCGCGCGGTTCTCGCCCGTGAGGCTAACCATGTCGCCCACGGTCGCAACGGCAGCTATATCTATGAGCTCCATGGCGGCCTCTCCGAGCAGCAGGCACGCCAGCTTAAAGGCTATTCCCGCTCCGCAGAGCTCCTTAAACGGATAGCTCTCTCCCGGGCGGTGAGGGTTCCATATATACGGCGTGTCCGGCAGCTCGGAGCATTCGTGATGGTCGAGTATGATGACCTCCGCGCCCAGGTCCCTCGCCAGCGCCGTATCCTCCACGCTCGTTATACCGCAGTCCACGGTTATTATGAGCCCGCACTCGTCGCAGAGCAGCTCTATGGCCTTGCTGTTCGTGCCGTAGCCCTCCGTAAAGCGGTCGGGTATATATACCTTGGGCTCGCCTCCGAGCGCGGTTATCGTCTTATACAGTATGGCCGCGCCGCACACTCCGTCGCAGTCATAGTCGGAGTACACCGCTATAGGCACCCCGGCCTCTATCATCTCTTTTATGAGCTCCGCAGTCTCCTCCGCGGCGTCAAAGCGCATGGGGTCGATCAGCATATCGCGCGAGGGATCAAGAAAGCGCGCGGCGTCCTCCGGCGTTTTTATTCCGCGTGAAATAAGCAGCTCCGCAACGACGGAGCTCACTCCCGCCCCGTCCGCAAGCTTTTTTATACTCTCCGCGTCAATTCCCGCCGTACGTTTTATATAGCGCATTCTTTTTTCCCCTCAACGATATTAAAAAGCAGGCGACCGTATTTGGTCGCCCCGGGCTGTCAAAAAACTCTCTGGTTTACTGAATTGTTACTGTTCTTGACCTGCTAAGTCAAAACTCCGCATCGTGTGGCTCTGCCGCATGATGCGGCTCCATTCGCATTTGTACGACCGAGAGCGCAGCGAACAGTACAAATGCGGTGATCTCGAAAAAGTGGTTTACCACTTTTTCGACTCGCAGAGGCGACCGTATTTGGTCGCCCGCCTGTATTTTGTATTACTTTATGGCCTTTACGGTCTTTCTCTTGAAGCCGAACTTCTTGGTGAGCCCCAGCCATACCATCGGAGCGATGAGTATCGAGCTGAACGTTCCCGCCACGATACCGACTATGATGGGCAGTGCAAACTGCCTTATAGAGGTCACGCCGAAGATATACAGCGCGACGATCATGATGAGCGTCGTCACCGTAGTGTTTATCGTGCGTCCGATAGAGCTCTTTACGCTCTTGTCCACGACTCCCTCAAGCGTATCAGTTCTGTCGGAGAAGGTCTTCATAATGTCGCGCAGTCTGTCAAAGATAATGACCGTCGCGTTTATCGAATAGCCCACTATTGTGAGGCAGGCGGCTATAAACGTGCTGTCCACCGATACGCGGAAGATGCACATTATCGCCATCATTATGAGCACGTCGTGCACGAGAGCCGCGACCGCGCCTATGGCCGAGAACAGCTGGAAGCGTATCGTTATGTATATGAGCATGAGCACGCAGGCTATGCCCACCGCGAGGAATGCGTTCAGCACGAGCGAGCCGCTGGCGGTCGCTCCGACGCTCTCTATCGTGGAGGTCCTTGCCTTTGTCCACGTTTCCGCTAACTTTGCTACCATATTTACAACGAGCTCGTCGTCCACTGCGTTGGCGGAAACGTTCTGTATGCGTATAAGCGCCTCCGTGCCGTCAGTACCCGCCGTTACAACGGAAACGTCGCCCTGTATCTCGTCGAGGCTCAGCACTTCCGCGCGGACCTCCTCGGAGTCGAACGTCTCTCCCATGTCCACCGTTATGAGCGTGCCGCCCGTGAAGTCGAGACCGAGCTCAAAGCCTCCGCAAATCAGCGCCACTACTATCGCGGCGACGAGTATCACCGCAGGCAAAATGATAAAGAACTTAAAATTCTTGGCTATCATTCCACGACGCCCCCCTTCTGCTTTTTAACCGGCACAAACATTGCCGACCCCTTCGGGAATATCCCTATGACGAGCTTCATGAGCACCTGCGATACCACCATGGCGGTGAACATCGAAAGAACAATGCTTATCATGAGCGTGAACGCAAAGCCCTTTATGGAGCCTGTGCCGAATATCGCGAGCACTATCGCCGCGATCAGTGTCGTAATGTTGGAGTCGATTATCGCGACTGCGGCCTTGTTGAAGCCGGTCTTTAAGGACGCGCGTATCGACTTTCCGAGACGGTATTCTTCTTTAAAGCGCTCGAATATGACCACGTTGGCGTCGACCGCCATGCCTATGCCGAGTATGATACCGGCTATACCGGGCAGCGTGAGCTGCACTCCCAAAAGCGCTATGAAGAATATCACGAGCACCACATAGCCGCAAAGAGCTATGTCCGCCATGAGGCCGGGAACGCGGTAAACTGCTATCATGAACAGCATGAGCACTATAAGGCCGACTATGCCGGCAAGTATGCTCTTGTTGAGCGCATCGTCGCCGAGAGTGGACTGTATCGTGCGCTGCTCGAGGGTGTTGAGCTCGAGGGGCAGAGCGCCGCTCTCTATCTGCATTGCAAGGTTTATCGCGTATTCCTGAGTGAAGTTCTGGCCGGATATCTGACCGGTACCGCTCGCTATAACGCTCTCTACCTTGGGAGTGGATATCTCCTTATCGTCGAGATATATGGATATTATCTGATTGAGCCATTTCTGAGTGGCTTCGGCGAACTTGTCCGTACCCTCCTTGGAAAGCTCAAAGTATACATAGTAGCTTCCGGAGTCGTCCATGTAGGGCTTTGCAAGCGTTATATCGCTGCCTTGCAGCACCACGTTGCCGTCCGGGTCGCGGAACTCGAGCACTGCGGGAGTGCCTATGAACTTCACTACCTCTGCGGGATCGGTCATCTCGCTCGTGGAGTTTATGGGGATCTCCACGCGTATCCCGGCTGTACCCTGCTTGGTGATCGTCGCCTCTGTGAAGCCCTTGCTGTCAAGACGGCTGCGGAAAATATTTATCGCGCCCTCTATCTTGGTGTCCAGATCGTCCACTGTGGGATCCGCCGCTTCATAAACGATGGAAACGCCGCCCGTAAGGTCAAGCCCGAGCTGTACGCTGTCTATCGGCTTTAAGTCATATATGCCGACAGGTATCCCCTGAAAGACTACAAATGCAAGTGACGCTATGAGCAGTACTATGACCGCAAGTATCACTATATTGCGTGCTTTCATACATCCTCCTCCTAATTCCTTTATCCGTGCATAACAAAACATTTTTAGCGTTTTAAAAGCATCCCGCGCAAAGCGCAGAATAAGGCATGCCCCAACGGAGCACACTAAACTATTATAAAGCCCGTTTAAATATTAGTCAACAAAAAACCGCCGATAAGGCGGCAGGCCGAGCTGCGGGCTCCGCGTCAGCCCCGGAGCCTGCAAAAAAAGCGCCGTTCCCGGAGTACAAACCGGCAGAAAAGCTGCCGCTCCGAAAGAAGGCGCGTTGAAGCACAAAAGTATTATAGCTGCCTAAGCGCCCTGTTCGGGCGTTATATCCGTGACCGTGCAGAGCACGACCGCGGCGTTGCCGTCGCCGGGCATGACCCGCAGCCTGCAAAGCAGGCGCATATTCTCTCCCGACACGGAGCTCACGCGCTTTATCTCGACGGTCTCGTCCGCTCCGCTCTCGATCGCGCGCTCTGTCGCGGCGTAAAACAGCTTTACGTCCCCGTCCGACATGCCGAGCGGAGCGTCCGATGGCAGCGGGGCCGCCCCGTCAAAGCCTAAAAGCTCCGTAAACCGCCTGTTCACGCGAAGCGCCTCAAAATGTCCGAGGGAGTATTCGTATATCACCGCGGCGTCCATATAGTTATAGAACATCTGCGAGTCCGCGGTCTCCACCGACCAAAGAGCAGCCGTTGCCGGAGCAGCGAGCCTGCCAGTCGGCTCGCCGTGCGGCGAGACGGTCTTTGCTCCGGAAAGCAGCTTTTCAAATTCCCGGACCGGCATGGGCTTTGCATAAAGATAGCCCTGCACGGTATGGCAGCCTATGCTCGCGAGATAGTCCGCCTGCTCCTTCGTTTCGACTCCCTCTGCTATCACGGGAATCCCGAGCCACCGCGCCATGCGCATTATGGCGTTGAGTATTATGCAGCTGCGCTCCTTATTGGAGGTATCCGAGAAAAACTGCATGTCCAGCTTCAGTATATCGACCTTGACGTCCTTTAGTATATTGAGCGAGGAATACCCGCTGCCAAAGTCGTCCATCTCTATTATAAATCCGGCGTCGTGCAGCTTGTCTATTACCTTTATCAGCCTCTCCGAGTCCTCCTCGAACAGGCTCTCCGTTATCTCCAGTCTGAAAAGACCCGTCGGTATGTCATGCTTTCCCGTTATGCCCAGAAGCTTTTCGCAAAGCAGCGGGTCGTGCGTATCGAGCCTCGAAACATTTACGGAGACCGGCACGGTCTTCTGTCCCGTTCTCAGCCTTTTTCCGAACAGCTCCGCCGTACGGTCCCATACAAAGGCGTCGAGCTGCGTTATGAAGCCGCTTCTTTCAAACAAGGGTATAAATTCACCGGGCAGGAACACGACTCCCTTATCGGGGTGCAGCCACCGCACGAGCGTCTCTGCTCCGCATATCCGGCCGGTGACGTGGTCGTACTGAGGCTGAAGGTATATATCAAAGTGCCTGTTGGCCAGGGCCGCTTCCATTTTATCGGTTATGTCCTGCTCCTTGAGCAGATTTTTGCGCATATTTTCATCGTAATGCGCCGCTTTAAGGTCGTACTTTCCCTTTACGGTGTGCTTTGCTATAGAAGCCCTGTCGAGCATGCCGTCTGCGGACATCGAGGGCTCGTCTATAGTATAGAAGCCTACGCTGCACGTAACCTCTGCATCGAACGGGTTGTTTTCCAGCAGAGTCTTGGGATACTCCGTTATCATCTTTATGTTTATCGCGGTGTTGGGGACGAGCACGGCAAATACGTCTCCGCCGAGTCTGCCGCAGACTCCTCCGCTCTTTCTGACGTCGTTAAGCAGCCTGTCCGCGGCCAGTCTCAGCAGCTTATCGCCCTCCTCGTGACCAAAGCGGTCATTCACGATCTTGAAATTGTCGATATCTCCGACCGCCATTATATACTCGCCGGCAGGCTTGCCGTTCGCCGTCTCCTCCGCCTTCTGCAGAAAGGTCCTGCGGTTATAAAGACCCGTGAGCTCGTCGCGCTCGGCCTGAAAATGCAGCTTCTCGTTCGAGAGGACCTCCTCGTTTATGTCGTTGAACGTGAGTATCATCTTATCGGTCAGCCTGAACGCGTCGGCTCGCTTAAAAACATTCATGCGGAACCAATGCTTTTCTCCTGACGGCGTCTTCAGCTTCGTTACGAGGCTGCCGCTGGCTCTGTTCCTGTCGTTTGCCACATCGTGCACAAGAGACTGCATGGCCTTTACGTCCATGGCGTCGGCGATCATATCGGATAGAAGTATGTGCCACAGCTTCCGGTCGTCGAACGCTCCGGATATGTGCTCTGCGGCGGACGGCTCATAGGCAAACGCGCCGCTTATCCAGTCGTACTCTATGACCACCGTACCGGTGCTTTCGAGCACGGTATGATATTTCGCCTCCTCGCTGCTTTGCAGCAGGAGATAACTGTTCTGCGCTCGCAGTCTCTCGTTATCCGCTCTGCTTATCGCGGAGTCCACGCACATCTGTATGAGCTCCCTGTCCACGGGCTTGGCCACAAAGTCCAGCGCGCCGCGCCTTATCGCGTCGAGCCCTGTCCTATGGTCGTCCGCGCCGCTCACCACTATCACGGGGATCGTGCGCATTTCCTTATCGTCCCGCATAGCGTCCAGCACCCCAAAGCCGTCGAGCCCGGGCATCACAAGGTCGAGCAGTACCACCGCTATGCCGGCGCCGTAGTGGCGCATGCGCATAAGCGCCTCGTTGCCGTCCTTTGACATCTCGACAATAAATCTATCCTTGAACATGCCGGCGAGCATCCTCCGGCTTATCTCGTCGTCGTCGACAATGAGTATCCTTCGCTTTGAGGAGGCGGACGAGCGTTTAAGCGCCGCGGGTTCCTTTATCTCCCTGTCTGCGACGGAGTCGTTATCATTCATATCCTTTTTGAAGAAAGCAAAGCTGTCCTTGCCCTTCTCCTTGACGCTGTAGAGCGCCTTATCCGCTCTTCTGTAAAGCAGGTCAAAGCTTTCACCGTCGCGCGGATATACCGATATGCCCACGCTCACGGAGACCCGGACGTCCGCGCTGTAGGATCTTCGGACGATAGAGCATATCTTCCCCGCCTTTTTTTCGATTATAGGGTCAAACGGAACGCTTTTCATGCAGATAAGAAATTCGTCTCCGCCCAGTCTGCCTATGAGATCTCCATGACGCAGCACGGAGCGCAGCTCCTCTGCGATATCTATGAGCGCCTGATCGCCCGCCGCATGTCCGAATGTGTCATTGAGCTGCTTGAAGCAATCCACATCGAGCATGAAAAGCACATGCTGCGAGGATCTGTTCTTTCGGATTATATCCTCCATGCCTGCCGCAAATGCGGCACGGTTGAGCACGCCAGTGAGCGGGTCCCTGTCCGCGCGCTCCTTTTCCATCATTTCCTCGCGCTTTACGGAATCTATATCCTCATACATGAGGTACGCCGCCACATCCGAGGAATTCGGATATTCCACGAGCTCCACAGTGAGCCGCAGCCACCGGTAATCGCCGCCCCGCGCTTCGCGGTATACAAGGCTTTCTATACGCTTCCCGCGATGGTAGTTCGCCAGCATCACGTCCGAATCCGCAAACGCCAGATAGCTCTCCCGGTCCTCCTGCAGCACGCTTTTCAGCGAGTATTTGAACATGAACTCGTTAAAGGTGGCGCTTTTTATCTCTTCATCCACTGACAGCAGCGAGCCCTCGGGCTCATCCCACATCGACTCCTTGCTTATGTTCCATCTGATAAGCGTATATGATTCCTTCGGCTTCTGTTGAAGCGACTGCTGCCACTTCTTGTATACGGCCTCCTTTTCGCGCTGCTCGGTGATGTCCATGCTTATGACTATCGCCTGCGAGGGCTCGCCCGCCGCATCGAAGATTATATTCGCCTCCATATGAGCCCATCTGAACTGCCCGGTGTCGGTAAGAAGCATGCAGTCCGCGCTGCAGGTCTTCTCTCCGCTGCTCATGCGCTTATAATAATCGATATAGTCTTCTATGCACTCCGGGGCTATCATGCCCGCATCGATGAACGTCTGCGGCATATTCTCCACCGTCTCGCCGAAGCCTAATTTCTTAAGCACCCTGTCGTTGTGATGGTAAACGCCTGTCTTTATATCATATCGCGCTATCACACGTCCGCCCGCGGAAGCGGCGATGCGGAACTGTTCCTCGCTGATTCGCAGGCTTTCCTCCGCTTCCTTCCGCTCCGTGACGTCAAACTGAACTAAATTTACGGTGAACATATCCCCGCAGCGCTCCGCCACAGAGCCCTTCATATCGAACCAGCGGTAGGAGCCGTCCTTTGTATGGCAGCGGTATGTGCAGTATATATCGTTATCGCCTTTTCTGAGCTGTTCTACGGCGCTCAGAATGCCCACGGCGTCCTCTTTAAAGACAAGGCAAAGCGGATCCTCTGCGGTCATTGTTCTGTATTCGTCGGCCGTATACCCCGAAAAGCCGTAAAAGCCCTCGTTGAAGTAAGATATGTGCAGCGATCCCGGGCCGATCTGCATAACCGCTATGCCACCGGGCATATTCTCGGCGAGCAGCTTTAGCTGCGAGGATGCAAGCGCCGTCTGCTTTTCCGCATTTTCCAGCTCCGTAATATCGGAGATAACGGAAAGCAGCACGCTGTCGCTGACGCCCTCTATGCCCGTGACGGACGCGCTGCACCTCAGCGTGCGCGTCTCGCCGTCGCCGCGAATGATGCGGTATTCGTATGCATTCGGCTGCCGGCTGCTTATGACCTCGTCAACAACAGCTCTTATCCTTTCGACGTCGTCCGGATGCAATATGTCAAAGGAATTGCCGACTTCCGTTTCGATCTGTTCTCTCGTATAGCCTATTATCGAATAATAAGCGTCGTTGGCGAACGCATAGTGAACGACGCCCTCCGGGTCTATCGTCACGGCGGATATCCCGCTGTTCAGATCCGTTATTATGGTCTGCAGCTTCTCGTAGTTTTTCGCGCGCTCCTCTGCGGTGACGCGCTGCGCGGTCGCATCGCTGGCGTCGTCTATGAGCTTCAGAATATTCCGCAAACGGTGCCGTATCAAAGCGGGCTCGTATGGCTTCAGTATAAAGTCCGTCGCTCCGAGCCCGAGCGCCTTTAGCTCTGCCTTTCCGTCGCTTAATCCGGTGGACACTATAACCGGTATACTCGACAGTCTGTCGTCGCTCTGCATCTGCCTTAAGACCTCGTATCCGTCCATAACGGGCATGACGATATCGAGCAGCACTGCCGATATATCCCTGTCCCTGCGCAGCACATCGAGAGCGGACCGGCCGTCCTCCGCTTCTATGACTTCATAGCCTTCATTCAAAATGCCGTGGAGTATTTTAAGATTTATTTCGTTATCGTCTACAATGAGGATCTTGCGCAGCATCGCATGTTCCCTTTCCTGTAAGGAAGGATATCAGACAGTCCTTTTCGGGCTGCCGGTATGCAGGTATCCGGTCTTTCTTAGTTGGCTGTGGAAGTAAATGCATATAGTGTAATTATACAGTGTATTTATTTCATGCGCAATTGTTTTATTTCGGTTTGCAGCTTTCAGACCGGAAGTCCATTGATCGTATTCAAAGGCCGCAGCCGTCCCGCCCGCTGCCTTCGTCCGTATGCGGTAATAATAACCTTGTTGTATAACGTCACTTCGCTCTTTTTCTTATAATGAACAGCGAGCGCAGCGCTTTGCCGTCAAAGGGTATGAGCGGATATAGATAGCTCGTGCCGGCCGCGGTCCTGTTGAACGCCAAAAGCGCCGCGAATATGACCACGCCCGCAATGAAGCCCCATATATCGAAGAGCGCCGTGAGCACGACGAGCATGATACGCACAAGCTTGAAGGCATATCCGAGCTCAAAGCTCGGCTGTGTGAAGTTGCTTATGGCAGCAAAAGCGAGATACAGCACCGATTGCGGCGAAAAGAGCCCGGACGTCACGGCGAATTCACCCAATATGAGCGCGCCGACCACGCTGAAGGAGTTTGAGAGCGAGCCGGGAGTGTTGAGAGAGGCGAGCTTCAGCCCGTCCATGGTGAACTCGAATATGAGTATCTGAGCCGTCAGAGATATTTTTGCCGGCTCCGCGATCTTAAGAAAGCTCAGCCACTCCGGTATACGCTGCGGCTCCTTGACAAGCAGAAACCACACAGGCACTATAAAGACCGTAGCCAAAAACATCAGCACGCGAATTGTCCGCAGATATGTAGCCACGACCGGCGGGAAATAAAAGTCGTTGGCCTCCTGCACAAAATCAAAAAAGCTGGTAGGTAGAATCATCACCGAGGGGGAGTTGTCCACCATCAGGACGATGTCCCCCTCCATGACGCTGGCGGCAGCAGCGTCGGGCCGCTCTGTATAACGCGTCTTGGGAAAAGGGTTGTAGCCGTTTTTACTGTTGAGCGCGCTGTTAAGGCTCTGCTGCGCCATGCTCAGCGAATCCACGCGTATATTCTCTATAAGCTTTCTAAGCCGCGCTATCACCTTTTCGTCCGCTGTACCCTTCATATAGACGAGCGCAATGTCCGTATGCGACTCGCTGCCGACGGAAAAGGCGCTGACCGTCAGCCTCGGGTCACGTATCCTGCGGCGCAGCAGAGCCGTGTTCATTATAAGCGTCTCCGTAAAGCCGTCGTGCGAGCCCCTGAGCACGCGCTCGTCGTCCGGCTCCTCCACGCCGCGCGAGGGATATGTCCTCACGTCTATGAGGAACACGCGCGCGTATCTTTCGAGCACGAGCGCGAGCGTGCCGGAGAGCACCGCCGTTACCGCTTTTTGCGTATCGGCGGTGATGTCCGTTTCCACATAGCTTATATACCGGTCCGCAAACTCGCGCGGAGTTATGAGCGTATCGACGTCCTTTTTCGCGGCCGACATCATAAATTCCATGACCTTCTCCATGACCTCATCCTTGACGAACCCGTCTATCATATACATCGCCGCACGGTATCCGCCGATCGTCAAAGGCCTTTTTATGATGTCAAAGCTTTCGTCTATCCTGAGCTCACTTTCCAGCCGCGAGCATAAAGCGTCGTATCTCATTTACCGGTAGTCCTCAAAAGTTTATTTAAAACATTATCCCCGCGCGCAGCGCTTTATATTCGCTTTTCTTCGCGCGCCCTTTCGAGTATCGATACTGCCGCGTCAAATCCGCTCTCTCCCTCCGAGAGCTTTCTCCCGTTCAAAAAAAACGCAGGAGAATAAAAGAAATCGTATTTTTCCGCCTCCCCGCTTTCCGCATCCACTTTTATTATCTCTGTATCCGAAAGCTCGGGATGTGCCGCTATAGCCGCCGCAAGGCTCTCCTCCGCGCGTTCGCAGTACGGACAGCCTTCCCTTACTATCATTACAAGCCCATTCATTTTTATGCTCCCCCAAGATAGTATTACTGTATTCTATGTGCGCTGCGTTTTTTGCGCAACAAAAAGCCGCCCTCTTATAGGTACAGGGCGGCGGCTTTGTTCTTCGCTTTATCTTCTCTGTATGAGCACGGTGACCTCTGCGGTGCCGAGCGTCACGTTTTCTGCGGCGATGCCGGCTATTTCCGCAAGCTCGACCTTCACGGCATGAGTTCCCTGTTTGAGTCCGGCGAGATCGGCATATGCCAGAACATCCTCGCTCCTGAGCGCCCCTACGACAGACTGGCCTCCGCTCAGCGTCACATCTGTGTATTTTGCGGAGGTTATCCTCGCGGAATACCCCTCCTCTAAATTCTCAAGACCGATCTGACGGTTTTTAAACGTGCGCTCCTGCTGTATCTCGGATATCTTCAAAAGCACCTCGACCATAGACGCGGACTGATACTCTACATTTTCAAGCGGCTGCACGCTCGCGTCTATGAGAATGTTCGTATCCGCCTCCATGGCGTTTATCGCCTGTACTCGTACCTCGTTTATGCCTTTCAGGATCTCGGCCGGCGCCGCTATCTGTATCTCGGTCGGCTCGACCACCACGTCGGTGACCTCATAGCCTGCTTTTATATTGGTTATCGCTTCCTTTACGCTGTCCATGTTCACCGGGACTGTCTTTTTAGGCAGCACCGTGAGCGAAACCACTGCGGAGGGAAGCTCCTCCTCTATGAGGCTTTCGGATATCTCGTTGTCCTCGCCGTCATAAAGCGTGAGCGCATAGCTGGCGCGCACGTCCTCTGTGACGTTGTCTATCGGAACATAGCATATAGCCTTTACTATATCCTCGAGCACGCTCTTTCCGCCTCTTATAGTCACATAGTCCGTTGCGAGCTGGGGCGCGCTGACATAATAATCCGAGCCCGCTGTTCCCTCGAGCTTTGCGGATACGGGTATCGTACGCGTGACGAGCTCGTCGACATGCAGCGTCAGGCTGGACGGAGATACGCTTTTGAACGTGACTCCGGATATCGTGGAGGATGGAGTAATGATAACTGTCGTGTCACCCGCCGAGTTTATATCCGCAAGGTTCAGCGTCGCCCTCAGCGTATCCGCGCCGAGGCTTTTATGTATGTCTATGCCCGCTTCCACGGAAAGCGAGACAGTCGACGGTATGCTGCGCTTCGAGTCAAAATCGAGCACATAGCCCTTTGCCTCCAACTCCGCCGTGTTCGTTATCGTGAGGCGGACGTTCTCCACCGTCTTTGTTCTTGAAGGATTCGTCCCCGCAATGACATAGCTCCAGACTATGAAGGCGAACACGAGGGCAATGACCTTTATCCACAGGTCGCTCTTTATTATCGTCCAAAGCTTGACAAAAAAGGCCTTCATTACTTCGCCCCCTTCTTTCTTATCTTCTCAAGTATGGGGCTGCGGTCGTTGAGGAATATCTCGTCGAGCAGCTTTATGAGTCCCTTGCTGTCGAGATACCTCGTCAGCATGCCTTCATGCGCATAGGAAATAACGCCCGTCTCCTCCGAAACGACGATTATATAACTGTCGGATACCTCGGATATGCCGAGCGCGGCGCGGTGGCGCGTCCCTAACTCCGACTGTATATCCCGGTTGTCGCTCATGGGCAAAAAGCAGCCCGCTGCGGCTATCCTGCCCTTTCTTATTATCATAGCGCCGTCGTGCAGCGGCGAGTTTTTAAAGAAGATATTCTCAACGAGCTCGCTTTTTATGCGCGCGTCCATCTCGATTCCGCTCTCCATTATGTCCCTGAGCCCCGTCTTTTTTTCAAAAACGATAAGCGCTCCTGTTTTTCTCATGGAGAGGTCTATTATGGCCTTGTGCAGCTCGTCCTTTATGCTCTCATCCTCGATATTGTCCCCGAAGCCGGATATATCGATTATGCGTCCGGTGCCCATCTTTTCAAATGCGCGGCGCAGCTCCGGCTGAAAAATGACGACTATCAGCACCGCACCGACGTCGAGAAAGGATTTTAACAGCCAGGATATCGTCGTCAGACCTATGAGCTCGCAGATCGCAGTAAACAGTATGAAAAACCCAACGCCCTTTAAGACCTGTATGGCGCGCGTCTTTCGCGTTAGCTTTATAAGCTCGTATATAATAACGGTAATAAGGAGTATATCTACAGCGTCTAAAACCTTGAATTCGAGGATGCTGCTCGTGATCACGTATATAAAATTATCCAAGCGCGTTCCCCCTTATCCCGACAGCGCACTTTCATGCTTGCTTCTTTCTTGCCGAATGCGCTTAAAAAGCCGAAATTCAATATGATAATTACACGATCATTATACGCTTTCAGGCCGGGTTTTGCAACCTTTCGCATATCATGATCAAGAGATCGTCGTTCGGATTCTGCTTATGCAGATCCTTGAGCCGCTTTATAAATGCGTCCGCGTCGAACGGATCCTCTCCGAAGCGATATCTTAAAAGCTCCTCACTGCTCTTTTCGCCTATGTCCGTCATGCCGTCCGTAAACAGCATAAGTCGGTCGCCCCTGTCCATAGCGAATACGCCCACCTCGCTTCCCGGCTCGTCGGACCACGAGCATACGGGCGCGCCCGGCATATAGAGCTCTCTTACGCCGTCCCGCGTCTTTATGATAGGCGCGACGCTGTGTCCCGCGTTTATGTATAAAAGCTCTCCCGAGCCCGGGTCTATGAGCGCGGCAAACAGCGTTATATATGTCCACTCCCCGGCGTCGAGCTCCATAAAGGACTCGCGTACCTCGCGCAGCATCTGCTTAAGCTCGATATGCTCCGTCTGTCTCGCGAGCATTATCATCTCCTGCTTCAGGAAAATTGTCAGCATTGCCGCGCGGACGCCATGCCCGCTGACGTCGGCGACATAGAACAGCAATCGTCCGTCCTTCAGCTGCATGCAGTCGCAGGCGTCGCCGCCCACCGCCTCGCAGGGATAAAACCCCATGCTGAACGTATACTCGCCCACCGCGGGAAATCTTTTTCTGAACATGGAGCGCTGCAGAGCGCGGGCCATGGAAAGATCCTCGCGGAGCTTGTTGTTTGCGCGGACAAGCTCGTCACGGGCCCGGATATCGCCCGTAACGTCTCTTAAAACCTCTAAATACCCCATCAGAAAGCCGCTCTCGTCGCGCAGCGGAGACACGCTCACCGAATAGCTGCTGCCGCCGATGGACGTCTGCCTGACGACGGAGCCGCGGCCTTCTATTATTGCTTCCGCCGCGCAGCCGTCGCATCTTTTCGCACAGCCGAGCGCGCGATAGCATCTTTTTCCCACGCCGTCGCCAAAGCGTCTCTTCATTGCGCCGTTTTCCTTCGCAACGGAGAGATCCGTTCTGACTATCATTACCATGTCCGTCATGGAGTCGAGCAGCACAGGCATAAACTCGGTCTCTTCAGGAATACCTCTCATTTATCGCAGCTTTCCGTTAATTTTCCGTTTCCTCCAGCATCTTTTCGAGCTTTTGGGACGTCAGAGCCAGTTCATTGACTATTTTTGTCTGCTTGAATACTCTTTCGTCCTCGGAAAGTCTGCCCGCCTTTATGCTTTCCTCCGCCAGTCTGTCGAGCTCCGCATTTTCAACGATACGTTTCTTCTCGATCTCCTCGTATTGTTGCTGCAGCTTGGCTATATCCATAATCTTCTCCTTCGCTTTTGCAGGCGATATATTGACGCGGTCCATAGAAGACCGTATCACAGCTATATCTATATTCTAATAATTACAAAGTAAAAAAGCAATGTGTTTTGTCCTTCCGGGCCGGCAAATTATGTATAGCCGAGCTCTTTTACCGAGTATCCGACACTGTCAAAGACTTCGCCGTCACCGGTATCGGCTATATACTTCACTGCGATCAGCCGCCCGTCGTCATTGAGACCGAGGCTTTCGATATCCGGCCTTATATCCACGAGCGTTTTTCCCCTGCTGCCCTTTCTTACGGCAAAGACCTTCAGTGCCGTTCCGCTGTTCTGCGAGTACGCTATTACCTGTCCGTTGGGAGAGAGTGAAAAGGCGTCTGCCTGTTCGACTATGACATATTCGCGCTCGCTCGAGATCTCTCGCTTGACGAGCACGCGTTGATCGTTTATGTAGTAGTAGCAGCCGTTGGTACAGAGCTTTCCGTTTCCGCTGCACTCCGTCACAGTCACGTTCTGCGGCTCAGAGGCGTCTCCCAGCTGCGCCGACCAGATATAGTACTTGTTCTCGGCAAGCACCGTTATATAGACCTGCTGTCCGTCCGAAACGATATCCGTAAGCTTGATATTCTGCGAGAAGTAGTTGCCTATATTCTGCTTAAGGCTGGTTTCCATGCCGTATTTTTTGTGCTCGCCCGTTGCGGCGTCTATCAGAAAAACGCTCAGCCTGCCGCTGTTCTCCGTGACAGCGCATATCTTTCCGTCGCCGGGCTCCGTGCATTTCTCCATAAGCGCGGAACGAGCAAAGGTCATGAATATCGTAGTATCCTCTCCGCCGGAAGCATCGAGCCTGTGCAGACACTGCTTTGTGCCGTCCTGCTCGGAATAGACTATCACATTCTGAGTATTCATCACTACAGTCTGTGCCACCGGAGTTTCAAAAAGACAAAGCAGCTCGCTTTCGCGCTTATCCGCGTCTACGGCAAGCAGCCCCTGCTTTCCGTCCGCCCTTTCAAATCTGCCTATTGCCCTTTTCTCGCTGTCAAAGCCGACGATCGCTGTTATGCGCATCCCCTCCGGCACAAGATCCTGTACGGTATAGCTGTCAAAGGTCTTGAGCCCGCCTCCCGCATTTGTCTCGTCCTTCGGAAGCACCACCGTATATACCTTGCTCCCGGCGCAGCCTGCGGCGGTGAGCGCGACGGCAATCAGCGCTGCAAAAAGTCTGAACGCTCTTTTCATTCGTCGTTTGCTCCTCCGTTCGCCGGCAGCTCTACTGTAAGCCGCACTGTATTGCCTGTCTTTTCCGCGCTTATAGTGCCACCGTGCTCCTCTGCCACGCTGCGGCATATCGAGAGCCCGAGTCCGACGGAGCCCTGCTCCCTGTTTCTCTCGTTCCTCGATCTGTAAAAGGGCAGAAAAATTTTATCCGTATTCGCGAAATATTCTCCCTTGTCCGTACTGTTAATTACACATATCCTTATATGGGCGGCGTCCTTCTCCATCGTTACGAGCACTGTCTCGGACGTCTTTCCGTATTTGATTGCATTATCGATGAGATTCACGAGCAGCTGCCTCAGTCTTTCGGCGTCCCCCGTAATATGCGCCTCGCACAGTCTCGTATCGATCGATGCACCGTATCTGTGCGCCTTTATGCTCATGGAGGCGGTCACAGCGGATATTATCTCTGCAAGATCGACGTCCGTAAGCTGCCGGTCCTCATTCTCGCGGCGGCTGTTCTCGAGGAGCGCCGCCACCATATCCGTCAGTCTCCTGCTCTCCGTTATGATCTGCTCCGCGCCCTTTCTTGCGAACTCCTTATCCTCGAAATCGGTGCTCTCCATCATCTCCGCATAACCGCGGATTATCGTTATGGGCGTTTTCAGCTCATGCGTAAGATTGTCGTAAAAGGCCTTCTTATAAGCGAGAGTTCCCGTCAGCCTGTCGCGCTCGCTCCATAACGCGTTCATCTGCATGCGCAGCGCATCCGCCATCTTGTTATACGAGAGAGTAAGCCTGCCTATCTCGTCATGCCTGCGGACGGGCAGCGGACGCGC
>CAYVOZ010000016.1:11780-25484 GCA_964453325.1 uncultured Christensenellaceae bacterium | reverse complement strand
ATAGAGGTAGAGACGGACGAGTGCGGCATAATACCGGAGAGTCTGGAAAAGGCGCTCAAGGCAGACCGAGTAAAGTTTTTGTATACCATACCCACGTTCCAGAACCCCACGGGCAGGACTATGACCGCGGAGCGCAGGCATAAGGTATATGAGCTTTGCAAGGCGGCGGGAGTGCTGGTGCTCGAGGACGATCCGTATATGAGCCTCAGATATTCCGGCGAGCCGCAGCCATCCATAAAGAGCTTCGACGACTGCGGTATGGTAGTCAAGCTAATGAGCTTTTCAAAGACCATATCCCCGGGGCTGCGCGTGGGCGCGGCATACGGCCAGGCGGAGATAATAGGCAAGTTCAACCTCGGAAAGCAGGGCATGGACGTGCATACCTCGAACCTGACGCAGGACCTCGTCGCGGACTATGTGTTCTCCGGACGCTATCCCGCGCATATAGCCGAGAACTGCGCGCTGTATTCGGGCAAATGCGCCCTCATGTACGAGCAGGCGGTAAAAAGGATGCCCGCAGGCACGCGCATAGTCAAGCCGGACGGCGGCATGTTCCTATGGCTCGAGCTGCCGGAGAGCATCGACGCGACCGCCATGTTTAAGGAGGCAGTCGACGCGGGCGTGGCATATGTGCCGGGTACGCATTTTTACGCAGACGGAGGCAGAAACAATACACTGCGCCTCAACTTTACGATGGCTGACAGCGATATGATATTAAAGGGAATGGAAATACTGGGCGGTCTTTTCTGCTCAAAGCTGAAATAAGGAGTAAAACGATGGAGAGAAACGCATTCGAGGTGCTGCGCGAGCGCGGCTTTATAAAGCAGGTCACGCACGAGGGGCTTGAGGAGACGCTTAAAAACGAAAAGGTCACGTTCTATATAGGCTTTGATCCCACGGCGGACAGCCTGCACGTCGGGCATTTTGTGGCGCTCATGGCCATGGCGCATATGCAGCGCGCGGGCCACAGGCCGCTTGTGCTCATAGGCGGCGGCACGAGCATGGTCGGCGACCCGAGCGGCAAGACCGACATGCGCAAAATGATGACCGTGGAGACCATAGACCACAACGTAGAGTGCTTCAGAAAGCAGATGTCGCGCTTTCTCGATTTCTCGGAGGGCAAGGCGACGTTCGTTAACAACGCGGACTGGCTGAGAAATCTGAACTACATAGACTTTCTGCGCGAGGTCGGCTCGCTGTTCTCCGTCAACAAGATGCTGACGGCGGAGTGCTATAAGCGCCGTATGGAAAAGGGACTCACGTTTTTAGAATTCAACTACATGATAATGCAGGCGTACGACTTTTTGGAGCTCAACAGAAGATACGGCTGCGTGCTCGAGATGGGCGGCGACGACCAGTGGTCGAATATCCTGGCGGGCGCAGATCTCATAAGGCGCAAGGAGAGCAAGGCGGCGTTCGGCCTGACCTGCTCGCTGCTCTTAAAGAGCGACGGCAAAAAGATGGGCAAGACCGAGAGCGGCGCGCTTTGGCTCGACCCCGAAAAGACCTCGCCGTATGAGTTCTATCAGTACTGGGTGAACGTGGCGGACGCGGACGTAAAGAACTGCCTGTCGCTGCTCACGTTCCTGCCTATGGACGAGGTCGAGAGGCTCTCCGCTCTCAAGGATTCGGAGATAAATATAGCAAAGCGCAGGCTGGCGTTTGAGGTCACGAGTCAGGTGCACGGCGAGGAGGCCGCGCGCGCTGCGGAGGCGGCGACGCTGGCGCTGTTCGGAGGCGGCGGCGAGGACGCGGCGATGCCCTCGACCGAATTTACAAAGGACGCTCTTAATGAAAATCCGCTGCTGCTCGACCTGCTCATAGGCTGCGGCATAACAAAGTCGCGCGGCGAGGGCAGGCGGCTCATCAAGGACGGCGGCATATCGATAGACGGCGAAAAGGTCACGAACGAGTTCGCCGAGCTCACGTCCGCGCAGATAGACTCCGGCGAGGTCATCATAAAGAAGGGCAAGAAGGTCTTTCATAAGGCGATAATAAAGTGAACGGCTACGTCACCGTGCTCGAGCCCGCAGTGACGGAAACGGTCATAAAGAAGTCCCGTTTCATCGGTCAGCTTTATCCCGTTTCCGGCATGGACGAGGCACAGGCGACGGTAGCGTCTGTAAAGAAAAAATACTGGGACGCGCGGCACAGCTGCTCTGCGGTAGTGATAGGCGAGCGCGGCGAATATACGCGCTGCTCGGACGACGGAGAGCCGCAGGGTACCGCCGGGGTGCCCATGCTCGAGGCCCTGAAGGGGACCGGGCTCACGAACACGCTCGCGGTGGTGACGCGGTACTTCGGGGGCGTGCTGCTCGGGACGGGCGGGCTCGCGCGCGCATACTCCGGGGCGGTGACGGACGTTGCCGCAGCGGCAAAAAGGCTCAAATACGAGCCTTTTAAAGTATATGCGGCAAACGTGCCTTTTAAGCTATGGGGCAGGCTCGAGAGCGGGCTATACTCCATGGGCGGACGGATAGGCAGCATAGAATACGCCGAGGACGTGAAGCTTGTGCTGTATGTCCCGCCGGAGAGCTCGGACGCGTTTTTGCAGCTCGTATCGGAGGCGTCCGCAGGAAAACTGAAATGTGAGGACAAGGGAAGCGAATATGTCAAAACAGAACTCTGAACGCAGGCGCATAACAGCGTCTGCTCTTGTATATACGGCGCTTTGCGCCGTGCTCATAGCCGTTTGCTCATGGATAGCAGTGCCGTTTGCCGTGCCGTTCACGATGCAGACGTTCGCCGTCTTTTTCTGCCTGTACTTTCTGGGCGGTCTGAAGGGCTCCGTGAGCGTGCTCGTATATCTTTTGCTCGGGCTCGCAGGCCTGCCGGTGTTCGCCGGCTTCAAGGCGGGCGCGGGCGCGCTCGTAGGCCCGACGGGTGGATATCTCTTAGGCTTTATATTGACCGCGCTTGTGTACTGGCTCGCGACGTCTGTGCTCGGTCAGCGCCGCATAGTGAAGATAACCGCGCTTGCGGTCGGGCTCGTATGCTGCTATGTCGCCGGGACGCTCTGGTTCTGCAAGGTCTATGCCGACGGCGGCAGCGCGATGTCCTTCTCGTCCGCGCTCATGGCCTGCGTCGTTCCTTTTATACTGCCCGATGCGGCAAAGCTCGCGCTTGCGGTGTTTTTGGCCGAAAAGATGCAGAAAATAATGAAAAAGCGAGTATAGACGCTTTTTAAAGAGAAAGCAAAAGCCCGGGACATTCTCGTACCCGGGCTTTTGTGCGCCAAAAACATAGTTTTTAACGGAGGACTTATACTCCGAACAGAGCGTTAAGAAAGCCCTTGACCTTAATAACTTGAAATACATAGGCGCAGGGCGGCGTGTACGCCCAAGCCTAAACCTTTCGTGTTTTGGCGGCCGTGACCGTGTAACGGTCACAGTCAAAACACGGCAATTCCGTTAAAAAACATAGTTTTTTTACGGAGGACTTATACTCCAAACTCTTTTTTGTATGCGTCGTACATGACCTGCCACGGCGCCTTTTCGCCCGTCCAGAGCTCAAAGTTGACGGCGGCCTGATTCACGAGCATGCCGAGTCCGCTTATGGTCTTTGCGCCGCACTTGTCGGCTTCGGCTAAAAATGCGGTATACGGCGGGTTTATGACGACGTCGCTGACTACCATGCCGGGCTTTATGCCGGAATAGTCGATGTCCGGCTTGTCGTTCACGTCCGGAAAAAGCCCCACGTTAGTGCCGTTTATGAGTATGTCCGTGCCGTCCGGGACGGAGGCCGTACCCTTCCAGGGTATATAGGTCGCCTTGGCGGGCGTTTTATCGTTTATGAGCTTTGCGAGCTCGGTACCGCGCTGCTCGCTGCGGTTTATTATAATGACCTCTGTTGCGCCGTCGAGAGCGCATTCCACCGTTATAGCGCGCGCTGCTCCGCCAGCTCCGAGCATGGTGAGCTTTTTGCCGGAGAGCACAACGCCCTCGTCCTTTAAGCCCTTTAAAAAGCCCTTGCCGTCGGTGTTCTCGCCGAAGAGCCTTCCGCCGTTATTTACTACGGTATTGACCGCGCCTATGACCGACGCGGCGGGGGACAGCTCGTCGAGATATTTTAAGACCTCTATCTTATGCGGTATGGTGAGATTTATGCCGCGCATGTTGAACGCCTTAAGGCCCGCCATAGCCGCCGCAAGATCCTGCTTTTCGACCTTTACCGTGATATAGCGGAAGTTGAGCCCCAGCTCGCGAAAGCCGGCCTCCTCGATAATAACGGTAGGATTGTCGTCTATCGGGTTTCCGAAAACGCCCACAAGCTCCGCGCGAAAATTCTTATCCATAAAAAACCTCCTTGTTATAAACGGGACGGGCCGTGCGCCGGCCCGTCCGCATGTTTCTTATATCAGACGTTCAGAGCCTTTACGGCATTTGCGATATCGTCGCTCGTGAGGCCGTAGTGCTTATACAGCTCCTCGGGATAATATGCCGAGCAGCCGAACGAATCGTCCACCGCCACCATCTTTATCGGCGGATGCGGTTTGTCGCAAAGCGCCTCGCATATCGCGCTGCCGAGTCCGCCTATGCGGGAGTGCTCCTCGACCGTGACTATGCCCTTTACCTCTCCGGCGATGCGCGAGAGCGAGAGCGTATCGAGCGGCTTTATGCAGCCCACGTCTATTACGCGTGCGTTTATGCCGTCATGGGAAAGCTTCTCCGCCGCTTCCAGCGCGTGGGAGACCATGAGTCCGGTGGCAAATATTGCTATATCGCCGTCCTTCTTCAGGGGGAGCATTTTGCCGAAGTCGTACTTTATTCCCTCTGGCAGAACGTCGGGCATATCCGAGCGGCATATCCTCATGTATACCGGCCCTTCGATGTCTATTGCCGCCTCGATCATATGCTCGGCCTCTGTCGCGTCTGCGGGAGAGAGCACGGTCATATTCGGAAGCACGCGCATTATGGCTATGTCCTCAACGCTCTGGTGAGTGGAGCCGTCGCTCGCGTCGGAAAGGCCCGTGGAGGAGCCGATTATTATGGCGTGCAGATTCGGCAGGCACAGGCTTGCGCGTATCTGATCGTATACTCTGCCCGTTGCGAATACCGCGAACGAATGCAGCAGGGGGATCTTTCCGGAGAGAGCCATGCCCGCCGCAAAGGAGACCATGTTGGCCTCGGCTATTCCGAGCTCGAAGTATCTCTCGGGAAAGCGCTGCTCAAACATTATGCTTTGAGTGGATTTTCCGAGATCGGCCTCGAGCGATACTATGCGGTCGTTTTTCTCCGCAAGTCTTACCGCTGCTTGTCCGTATGCTTTTCTTGCGCTTCTCATTGCCATTATACTTGTTCCCCCTTATCTCGAAAGCCGCCAAACGGCGTCCTCGTACTGCTCCTTGGTGAAAGCGGAATTATGATACGAGGTGCTGTTTTCGGCGAACGGCAGACCCTTGCCCTTTACCGTATGGGCGATTATCATGGTAGGCCTGTCCTCTGTCTCGGCTGCGTCAAGAGCGCCGCAGATGGCGTCCATGTCATGTCCGTCTATCTCGTGCACGGCCCATCCGAAGGCGGCCCACTTTTCCGCTATGTTTTCGCAGGTGGGGTATCTGTCGGCGATCACGCCTGTTGAACCGAGACGGTTCATATCGAGTATGGCGGTGATCTTGTCGAGCTTGTAGTTTGCGGCGCAGACTGCGCCCTCCCATACCTGCCCCTCGGCGATCTCGCCGTCTCCGAGCAGCACGTATACGCGGTGATTGTCCCCGTCCATGCGCATAGCCGCCGCCATGCCGCACGCCACGGAGAGTCCCTGACCGAGGGAGCCGGTATTCGCTTCGATACCCGGGGTCTTGTCGTGATCCGGGTGACCCTGAAGCATACCGTTTATACGCTTAAAGCTGTCGTATGCCGCCTTGGATATTATCCCGGATGCGGCGAGCGCGGCATACTGTGCGGGTGCGCCGTGGCCCTTGCTCATTATGAAGCGGTCTCTCTCGTCCCATACGAAGCCGGGAGCGTCGTATTTCATTTTATAGAAATACAGCGCGGTTACGATGTCTGCGCAGGACAGGCTGCCGCCTATATGTCCCGCGATACCCTTGCTGCCTATCAGCTTTACGATATCGAGCCGAATAAGCTTTGCCGTCTGTTCGAGCCGGCTTTTGAACTCTGCATCAAGCATTGAAGATCCTCCGTTCGTTTCTTTATTGTTCACCGCGCCTTTTACCGCGCGCTTCTTTAATTTTTTTCTCCGCGCCCATCTCGGAGGGTTCGTAATATGTATGACCTAAAAGCTCGTCGGGCAGGTATTGCTGCTTAACATAATGAGCGTCGTAATCGTGCGCGTATTTATAGCCCTTGCCGTAGCCGATGGAGGCCGCCCCGCGAAAGTGCGCGTCACGCAGATGCATAGGCACGCCTGTCTGATACGTCGTCTCCGCGTCGTGCATGGCCGCGTTCATGGCGACGCATACGCTGTTGGACTTGGGGCTTTCGCAGATGTATATTATCGCCTGCGAGATGTTCAAAAGCGCCTCGGGCAGCCCGTTAAACTCCACGGCCTGCGCGGCGGCTATGGCCTGCTGCAGCGCGCCGGGGTTCGCCATGCCCACGTCCTCCGAGCTGTGCGCTATCATGCGGCGCACTATCACTCGCGGATCGACTCCCGCGTATATCATGCGGCTGCTCCAATAAAGAGCGGCGTCCGCGTCCGAGCCGCGGAGCGACTTGCAGAACGCGGAGAGCATGTTATAGTACTCGTCCTCGTCGCAGCGCACTGCGCGCCGCTGTATGGATTCCTCCGCTATGGAAAGATCGACTATGACCGACCCGTTCTCGTCGGGAGGCGTGGTCAGCACCGCCAGCTCGACCGCGTTGAGCGCCGCGCGCGCGTCGCCGTTCGCGACGTTTGCGATGTGCGAGAGCGCGTCCTCGTCAAAGCGCACGTCCATGTTCCCGAAGCCGCGCTCCTTGTCCGCGATAGCAGCCAGCATGACCTTTTTTACGTCCTCCACGCCCAGGGGCCGAAACTGAAAGAGCCTGCACCGGGATACGATAGCGGGGGTCATGCTTATAAGCGGATTTTCCGTCGTGGAGCCTATGAATTTTATAACGCCGCTCTCGAGAGCGGGCAGTATGCTGTCGGACTGCGTTTTTGACCATCGGTGGCACTCGTCGAGCAGCAGATAGGTGCTCCTGCCGAAGCTCTCGAGCTCGCTGCGCGCGGCGGATATTATGGCGCGCACCTCTTTTACGCCTGTGGTAACGGCGTTGACCTTTTCAAAATGGGAGCTCGTCGTGCTTGCTATGAGCTTTGCGAGTGTGGTCTTGCCCGTGCCGGGAGGGCCGAAGAATATGGAGGAAGTCAGCTTGTCCGCCTCTATTGCGCGGCGAAGCAGCTTTCCCCTGCCGACGATGTGCTCCTGACCGTAAAACTCGTCAAGAGAACGCGGCCGCATCCTGTCGGCAAGCGGCGTTCCTTTGAGTACGTTTTCGCTAAGAAGACTGTTCGGCTGCTCCATCTTACTCTCCCGTTTGTGACTAATATCCATTTTATCATAAGCGGCGGTTAAAACAAGAGTTTTCGTTCGGAGCACGGGCGGCATTAATGCATAAAACACTTGCCGTAAGGGCTGTACGGATGTATAATTAACCGAAATCCGCGCGAGAGCTTCTCCGCGGAGACTATAAAAAACGAACCTTTACGGAGGACGGACATGTATAATATTAAAAAACTCAATAAAATATCGGCCGCAGTCTATTCCGAACTGCCCAAGGAAAGCTATTTCGTCTCCTCCCATATAGAAGACGCGGACGCGGACGCATACCTCGTGAGAAGCGCGGACTGCCACGAAATGGAGCTGAGCGACCATGTTCTCGCGTTTGCACGCGCGGGCGCTGGCGTGAACAACATACCCATAGACGAGTGCTCGGAGCGCGGCATAGTCGTATTCAACACTCCGGGAGCCAACGCGAACGCCGTCAAGGAGATGGTCATATGCGCGCTGCTGCTTGCGTCGAGAAACATAATAGACGGTGTCGACTGGATCCGTACGCTCGATAAGGACGACCCGGATCTGGCAAAGGTAGTGGAAAAGGGCAAGAGCCAGTTTGCAGGCCCGGAGATAAAGGGCAAGACGCTCGGCGTGATAGGACTCGGAGCCATCGGCGTGATGGTCGCAAACTCCGCAGAGGCGCTCGGCATGAACGTAATAGGCTACGACCCGTATGTTTCCGTGGACAGCGCATGGCACCTTAGCCGCGCGGTCAAGCACGCGCTGACTTTAGAGGAGCTTCTTGATAAATCCGACTATATAACGGTGCACATACCCCTCATGGACAAGACTCGCGATTTCATAAGCGGACACGAGTTCTCCCGTATGAAGGACGGCGTTATACTTTTGAACTTTGCGCGCGGCGGAATAGTGAGCGAAAATTCGCTGTTTGACGCCATGGAGAGCGGCAAGGTCGCAAAGTATATAACGGACTTCCCGGACAACGCTCTCATGCAGCATCCGAACATAATAAACATACCCCACCTCGGCGCGTCCACTCCGGAGTCCGAGGAAAACTGTGCGATCATGGCAGCGCGTCAGCTCAGAGAGTATATCGAGACGGGCAGCATAAAGAACTCCGTCAACATGCCGGAGTGCATAATAGCTCCCGCTCAGCACTACCGCATAGCCTGCATACATAAGAACCTGCCCAACATGCTCGGACAGATATCCGGCATCATAGCGGGCAAGGGCCTCAACATAGAGGAAATGACCAACAAGTCGAAGAAGGAGCTGGCGTATACAGTGCTCGATATGGACAGCGAGCTCGACGAGGAAACGCTCGCAAGGCTCGGCGGGATAGACGGAATGATAAAAATCAGGGAAATATAGGCAAAAATCCCTAAAATAGCGCTTGCAATTTACTTTTGCTATGTTATAATATTGCTTGCGACTTTAAAGGAAAGGGTGAAAGCTAATGAAACCGGATATACATCCTCAATATGGTGAATGCACAGTAACGTGCGCTTGCGGTGCGCAGTTCAAGACCGGCTCGGTCAAGAAAGAAATGAAAGTTGATATATGCTCGCAGTGCCATCCGTACTTTACCGGCAAACAGAAGCTCGTCGATACCGGCGGCAGAGTTGACCGTTTCAAGAAGAGATACGGCATCGACTGATAAGCTTAATATGCTTGATGAGAAAAATCGTCTTCCGAGGCTCATATCCGACGGGAGACTTTTTCTTTATTTCGGGTTTTTCGGAATGTGCGCGCCGTTAAACGAGCGCGCTCGGGCTTTACAGTAAAGCACAAGGAAAGCATGACGGTAAAATGAAAATACACAGAGTGACCGCCGTATATATAAGCCCGACCGGAGGCACAGGGAGCGTCGCCGAAAAGACGGCGCGGTTTGCCGCAGAGCAGCTTCAGATACCGTTAAGCATTGCGGATATAACGCTGCCGGGCTGCCCGGTGCGCAGCTTTTCCGCAGACGATCTCGTTATCGTTGCTTCGCCCGTATATGCGGGCAGGCTCCCGAACAAGCTGTTAGATCGCTTTGAGACGCTTTACGGGAACGGTGCGGCGGCTGCCGCCATAGCCGTCTGCGGCGGCAGAGACTACGGCGACGCGCTGTCCGAGCTAAAGGGAGTGCTCATATCGCGGGGCTTTCGTGTGACGGCGGCTGCGGCCTTTATCGCGCGGCATGCTTTCTCCGACGGGATATCCCCGGGCAGACCCGACGACAGCGATATATCATTAATGCGCCGCTTTGCGCGGGAGCTCGTGAAAAAGACCGAAAGCGGAGAAACCGCGACAGTCGAAGTTCCGGGGGCATATCCTCCCGGGCCGTATTATGCGCCGCTCAAGGAGGACGGCGCTCCTGCCGTTTTTTTAAAAGCAAAGCCGGTGACAAACGGCGCGCTCTGCAACAGATGCAATCAGTGCATAGGCGTCTGCCCCATGAGTTCGATAAAAAAGGACGCCTCCGGCATAATAACGGAGGGCGTCTGTATAAAATGTCAGGCTTGTATAAGAGCCTGCCCGAGGCACGCGAGGAGCTTTATCGATCCCGATTTTCTTTCGCATGTCACAATGCTAAAAAGGACCGTCGGGGACAGGCGCGAGCCGGAGCTATTTTTTTAGGCTCTGTCGGCTCAGAACAACCGGTATACGGATGCGTTGAACCAGGAAAAGCCCAGGTCGGGGAGCCCGGGTATGCTGTTTGAGCGCATGAGCCCCAGCGTGATCCACAGGAATACGATAATAAGCAGGCCTATGAGCACGAGCGAGAATACAAAGCCCGCGGTCCTTCTGCGGCGCTTGGGTCCGGGCTCGTCGTCGGACGAGAAAAGGAAGCTGCCCTCCGGTATATCCGTGGCGCGTCTTGCTTTTTTCCGAGCGGGCTCACAGACGTCCGCGGCGTCAGGCATGGGCTCGGCAGAGTATTCGTCCCCGTCGCTGTCCTCCTGAGGGAGCGCATGAGACGGCAGCCGTTCGGGCTTTTCCTCTGTGTCCGGGGCATATTCCTCGCCGGGCTCGTCCTCGGGGTCGGGCTCGATGCGCAGATCGTCAAGGTGATACACGCGGTTCTCGCCTGTATGCGGCTCGGAATATCTGCCGGACAGAGCGAGCGCGTCGTTTTTGGCGATCCATGTCAGCCACTGTAAAAAGTCGTCCGGCCTTGCGCCCTCCGTCAGAAGCCGGTTGACGTTCAAAAAGGTGGCCTTGGCGGAGCTTTTTGCCTGCCGCTCGTCCGGAAGCACCTGCCTTGCGGCTGCAATAACAGCCTCCTTGTATTGAAGCACGAGCTCGGCAAAGGCCTTCTTGTCTCCGCTTGCCACATTTTCCAAAAGCTGCCTTACGGACGGCGGATCCGGCTGATGCGTTCTGTCTGCCTGCATATCGATGAACTTCCTTTCGGGGAAATACGTTTCTCTGCTGCAAGCATATTTTATCAATAAATGCCGAAAAATGCAATATAAACGCGTTTTCCGTAAGAAGCGGGCAAAAAAACAGCCGGAGCACTGCTCCGGCTGTCAGCTTACGCTGTCGTTATCTTTTAAGGCTTTCGATATAGCTCACCAGGTCGCCTACTGTTTTGAGCTCCTCGTTTGAATCTATCGAAATGTCGAACTCATCCTCAAGATCCATGACTATCTCTACCATGTCGAGCGAGTCTATCTGCAGATCCTCGAACGTGGTGTCAAGAGTGATCTCGGATGCATCGATATCCATTTTCTGCGCGACCATATCTCTTACTTTTTCAAAATCCATGGTTGTCCTCCCGAAATAATATACAGAACTTATATAAGGCTAAAAAAAGTCCAAATGCCTCTATGCGTACTTATATTATAGCGTTATATTTGGACTGTCAAGGACTTTTGTTCACTTTTATGCGTTCAAATGGGCGTTTTCCGGCATACCTGCGAAAAACGTGCAGCATTGCCGAGCTCGTGCTCTATCATAAGCAGGCGGTCGTACTTTGACGTGCGCTCCGCACGGCAGGGCGCACCGGTCTTTATCTGTCCGCAGGCGGTACCCACGGCGAGGTCTGCGATAAAGCTGTCCTCCGTATCGCCGGAGCGGTGAGAAACTATGCAGCTGTAGCCAGCGGATGCGGACAGGCTTATCGCGTTCACGGCCTCCGTCACGGTGCCGATCTGATTGGGTTTTATGAGCACGGCGTTTGCTGCGCCCTGCCTTATGCCCTCGGCTATGCGAGCGGTATTCGTAACAAAAAGGTCGTCCCCGACTATCTGTATGCCGATATCCCGCGTGAGCGCGGCAAAGCCCTCAAAGTCGTCCTCCGCCATGCCGTCCTCTATGGAGATTATGGGATATGCGTCCACGAGCTTTTTATAGTATTCAAGCAGCTCCGGCGCGCGGAAGCTCCTTTTGCTCTTGGGCTGCCGGTATTCCGTGCCGTCAAACCAGCCGCTGGCGGCGGCGTCGAGAGCAAGGCAAACGTCCTTTCCGGGGGTGAGCCCGGCGTTCTTTATCGCGGTGAGTATGTATTCTATAGCGGATTCGTCTGCGCCGAGCGTGGGGGCAAAGCCGCCCTCGTCGCCCACCGCCGTCATAAGCCCGTCCTTTTTGAGCGCGGACTTAAGGCTCATATACGTCTCGAGACACATATCGACGGCGTCGCGAAGGCTGCGCGCGCCGGCGGGCATTATCATGAACTCCTGTATATCGAGATCGTTATCGGCATGCGCGCCGCCGTTTATTATGTTCATCATCGGGCAGGGCAGCAGCGGTGCTTCGGCGAAGCACAGATACAGAGGAGTATTTGCCTCTGCGGCGAGAGCGCGCGCTCCCGCGATCGAGACTGAGAGCATGGCGTTTGCGCCTATGACGCCGCGAGAGGGAGTGGCGTCGCAGGATACGATGAGCCCGTCGAGCTCGCTTTGGCTTGAGGGCTGTGCCTTTACAAGCTTTTCCGCAATGACGGTGCGCACATTCTCCGCAGCCTTGCGCGCGCCCCTTCCGCCGAGGCGCTTGCCTCCGTCGCGGAGCTCGGCGGCCTCGTGTGCGCCCACGGAGGCGCCCGACGGAACGCTTGCGATAAAACGGCCCTTTTCGGTCGTGTATATCGCGGTCACCGTGGGCACTCCGCGGGAATCTATGGTTTCAAGCGCGTCTATGCGCAGTGTTTTCATGAATGCTTCTCCCCGATAGCTTTTGTTTTTCGCGAGCGGCATATAGCCGCCCCGTGCTCGTCGTCGACATGCACAGCGGCGCATATGCAAAGCCCGCCGCTGTTGTGCGCGCAGTTTCTTACAGCGCAGGCGATGCACCCGCGCTCGGCGCACTTTGCCATGCCGCGTGCGGAGACGGACGATACCGTATTATCCGTCTCCGCGGAATATGTGAACGTGCGGCAGAACGCGCCGCCGTCCATGTCGTCGAGCATAAAGACGGTACCCGCGTCGCAGCCGCCCGCCATATTGTGCGCGCACCGGCTCACGCGGCAGCGTATGCTCTCCATGCTTTAAAAGAAGCCCTTGCCCTTTTCCTCAAAGCTTGCGCACATGCTCTGCTCGCAGCGCGTTACATCGTCGCAGTCGCAGGGCGCGCAGGCGCATACTTTTATCTGTTTAAGGTCGCAAAAGTGGTCGGGAGCGCAGTGCGAGCAGCTTTCGACATGGCACTTTATGGTCTGACTGTTCTTCTTCATTTTTCAGCCTCCTTTGATGTTTGCATGTATTCTGCCTCAAAAAAGGGTCCGATATTACCTGAAAAAAATAACAGAGAATATACGGCGCGCAAAAACAGCACAATATTTTCGGGAATAAAGGAGAAGATCATGAAAAGAAAGGAAAAAATTTCCGGGTGTCTGAGAGCAAACGAGGCGGAGCTTAAAAAGCGTTTTTCGGACTGCTTTGACATAGTGCTGCGCAGGATAGACGGGGTGCAGGGCACGCGTGCGCTCGTGGTGTTTGCGGACGGCATGGTGGATAAGGAGCTCATTCAGAAAAGCGTGATAGCGCCCGTGATGGGCTTTGCGATAGACGCGGAGGGGCTTAATATAGGGGACCTTGAAAGGCTCGGACGCAGGCTGCTGCCCGGGCTCGACATCTCGCAGACGGAGGATATGAGCGCGGCGGTATACTCCTGCCTGTGCGGGGATACGCTCGTATTTGCGGACGGCTGCCGCGGAGCGCTCGTGCTGCAAACGCGGAAGTGGCCCTCGCGCGGGATAGCTCCGCCCGAGACGCAGCGCAGCGTGCGCGGCTCCAAGGAGGGCTTCACCGAGACGA
>CAYVOZ010000016.1:1132-11770 GCA_964453325.1 uncultured Christensenellaceae bacterium | reverse complement strand
TGCGCCGCCGCATAAAGTCTAACGAACTTAAGACCGAGATAATACGCGCGGGCAGTGTGACGGAAACTGACGTATGCCTCGTATACATGCGCGACAGGGCGGACGCGGCGCTCATAGACGGCTTAAGAGACAGGCTGAAGGCTGCGGAGGTGGATTATGTACTGGAGTCGGGGCATATCGAGCAGCTTATTGAGGACAAGAAATACACTCTTTTTGCTACGACCGGCAATAACGAGAAGCCGGACGTGACCGCGGCAAAGCTTTTAAAGGGCAGAGCGGCGATAATAGTGGATGGCAGTCCGTTCGTGCTGACCGCGCCCATGCTGTTTTCCGAGAATTTTCAGTCCCCGGAGGACTTCTACTCCCGCCCGTTCTATGCGAATTTTCTGCGCGTGCTCAGGTTTCTGGCATATTTTGTGACGCTGACGCTGCCCGCGGTATACGTCGCGCTCGCCATGTACCATAA
Source organism: uncultured Christensenellaceae bacterium (assembly GCA_964453325.1). Taxonomy (GTDB): domain Bacteria; phylum Bacillota; class Clostridia; order Christensenellales; family Christensenellaceae; genus JAZRGP01. The sequence continues at coordinate 11,304 of CAYVOZ010000016.1, read as the reverse complement.
CGACATGATACCCGACAGGCTGCTAAATACTCTTATAGCGGCGAGCGAGGGAGTACCCATGAGCATCGCGCTCGAGATGCTGATAATGCTCGTGATATACGAGCTTCTGCGCGAGGCGATGCTGCGGCTGCCGTCTGCGGTCGGCGCGAGCGTCGGGCTCGTAGGGGTGCTCATAATAGGAGAGGCGGCGGTGGGCATACACCTCATAGGCGCTCCCACTGTCGTGATAGCCGCGCTGACGTTCATAACGTCGGCGGTCGTCTCTCCCCTCACGGACTCGAGTGCGATAATACGCCTGCTGCTCCTGCTGCTCGCAGCGTGTGCGGGCGCATACGGCGTGCTTTTGGGGCTGTTTCTATTGCTCGTGAGGCTGTGCTCGCTCACGTCCTACGGCTGTCCGTATATGCTGCCGATAGCGCCGCTTAAGCTAAGCGCGCTTTCAAAGACCGTGCTGCGCCTCGACATAAGAAGCATACTGGGAGGAAAACGCGCTTGAAAAAGCTGCTCGTTATTGCCATATGCCTCGCTCTTACGGGATGTGCGGGCGTGAGGGGACTCGAGAGCTCCGCTGTCATAAAGGCAGTGGCGTTCGACGAGTCGGACAAGGGCTTTCTGCTCACGGTGTGTGTGCTTAACCCGGACGGAGAAAAGCCGTATATCACGATCGGAACGGAGACGGACAGCATGACGGACGCCATAGCGATGCTCTCCGCCACTACCGAGCGGACGCCGTATCTGGCACAATGCGAGGTCATGGTCATATCCGAAAAGCTCGGAGGCGATGTGGTTTCCGACGTTATAGATTTCTTTTATCTGTATTCCGAGGGAGCAAAGGACATGCTGCTCTGCACGTCGCGGGGGAGCGCAGCGGACATGCTTTCGTATTCGGAGGGCCTGTATAAGGAGCCTGCCGTGGACATATCCCGAACGCTCAGAAATGCCGCAGAGACGGACGGGAGCATATTGCTTTCCCTTTCGGGCGCAAGGCTGGCGCTCGGCGGCGCGGCGGGCTGCTGCATGATACCGACCTGCGAGATGCCGGAGGGCTCGGAGAGCTTTACGGTCACGGGCGCGGGTATACTTTCGGGGAGGGGTTTTTCGGGGCAGCTCAGTACGGAGGAGCTTTTGGGCGCAAAGTGGCTGCTCTCCGAGGGCGCTCACGCCAACTTTTCGGTAAAAGGAACGAACGGGCGCGCGGGCATAAGGCTATCCCGGGTCCGCACAGGCACAGACGCGTTTTATGCCGCCGAGCCTTTTTTCTCGTTTGAGACTGCGGCGGATTACAGCGTGCTGCAAGGGAGCATATCCCGCACGGAGCTTGAGAAGCATATGCGGGAATGCATGAAGGCCGCGTTCGGGCGCGCGCAGAGGGACGGAGACTTTATGGGGCTCGGCAGCGAGCTCGGCGACCGGACTGCGGGAAAAGACTGGAACGGTGAGCTCCGCCGTGCGGAGGCGGAGTTTTCAGTCACGGCGCGCGCTGTAGGCGGAGGCTATCCCGGAGGCGGCATACTTTGATAAAGGGAAGACGCGGGCTTTACGGATATCAGTATTTCTTCATATCGGTGCTGCTGCTCGCAGCGGGCGTGCATGCGCCGGGCTTAGTGCGGGGCGCGGCGGGTACGGGTGCGTTTGGCGCGTTTCTTATAGCTGCTGCGGCGGGCGTTCCTCTGACGCTGCTTTATGCGGCGGTTTTCGGAAAACGCGGCGGGCTTCACGCGGGGTATGCCGAAGCGTTCGGCGACAGAGCGGCGGGCGTGCCGAGCGTACTTAGCGCGCTGTATATCTTATATTGCGGTGCGGAGACGCTTTCGCTGCTGAGACTTTATCTGGACGTATCGTCATATGTTCCGCCGTCGGCGGCCGTGCTCGTTCTCTGCGCTGCGGGTGCGGCGCTGGCGGCGATGGGGGACTCCGCGACGGCCGGCAGAACGGCTGTCATACTCGCGGGCGCGGCGGCGCTGTCTCTGCCGGTCATAGCCGTATCCGTTATATCGAGGGGCAGCGCTAAGAACATTCTTCCGCTGTTCTCCGCGCCTCCGCGTACGCTTCTGCTCGTTTCACTGTATCTAATATCCTCTGTATACGCGCAGACGCTTATGACCGCGCCGCTTTGCGCGGGGCTCACGGAGAAGCGCGGCATAATGCGGGCGTCGGCGGCTGCCGCTGCGGCGGGCGGAGCGGCGGTGCTGCTGTCTGCGCTCTTTATGCTTATGACGGACGGGCAGACAGCGAGCGCTGCGGGGACGGTTTACCGCATAAGCTATACGGGAGCGTCGGGGTTCCGGGGACTTAAGGCAGCGTCGGCAGTGCTCATGTTCATAACTGCGGTCTTTAAGACAGCGGTATCGATACGCGCCGCGTCGGTATGCATCGGGGATGCGTTTAAAATAAAGAAGAGAAGGCTCCTGCCGCTGTTTGCGGGCGCGGCTGTGTTTCTAACGCAGCTGGTTTTTCCGAGAGACACGGCGGGACTGGCGGCGTATCTTTTGCAATATTCGTTTTATGTTCCCGCGCTCCCCGCGGTCGTGCTGCCGGCTGCGGCGGGAGTCATGCAGATAATAAAACGCCGCCCGACCGTAAAAAACGGGGAGCGGCGTATGGAAAAGCGTCGTACTACCAGGCGATGAGGCCTAAAACGAACTGATCGAGCAGCACGAATATGCCGAGTGCGGCGGTGTATATCGCAAAGCCGTAGAGCCTGCGCTTCTGTATGAGAGCGAGCATGAATTTAACGGCGAAAAAGCCGGAGATGGCTGCAAAGATCATGCCTATAATAGAGGGCAGCAGTATCGATGAATCGAAGGCGCCTTCTTTTACTATGTCGTAGCCCTGATATACGACCGAGCCGAGTATGACCGGTATGCTCATGAGAAACGCGAAGGTCGCGGCCTTTGCGCGGGAGAGTCCGGTGATGAGCCCGCCCGCCATGGTCGAGCCGGAGCGGGAGAGACCGGGCATTATCGCGGCAGCCTGCATGCAGCCTATGACTATCGCGCGTCCGTATGTGACCGGCTCGCCCTTGTCAGAGGCGTGTTTGGATATGAGCTCTCCTATCACGAGCACCGCAGTGGTCAGCAAAAAGCCGTAGCCTAAAAACTTGCCCTCGAAAGCCGCGTCTATGTAATCGTTGAGCAGCAGCGTCAGCACTACCGCCGGTATCGTGGCGACTACGAGCATGCCGAAAAGCTTGGTGATGGGCTGCTTGAAAATTCCTACGATATCCTTCCAAAGCACGACTATGACCGCGGCGAGAGTGCCTACGTGCAGCATGGTGTCAAAGAAAATGACGTTGCCCTCAATGCCGAATATCTTTTGCAGCAGTACGAGATGACCGCTCGAGGAGACGGGCAGAAATTCCGTAAGGCCCTGCACAATTCCAAGAACTATCGATTCTATAATACTCATTCAAGTTCTCCTTATATTTGATCTGTCGCATCATATTATATAACCCGAACCGTGCTTTTACAACTTGAATATGCGTTTTTCGACCTCGCAGGCAATATATATAGGAAGTGAACGAACGATAAAAAACGAACGCGGGGGTGTGCTTGAAGAGAAAAAGCTTTATAAGGGGCGCGGCGGTGCTGGCGGCGTCCGCGCTCGTATGCAAGGCGCTCGGCGCGATATACAGGATACCTCTCGGCGGCATAATAGGCGCGGAGGGCATGGGCTGCTATCAGATGGCATATCCCGTGTATTCGCTGCTGCTCGTCATATCCTCGGCGGGGGTGCCTATAGCCGTATCCAAAATGGTGTCGGAGCGGTACGCCCGCGGAGACAGGCGGGGCGCGGGAGACGTTTTCAGGGTATCGTTAGCGGCACTCGCGGCTGTGGGTATAATATCCGCAGTGCTGCTTTATGCGCTCTCGGGAGCGGCGGCGTCGGCAATGGGGATGCCGGAGGCGGCGTTTTCTCTGAAAATGCTCGCGCCCGCGCTCGTATTCGTCGCGATGGTATCCGCCTTTCGCGGGTATCTGCAGGGTATGCAGCTTATGGGCGCGACTGCCGTGAGCCAGCTCGCCGAGCAGCTCGTCAGGCTGACGCTCGGGCTCTCGATAGCGCGTGCATGGATAGGGCGCGGGGCGCAGTACGGTGCGGGCGGCGCGCTTTTGGGTGTGACTATATCCGAGGTCATAGGTCTCATAGTCATACTGCTGTATTATCTTATAAAGAAGAAAGAATTTGGTATGGTCCGCTCGCGCATACCTGCGGAGGAGAGCAGAAGCATACTCTCTGAACTGTGGCGGCTCGCACTGCCCGTGACGGTGGGCGCGTGCGCCGCGGCCATAGTGGGAGCGATAGACTCGGGCGTGATAATGCGCGTGCTTACGGCAGAGGGCTATGCGCGCGAGCGCGCCTCCGAGCTGTTCGGGCTGCTGTCCGGCTTTGTGCAGCCTATTGTGAATCTGCCCGCAGTGCTCTCCGCGTCCGTAGCCATATCCATCGTGCCTGCGATATCCGCGTCAGTGGTGAGGGGGAATGCGGAGCATGCAAAGAAACAGGCGGATCTGGCGTTCAAGCTCGCGGTCATACTCGGCGCGGCGTGCTCGGTCGGCCTTTTTATATTAGCGGAGCCGCTTATGAGCGCGATATTCGGGAGCCTGAGCGCGGAGGAGGCCGCGAGCGCGGGAGAGCTCATGCGCATAATAGCGCCCTCGGTGCTGTGCATGACCGTCGCGCAGATCACGACGGGACTTCTGCAAAGCGTGGGGCATACGTCGTACCCCGTGCTGTCGCTGCTCATAGGCACCGCGGTAAAGCTCTTTTTAGGTGTGTGGCTCATACGCATACCCGCGCTCAACATAAAGGGAGCGGCTATTGGCACGGTGGTGTGCTTTGCGCTGACGGCGGGCATAAACACGCTTTTGACAGTTAAATACGCGGGAATAAGGCTCAAGGCCGGCGTGCTCATACGTCCGCTGACCGCAGCGGCGGGCATGGGCGCGGTCGTACTGGCTGTGAAAAACGCAGTCCCGGGCAGCGCAGGCGTCTGGGCGGCAGTGTTGGCAGGCGCGGCGGTTTATGCTATACTGCTGATATTGACCGGGGCGATAGGCAAGGAGGAGCTGGAGGGTCTGCCCTGCTGGGGCAGAGCTGCGAGGCTCTTAAGACGCTTCGGTATATGGAGGAACACATGATAACTATAGTCGGAATGGGAACGGGCAGCGAGGACACGCTGACAGCGGCGGCGCTTAAAAAGGCGCGCACCGCAGGGACCGTGGTGCTGCAGACGGGCAGCGTGGACACCGCAAGATTCTTGGCTGACGAGGGCGTGAGCTTTCTGACGCTCGACGGGCTTTACGAGAAGGCGGCGGACTTTGACGAGCTGTGCGAAAGCACGGTCGCTTTTTTTGCGGACAAGCCCGACGCGGCGTTTTTCGTAATGGGCAGCGCATCGGGGAACGCTCTCGCCGGCGCGGTCATGAAAAGCTATGAGTGCGGCGCTCTGCCCGGAGTTTCGTTCGGCAGCTATGCGCTCGACCTCTGCGGAATATATTCGCCTTATGCGTCCTCGTTTGCGGCGGCGGATATAGAGGGAGCGTATATATCGGCGGAGTATCCCATAGCCGTCACCGAGATATCCGACGAGTATACGGCGTCGGACGTCGTGCTCGCGTTTCAAAGATATTATCCGTACGACAGCAGCGTGTTTTTCATAAAGGGCGGAAGGGCGGAAAGGCTGCCGCTCTGCGATATCGCGAGGCGAACGGATTTTTCGTACGACTGCGCGATAGTATTTCCGGGGCTGGAGCTCAAGGAGCGCGAGGGCTATACCTTTGAGGAGCTTGTGAAGGTGATCGCCGTGCTGCGCGGAGAGGGCGGCTGCCCGTGGGACAGGGAGCAGACCCATGAATCCCTGAGAAAGAACCTTTTGGAGGAGAGCCTTGAGGCGATAGACGCCATAGATAAAAAGGACCCGGACATGCTCTACGACGAGCTCGGAGACGTGCTCCTACAGGTCGTGCTGCACGCGCAGATAGCGTCGGAGCATGCGGATTTCGACAGCCGCGACGTCACGACCTCGGAATGCAAAAAGATGATATCCCGCCATACCCATATATTCGGAGAGGATAAGATAGACACGGCGGACGGCGTGCTCGCCAACTGGGATAAGATAAAGCGCGCGGAGAAGGGCGAGGGGACGCTTGCCGAGTCGATGCGCGACGTGACGGACATAAGCGCGCTCATGAAGGCCGAGAAGGTGCAGAAGAAGGCGGCGCTGCAGGGCTTTGACTGGCCTGACGCAAAGGGCGCGCTTGCAAAGGTGCGCGAGGAGGCGGACGAGATAGAGGACTCTATCGACGACGCGGAGAAACGCGAGGGCGAATGCGGAGATCTGCTCTTTGCCGCCGTCAATCTGTTGAGAAAGCTCAGGATAAGTCCCGATATCGCACTTGCACATGCAACGGACAAGTTTATAGCCAGATATGAGTTTATGGAGAAGCGCGCGGCGGAGGCAGGCGAAAAGCTTTCGGAAATGCCGCTTGAACGCATGGAGCAGCTATGGGGTCTCGCAAAGGAGAACGAAAAGGCCGGATGTGTCTGAAAAGCCCGCTCGGGAGGCGTGCGGAAATGTTAAAAAGTCTGTATTTGAGGCGTTTTTGAGAAAATAGTTGTTGTATTTGCAAAACAACTTGGTTATAATCCATATAGCGATAATAAAGCGCTTATGCGCTAAAAATTACCAGGAGGAACAAAAGTGAATAAATTAGAACTTATCACGGCGATGGCAGAGAAATCCGGTCTTTCCAAGAAAGATGCAGAGAAGGCACTGGCAGCGTTCACAGCAGCAGTTACCGAAGAGCTCGCAGGCAAGGGCAAGGTTCAGATAGTCGGCTTTGGTACGTTTGAAGCGAGAGAGAGAGCAGCAAGAAAGGGCATCAACCCCCTGACCAAGGCTCCGATCAGCATAGAGGCTTCCGTAGTTCCCGCCTTCAAGGCAGGCAAAGCATTCAAGGACGCTGTTAAGTAAAAAAACGATCGAACAACGGTTTTCGGCAACAGGCGCTTGCCTTATTTATACGCCGGGGACGGCTTGATCTGAGGGCTCTGCCGGGTGCAGAGCCCTCAAACTGTATTAGGCGACTGCATATGAGAAGGGAGACTGCATACTATGGACGCCATGCGTCTCGATAAATTTTTGAAGGTATCCAGACTGATAAAGCGCAGGACTGTGGCAAACTCCGCGTGCGACGTTGGGCGCGTAGAGGTGAACGGACGTCCCGCAAAGCCGGGGCATAAGCTCTCGGTGGGAGATACGATAACTATAGGCTTCGGTCAGAAGCCCCTGAGCGTCAGGGTGAGGGCGCTGTCGGAGACGGTGCGAAAAGAGGACGCCGACTCCATGTATGAGGTCATAGACGAATGAATGAGGGAAATTACGCCATTTTAGTCGCTGCGGGAAACGGCGTCAGAATGGGCGCCGATAGAAACAAGGTATTTCTAAAGCTCGGAGGCCGCTCGGTCCTGTATAACGCTCTTAAGGCCATCGAGAAGAGCGGCGTGTTCTGCAAAGCCATAGTCGTAGTGAAAAAGGGCGAGGAGCAGACCGCACGCGAGCACGCGGAGGGCATAACGCTGCCCTGCGTTTTTGTGGCGGGCGGTGAGAAGCGGCAGGATTCCGTTAAAAACGGGCTCGACGCGCTGCCGGACGACGCGCGGATAGTCGCCGTGCACGACGCCGCGAGGTGTCTCGCGGAGCCGGAGCTGTTTTGCAGATGCGTCAAAAGCGCGGTAGAATACGGCAGCGGAGTGGCGGGCAGAGCCGTCAACGATACCGTGAAGAGCGTGGAGGACGGGCTCATAACGGGTACTGTCGACAGAAGCTCGCTCGTGCTCATAGAGACGCCGCAGGCATTCGAGATATCGCTCATAAAAAGGGCATATGAAAAGGCATACAGGGACGGCTTTTACGGTACGGACGAGGCTATGCTGCTTGAGCGCATCGGGATATGCCCGAGGCTCGTATACTCGCACTGCGTCAACATAAAGCTCACCGAAAAGAGCGACCTCGAATACGGGGATTATGTCATGGGCAAAAAGCGCACGGTCTGCATCGGTCAGGGCTTTGACGCGCACAGCTTTTCGCGGGGCAGACGCCTTGTGCTCGGCGGCGTTGTCATTGACAGCGAGCTGGGGCTGCTGGGTCACTCTGACGCGGATGTTTTGGTGCATGCCATAATGGACGCGCTTTTGGGCGCAGCGGGCCTTAAGGACATAGGCGTGCAGTTCCCGGATACGGACGAAAGATATAAGGACATAAGCAGTCTCGAGCTTTTGGGCAGAGTCGGAAGGCTGCTCGGAAAGTTAGGCGCGATAATAGAGAACATAGACGCCACGATAATGATGGAGCGTCCCAAGGTCGCGTCCTACAGGGACGTCATGCGCGACAACATTGCGGGCATACTCGATATAGATCCCGAGCGCGTCAGCATTAAGGCGACCACGACGGAGGGCATGGGCTTTATAGGCCGCCGCGAGGGCGCAGCCGCGCAGGCGGTATGCATGGTCAACAGATACGTTTAAGCGTCATATATGTAAATAAAATTCCGTTTTTACATACTTTTACCGGCGGCATGGTATAATCGTGGCGTCCGGGAAAGCTTTATTTACGGAAAGGACGAGCCGGTAAGAGTGGGCAAAAGGGGCAAAAAACTGATGAAGCGCAAGTACGGCAGCAGGCCGCGCCGGATCGCTGTTTTTCTTAAAACAGCGTGGGGCAAGGCCGCGCTTTTTGTATTTGTGCTTGCGGTCATAGCCGGGCTCGCCGCGCTTACGGCGCTCGTTATCGTTCCCGCGTTTCAGGGCGGCACGGACGGAGTATCGAGCACGCTTGCAAAAAAGCGTTTTCGCGACTCGGCGACCGTCGTTGCGCATCAGGAGGAGGAGAACAGCCTTGCCGAGCTCGTCAGCGAGGCGTCCATAACCGTATCCACGATCTCCGATCCGCAAATATACGGCAGCGAGATACTCTTTACGACCACCTCCGTCATAAAAGGGCTTATTGTTTATAACAACCTTATGATATACGATACCGAGACAGGCGGGACGGTGCAGCAGGACGGCATCAGCCTCAAATACGACAATATCCTGTTTCCCGTTATGAACGACGATTATATCGCCTTTCTCGACTCGGATACTGACGGCGGCGGCAGAGTGTGCGTATATAACAGGGCGACGCACGTTCAGACAGCTATCAAGGACTACCTGTACGGCGCTCCCGTGCTGCAGCTCTGCGGAAACCGGCTCGCCTTTATGCAGCAGGCGGGGACGGAGCTCGACAGGCTTTATATCGTGGATCTTGAGACGCATGAATCCGTTGCGTACCGGGTGTTTTCGGGCCTGCCCACAGCGCCCGCGGCGGTCAACGCCTCCGGGAGCAAGCTCGTATACGCCGTGCCGTATGCGTCCGACGACGGACACACGAGGAGCAGGATATACAGCCTTGACCTGACCACGGGCGAGGAGACGGACTACGATCCGGGCAGAGCCGTGTCCTATGTAAAAACGGACGGTAGACACATAGCGTATCAGTCCTCCGTCTCGGGAGCGGCGACGAGCCTGTATCTTTTGGACGGAACGGCGTCGGTGCTCATTGCGGACGAGGTACTGAACTTTGAGATACAAAACGGATATATCGCGTATACGAGAAATCAGGAGGTATATGCATACTCTCTCGATAAAAAGCAGCATTACAGGCTTAATTCCGACATATCCCGCGCCCTGCTCGCCTCTGCAAACGGCAGCACGGTATGCTTTTTCGACATTACGGGCGGATACGACGACCCGGTCAACATACTTAAATATCTGAAAGTGAGCTTCTGACCATGGCTAAGAGATCCCCGCACTATGAATGCACGGCCTGCGGCTACAGCTCTGCAAAGTGGATGGGCAAGTGCCCGGACTGCGGAGAATGGAACACGCTCGAGGAGGTCAGCGCATTCGATCTGCCCGAGACCAGGGGAGCAGCCGCGTCAAGAGCATACGACTCGTCGCGCGTCACGTATTTAAAGGATATACCCACGCACAGCGAGCCGAGGATACTAACGGGGATAGAGGAGCTCGACCGCGTGATAGGCGGCGGCGTTGTAAAGGGCAGCGCGGTGCTGGCAGGCGGAGAACCGGGCATAGGCAAATCCACTCTGTTTATGCAGATGGCGGACAGGATA
>CAYVOZ010000016.1:0-1122 GCA_964453325.1 uncultured Christensenellaceae bacterium | reverse complement strand
GCGGACAATCCAATATGGAGCTGGAACTTCAGAATGCAGATGGCGGACAGGATAGGCCAGACAGGCACGGTGCTCTATGTATCCGCGGAGGAATCCGCACAGCAGGTGCGCATGCGCGCGGACAGGCTGGGCGTGACCGCGCGCATGCTGTTTTTGGCAGAGACCGAGCTTTCAAGCATACTTTCGGCTGCGCAGGATAAAAAGCCGGATTTTTTGATAATAGACTCCATACAGACCGTATACTCCGAAGCGATATCCTCCGCGCCCGGCAGCGTGAGCCAGGTGAAGGAGTGCGCGGGCAAGCTCGTGCGGTACGCAAAGGAAATGGGCGTGAGCGTGTTTATAATAGGCCACGTCACCAAGGAGGGCGCGATAGCCGGGCCGCGGGTGCTCGAGCATATTGTCGATACCGTGCTTTACTTCGAGGGCGAGCGCAACAGCTCCCTGAGGATTTTAAGAGCGGTGAAGAACAGGTTCGGCTCCACGAACGAGATAGGCGTTTTCGAGATGGGCGACTGCGGCATGACCGAGGTGAAAAATCCCTCGGAGGCGATGCTCGGAGAGCGCGACAGGGACGTTGCCGGAGCATGCGTTTTTTCCGCGATAGAAGGCACGCGTCCGCTGCTCCTTGAGGTGGAGGCGCTCGTGAGCGAGACGGCCTTCGGCACTCCGCGAAGGATGGCGACGGGCGTGGACTATAACCGTGTGAGCCTCGTGACGGCAGTGCTGGAAAAGAAGATAGGGCTTAAGTTATATAATCAGGATATATATGTCAACGTGGGCGGAGGGATCCGCCTTTTGGAGACGGCGTCGGATCTCGCAGTCGCGGCGAGCATAGTTTCGAGCTTCCGCAGCCGCGCTATTCCCAGAGGAACGGTAATTTTCGGAGAGATAGGCCTCACGGGAGAGCTAAGGCATGTCTCGCTGGCGGCGGAGCGCGTAAGAGAGGCCGAACGCATGGGCATGGAGCGCATAATTCTGCCGCATGCTTGTCTTAAAAGCATAAAAAATACCACGGCGCGCCTCATAGGCGTAAAGTCGACAGGCGACGCGCTCGCGGCAATGTTTTCTACATGAGACTGTAATTCTTAAATAGCCCCAGGACCTGCTTTTCCTTGAGCA
>CAYVOZ010000015.1:17155-25601 GCA_964453325.1 uncultured Christensenellaceae bacterium | reverse complement strand
TCTTTCAAGGCCAGTCAGTCTCTGCAGTCTCAGGTCGAGTATAGCCTGCGCCTGCTTCTCCGAGAAGCCGAACTGCTCCATGAGCCCCGTCCTCGCTTCATTGGCGTCGCGGGATGCCTTTATCAGCTTGACTATATCGTCTATTATATCGACGGCCTTTATGAGTCCCTCTAATATGTGCGCTCTCTTCTTTGCTCTTTCGAGGTCAAAGCGCGTGCGCCGAGTGATGATCTCTTCCTGATATTTAATGTATTCGGAAAGAGCGTCCTTTAAAGACAGGCACTTCGGTTCGCCGTTCACGAGCGCTATCATTATGACGCCGAACGTGGTCTGCATCTGCGTATGCTTATACAGCTGCTTCATAACAACGCCGGAGTTCGCGCCGCGCTTCAGCTCTATGACGATGCGTATATCCTCAGTGGACTCGTCGATTATGTCGGCTATACCGTCTATCTTCTTGTCGTGAGCCAGCTCCTTAATTGACTTTACGAGCTGCTCCTTGTTGACCTGATAGGGTATCTCTGTGACGATTATCTCCTCGTGATCCTTTACGGTCTCTATCTCGGCCTTAGCGCGAATCCTTATCTTGCCTCTGCCTGTCCTGTAGGCCTGTTTTATGCCGCTTATGCCGCATATTACGCCGCCCGTCGGAAAATCCGGGCCGGGGACATAACTCATAAGGTCTTCTATGTCTATCTCGGGATCGTCTATGAGCGCGCAGGAGGCGTCTACTATCTCGCCAAGGTTGTGCGGCGGGATGTTCGTCGCCATGCCGACTGCGATGCCTCCTGTGCCGTTTACGAGCAGATTCGGGAATCTCGCGGGCAGCGTTACCGGCTGCTGAAGCGTTTCGTCAAAGTTGGGATAGAAATCGACCGTGTCCTTGTCAAGGTCGCGTATCATCTCCATGCTTATCTTTGAAAGCTTCGCCTCGGTATATCTCATTGCGGCGGCGGAGTCTCCGTCTATCGTGCCGAAGTTGCCCTGTCCCTCGACGAGCATATAACGCATCGAGAAATCCTGCGCCATTCTTACAAGGCAGTCGTATATGGAGCTGTCACCGTGGGGATGGTATTTACCCATTACGTCGCCGACTATTCTGGCGCACTTCTTAGTGGGCTTATCAGGCGTTACGCCTAATTCGTACATGCCGTAAAGCACGCGCCTGTGAACGGGCTTTAAGCCGTCTCTGACGTCGGGCAGCGCTCTGTTGATTATTACGGCCATGGCATAGGAGATAAAGGACTTTTCCATCTCTCCCTTAAGATCGACCGGTATTATTCTCGCGCCGATATCGGTTATTTCGTTATTATTGTTATTGTTGTTGTCCAAGGTCTTCCTCCGTTATATATCGAGATCCGCGACAAGCTTTGAGTTCTGTTCTATAAACTCTCTTCTCGGTTCGACTTCTTCTCCCATGAGCATCGTAAAGGTCGCGTCCGCTTCCAGTGCGCTGTCACTGTTAACGCGAAGCAGCGTGCGAGTTTCGGCCTTCATGGTGGTGTCTCTCAGCTGATCGAAGTTCATTTCGCCGAGTCCCTTGTATCTGTTGACGTCCGCCTTTACATTTTCTCCGAGAGCGTCTATGTTCTCTCTCAATTCCTTATCGGAAAAAACATACTTCTCGGTCTTTCCGTATTTAAGCCTGTAGAGCGGAGGCTGAGCTATATATACATAGCCCTCGTCCACCAGAGGACGCATATATCTGTAAAAGAAGGTGAGCAGCAGCGTGCGTATATGGCTGCCGTCCACGTCGGCGTCCGTCATAATTATTATCTTGTGATACCGCAGCTTGCTTATATCGAAGTCGTCGCCTATGCCGGTACCGAATGCGGTTATCATGGCCTTTATCTCGGCGTTTCCGAGCGCCTTATCCAGTCGCGTTTTCTCTACGTTCAGAATTTTTCCGCGAAGAGGCAGTATCGCCTGCGTCTTTCTGTCTCTGCCCTTCTTTGCGGAGCCGCCGGCGCTGTCGCCCTCGACTATAAATATCTCGCGCTCCTTAGGGTCCTTGCTCGTGCATTCCGCGAGCTTGTCGGGGAGCCTGAAAAGATCGGATTTCTTTCTTATGAGCTCTTTAGCCTTTCTTGCGGCTTCCCTGCCGTTTCTTGCCATTATGCTCTTTTCGATTATGAGCTTTGCGCTGCGTGGATTCTCCTCCAGGTACTCGGTAAAGCCCTTTGTTACGACGGATTCTGTCATGGTACGCATTATTGCGCTGCCTAACTTGGATTTCGTCTGACCCTCAAACTGCGGTTCCGGCATTTTTACGCTTATGATAGCGACGAGTCCGTCTCTGATGTCCTCTCCAATAAGCGCGTCCTCCGCGTTTTTGACATAGTTGTTCTTTACGGCATAGGAGTTGACGACCTTTGTGAGCGCCGCGCGGAAGCCGGACACGTGTGTGCCTCCCTCCGGCGTTTTTATGTTGTTCGCAAAGGAATCCACGTTGTCGCCCCAGCTCTCGTTATACTGCATTGCGACCTCTACGCTGTAGGTACCGTCCTCATAGCTCATATAAACCACGTCAGGCAAGAGCACCTCGCGATTTTTGTTCATATGCTCCACAAAGGACTTTATGCCGCCCTCGTAGTGATAGCTCGTGGATATCTCCGTCTCCGGTCTCTCGTCTGTCAAAGTTATTCTGATTCCCTTGTTTAAAAAGGCCATCTCGCGGATACGGCTGCGTATTGTATCATAGCTGAATTCGACAGTATCGAATATCTCCGGGTCCGGATAGAACCTTATGCTCGTCCCGGTTTCGTTTTCGTCTCCGGTCTCTCCCGTTATCTTTACCTCGCTCGTGGCTAAGCCGCGGGAATAGCTCTGCTCGAATATCTTGCCCTCTCTTTTTACGGTAGCTATCATTTTCGAGGAAAGCGCGTTAACGACGGACACACCGACGCCGTGCAGACCGCCGGAGACCTTATATCCGTTTCCGCCGAATTTTCCGCCGGCGTGCAGCATCGTAAGGGCGACCTCAAGAGAGGATTTTCCCACCTTGGGATGTATCCCGGTGGGGATGCCTCTGCCGTTGTCCGTGACCATGGCGCTGCCGTCCTTTAAAAGACGTATCTCGATATGCGTGCAGAAGCCCGCCATAGCTTCGTCTATTGAGTTATCTATTACTTCGTATACAAGGTGATGGAGTCCTCTTGTATCCGTCGAGCCTATATACATTCCCGGTCTTTTACGTACCGGCTCCAGGCCTTCCAAAACCTGTATTTGCGATTCGTCATAGCTGTTGTTCTGCTGCATTTACTGCTCCTTATTTGTTCTTCTTGACCATTTTCTTTTTAAATACAAAATATCAGAGAAACGCAAATTTCTCTGACTTTGATTTTAGCACAAAATCCGTTTAAATGGAACAGTTTTTTCTTATTTATATATATAAAACCGTCCGTCGGACACTTTATATATATCCGCGCTTTTGAGACTCTCTGTTCTGTCTATATCGGTCGCCGTGATAAAGACCTGATTGTTTTTTACTCTTTCAAACAGCTTGGCTCTTCTGTCCTTATCGAGCTCCGAAAGCACATCGTCCAAAAGCAGTATTGGGGATTCACGCGTTTCCCTCTTTGCCAGCTCCGCAAAGGCCAGCTTCATGGATATCATGGCCGTGCGCTGCTGTCCCTGTGATGCGGAATTGCGCAGATTCTTTCCGTTTATGTAAAGCTCTATGTCCTCCCTGTGAGGGCCGAACAGACACATTCTGAAAAGCTTTTCCTTGGGCAGTATCATTTCGGCCTTCTTTCTTAAGGCGTCCTCGCTGCCGTCCTCGGAGCAGCACCTGTATACTATCCTGAGCTCTTCTGTATTTTTTGACATGTCGGAATGTATATCCGCCGCAATGGCTCCTGCGCTCTCTATAAAAACACGCCTGTTTTCTATTATTTCCCGTGCCAGCTTTACAAGCTGAACATTATAGGCCTCTATAAGAGCGTTTTCGGCATTCTCCTTCAGCAGTCTGCTTTTGCTTTTAAGAACAATGTTGTACTGCTGTAATGCCGAATAATACGACGGTCTTATCTTTGCTATTTCTATATCGATAAGCCTTCTTCTCTGCTGAGGTCTGTCCTTTATGGCTCTTATATCCTCGGGCGCGAATACGACCGTATTGATCCTGCCTATCATCTCCGTCATTCGCTTTATGGGTATGCCGCCTATCAAAACGGCGCGCCGCTTATTTTTATATAGCGACGCGTCTATTCTTCCCGAGTAATATTCAGCGGTATATTCGGCCGACAGCTCCGCATGCTGCTTTTCATACTGTATAAGAGCCTCGTCGGGCGCTCCTCTGAACGACTTTGCGCAGGAAAGATAGTTTACGGCCTCTATCAGGTTCGTCTTTCCCTGTGCATTGTCGCCTATAAAGATATTGATGCCGCCGCATATATTATTTAATTTCAGCTCCTCTATATTTCTGAAGCTCTTTAAACAGACGGAATCGATATGCACTTTCTTTTCAGTCCTTCATATTCAGCGGTATTATCAGGTACATATACTCGTCGGAGTCGACCGATCTTATTACGCAGGGCTTGAGATTATTTTCCATATCGATATATATATCCTCGTCCTCTATGACTCTCAGCACGTCGAGCATATATTTGGCATTCAGAGATATGCTCATATTCTCGCCCTGCAGCTTTATGGGAACGATGTCGGTCGCGTCGCCGTATTCGGATTTTGCGCTTATCTCCACGTTGTCAAAGCTCATGGACAGCTTTACCGGGTTGGTTATCATGCTCTTTGACATTACCGATACCATATTAAGGCTGCTCTCGAGCATTTTTACGTTTACTCTGACGCGCGTTTTAAAGCTGTTCGGTATTATATTGTTATAGTTCATGAACTCGCCCTCTATAAGACGGGTATATATTCTGTACTCATCAGTCACAAAGAAGCACGCCGCCTTCTGCATGACCATTCTGACGCTTTTGTTTTTGCTTTCCTCCGAGAGGCGTGAGACCTCCTTTAATGCCTTTGACGGTATTACGATCCTTATATTCTCGGACTCGGGCTTTCTCACGGTCATTTTAGCCAGTCTTACTCCGTCGATGCCTACCACATTCAGAATATCTCCGGTTATCTCAAAAAGCAGACCGGTAAAAATAGGCTTATCCGGCTGAGTATATACCGAAAAAATGGTCTTCTCTATAAGCTTGTTCAGAGTCTTTGCTTCTATCTCGAACTCGCTGCCTTTTATCTCCGGAAAACGCGGAAACTGCTTTTCGTCCATCTTTTGCAGCACAACGCAGGTCTCGGCGCATGTGAGCATTACGCCCTTTTCGTTTTTATCTTCTACTATGACTTCTCCGCCGTTCATCTTGGTTATAACGTCAAAAAGCAGCCTTGAGGGTATGGCGCAGGCTCCCTCCTCGGATACCTCCGCATATATAGAAGTCTCAATAGCAGTAACGGTATCAAAAGCGTTCAAAACCACAGAGTTGTCTTTTGCCTCTATCAGTATGCACTCCAAAATGGATTTTTGGGTCTTATTGTATGCTATGCGCGACGCTGCGTTGATGCCGTCCTGAAAGTCCTGCTTGTTTATCGTAAATCTCATATGTAGCTCCATTTCTATAAATAATATTATTAACAGTAGTTTTTTTAGTTGCTGTGAATAATGTGGATAACCTCTGTAATGCAGTATTTACCGCGTTTTTCAGCATCAGCCTGTGTTGATGGAGCGCTGTAAGGACTGATAATAAACAGTGTACAGACCAGCGGATACTGTTGATAAAACTGCATTTACGACGGCTGACCGCATGCTCACGAAGCTGTGAAAAAAGCTGTTGAAGAAAAATTATCCTGATCGTATCAACAGCATATGCGGAGTTTTACTCAGTATATTTCACAACTTATCATATATTATTCCTTGATCCTGTGGATAATATTGTTGACCTTGTTTTTGAGATCGTTGTCAGTTTTGAGCTGCTCTGTGATCTTATCATAGGCGAACATAGCAGTGGAATAATGCCTGCCGCCCATTATTTCACCTATTTTAGGGTACGCAAGATTAAGCGTATTGCGCAAAAGATACATGGCTATCTGTCTCGGGAAGGCAACCTCTCTGCTCTTTTTGCCGCTTAATATATCCTCCTGCGTAATGTCGAAATACTCGCATACGTTCTTTATAATGATCTTGGGAGTTATCTCTTTAAGCGAGCTGTCCGTAAAGAAATTCCTGAGGGCATCCTGAGCGATCTCCATATTAATGGAATACACCGGGGAGTCCATGCTGCTCAGCTTTGCGTGTGCGATCAACATTTTGAGAGCGCCTTCTATCTCCCTTATATTGGTATCCTCCTTGGACGCGATATACTGTATAACGTCCTCGTCTATGCTCATATCGCACATCACCTGCTCCATTATCATGGGTATTTTTGTTTTGATGATGGCTACGCGCGTCTCATAGTCAGGCATGCCTATATCCGTGAGAAGCCCCCATTGGAACCGGCTCATAAGTCGGGATTCAAGGTTGGGTATCTCTGAGGGGTGCTTATCCGAGGATATGACTATCAGCTTCTGATACTCGTAAAGCCTGTTGAAGGTATGAAAAAGCTCCTCCTGTGTACCGGGTCCCTTGGCTATAAACTGTATATCGTCTATGAGCAGCGCGTCGGCGTTGCGGTATTTATTTCTGAAGGCCTCGTTGCTCTCGTTCCTTATCGCTTCTATAAACTCGTTCCGGAAGGATTCGGATGTGATGTATATTATCTGGGCATAAGGATTGTTCTTTGCTATCTGATTTCCTATGGCATGCATAAGATGAGTCTTGCCGAGACCGACGCCGCCGTATATAAAAAGAGGATTATAGGTCTGTCCGGGAGCGTCCGCGACAGCGCGAGCCGCAGCGTTGGCATACTTATTGGCGTTGCCTACGACGAAATTATCGAAGGTATAATTCGGGTTGAGCGTAATGGAATTTTTCTGACGCGGCGCAACGGTCGTGCTCTCCATAACGTACTTGTCGAGCTCCGCGGGGAGAAGTATCTTAATAACATAGCTTTTGTTCATGCCGGTTATCTCAAAGGCGGCATGCTTGACAGAATCGGCAATTTTTCCCAAAAAGCGCTGATTGATAAGCTCGCGCTGTCCCTCCTGCTCTGTGGTAAAATACAGCGTATCGTCCTCTTCAAACTCGGGTTTCAATATTTTAAGATAGCTGTCAAAGGCGAGTAAATTGTTGTTTTGAGCATAATATGCTTTCAACTCTTTAAGCGCGCGTTCCCATAAAATTGTAAAAGAAGTCATGATTCCTCCAAAAAAAGGCAACTGCTATATTGTTGCTGTAAATACAATTCTACTTGCAACAGAGATATTTTGCAAGCCGCAGTTTGGACCCCCGCGTCTCATAAAAAACGACAAAAATCCGCAAAATTACCAAATAACAATTATTAATACTTTGTTCACAAATCAAAAAACTGTCCACATATTGAAGAAATCTATCCACATATTGAGGATAACATACGCAAAATCGTGCTGCTATCGCATAACAGATGTGGATAAAATAATGATAGTGTGAGTAAAATCAAAGAGAAGAAAAAATACAGGGAACGGTTATGCGGTAATAGGTTGCCGTTCGTAAAAAACAAAAATAAGTTTGCTTTTATGCATATATGTGATATATTTAAAACAGCCTTATCAAGAGCGGCGGAGGGACAGGCCCTGTGAAGCCCGGCAACCAATTTATCGGTGCCAAATCCTGCGGTGAAAGCCGAAAGATGAGGGGAAGCTTTTAGACAAAACTAAGGCCCCTGTCAGAAAAGGCAAGGGGTTGTTTTTTTCCCCGTAAATTAAGGAGGAGAATAATGAGGAAGCTGTTTACATCGGAATCCGTTACAGAGGGACATCCCGACAAGCTCTGCGACCAGATATCCGACGCGGTTCTGGACGCAATGCTTAAGGAGGATAAAATGTCGCGCGTGGCATGCGAGACTGCCGTAAATACGGGGCTCGTGCTCGTCATGGGTGAGATAACGACAAAGGCATATGTGGATATACAAAAGATCGTACGCGATACGGCGCGCGGGATAGGCTTTTGCGAGCCGGAGGCCGGCTTTGAGGCGGACCACTGCGGGATAATACTGAGCGTGGACGAGCAGTCGCCCGATATAGCGATGGGCGTGGACGCGGCGCTCGAGTCCCGCGGCAGCGGCGTGCTCGATACGGGCGCAGGCGATCAGGGCATGATGTTCGGCTTTGCGTGCAACGAAACGGAAGAGAAGATGCCTATGCCCATAAGCCTTGCGCATAAGCTGACAAAGAGGCTCGCAGACGTAAGAAAGAATAAAGAGCTCGGCTTTCTCCTGCCGGACGGAA
Source organism: uncultured Christensenellaceae bacterium (assembly GCA_964453325.1). Taxonomy (GTDB): domain Bacteria; phylum Bacillota; class Clostridia; order Christensenellales; family Christensenellaceae; genus JAZRGP01. The sequence continues at coordinate 17,276 of CAYVOZ010000015.1, read as the reverse complement.
AAAGCCAGGTGACAGTCGAATACGTCGACGGCAAGCCCGTGCGCGTCGACACGGTGGTGATCTCCGCACAGCATCGCGCGACCGCCAAGAATGACGATATATACGAGGGCATAAAAGAAAA
>CAYVOZ010000015.1:0-17116 GCA_964453325.1 uncultured Christensenellaceae bacterium | reverse complement strand
GCCGACTATTCCTGAGGAGCTCATTGACAAGGACACTCGCATACTCATAAATCCCACGGGCAGATTCGTAATCGGCGGCCCTGCGGGAGACTCCGGACTCACGGGCAGAAAGATAATAGTGGATACCTACGGCGGCTATGCCTCGCACGGCGGCGGCTGCTTTTCCGGCAAGGACCCCACAAAGGTGGACAGAAGCGCAGCCTATGCGGCGAGATATGCGGCTAAGAACTTTGTTGCGGCGGGCATAGCGGACAAGCTCGAGATAGAGCTTGCATATGCCATAGGCGTTGCCCGTCCTGTGAGCGTCTATGTGAATTCCTACGGCACCGGAAAGCTCACCGACGAGCGCATATCCGAGCTTATAATCAAGCATTTCGACTTGCGCCCTGCGGCTATTATTGATAAACTGGATCTAAGACGGCCGATATATAAAAAGACGGCTGCGTACGGACACTTCGGACGGACGGATATAGATCTTCCGTGGGAAAAGACGGATATGGCCGATATTCTGAGGCAGGAGCTGTAAAACGCCTTGACTTTTATAGAGGGTACAGTACTCGACATAATCTTCAGAAATAACGAGAACAGCTATACGGTTCTCGAGCTGGATTGCGACGGCGTTTTGAACGTCTGTGTCGGCAATATACCCTTTATACAGCCCGGTGAATACGTGCGCTTTTACGGCGCTCACACCACACACAAGACTTTCGGAGACCAGTTCAAGGTCACCGGTATGGAATCGCGGATGCCCGAGGGAGACGAGAGCATCCGCCTTTTTCTGTCCGGAGGACTGATAAAGGGAGTCGGAGAGGTGCTCGCGGAACGCATTGTGGACAGATTTCACGAGCGGACGTTTGAGGTCATAGAAAACAACCCTCACGAGCTCGCGCTCGTAAAGGGGATAAGTATGTCCGCAGCAATGAAGATAAGCGAGCAGCTGACGGAGCTAAAAGCCGTACGAGGCGTGATAATGGAGCTCCAGGACATGGGGCTCTCTATAAAGCAGTCGTTCGCAGCATACGAGGCATACGGAGTCGCTGCCCCCGAGACCATCCGCAGCAACCCGTACAAGCTCATAGACGACGTATTCGGCATAGGCTTTGAGCGCGCGGACGCCATAGCCGAGAGACTGGGTATAGACAAGGATTCGGACATACGCGTATATAACGGCATAAGATATATCCTGAAAAAGCAGATGGACGAGCAGGGGCATACCTGCCTTCCCCGTGAAAGACTCAAAAAACTCAGCATGGAGACGCTGGGTGCGGACGAGAACGGTATAGAGGACGCGCTGTCCGAGCTCGTTTTAAACGGAGCGCTGTGCGAGAGCGAATACAACGGAGCGCGCGCCATGGCGACCTCCGGCGCTCACCGCGCGGAGGCGTACTGCGCATACAGACTCAACGCTATGCGCGGAGAGAAGCCCGCGACCGAGGTGAACCAGCGCATCGTCGACAAGGTGCTTTCCGGCGCGACGATGCTGTCCAAGGCGCAGGAGCTCGCGATACAGACGGCCCTTTCGGGGTGCATATCCGTCATAACCGGCGGCCCGGGCACGGGGAAGACCACGATATTAAACGAGATAATATCGATAACCGAGCAGAGTGGGATGGTGACGCTCTTGGCCGCGCCGACGGGCAGAGCGGCAAAGCGCATGGAAAAGGCCACGCTCCGAAAGGCGCACACTATACACAGGCTGCTGGAATACTCCCTTTTAGAGGAGGACGATAAGGAACGCAGCTTCCGCTTCAACCGCGACGAGGAAAACCCGCTCGAGGCGGACGCGGTCATAATCGACGAGACGTCCATGGTCGATATCTTCCTCATGCACAGCCTTTTAAAAGCGATCGCGCCGGGGACGCGGCTGATACTCACGGGCGACGCGGATCAGCTCCCGTCCGTAGGGCCGGGCAATGTGCTGCGGGATATCATAGACAGCGGACTCATACCGGTTTTCCGGCTGACCGAGGTATACAGACAAAAGGGCAATATTGCCTATAACGCGCACAGGGTCAATAACGGAGAACCCCCCGAGCTGTTTGAAGCGGGCGACTTTATGTTTATACGCGCAAAGGGTCAGGACGCGACTCTTGACGCGGTGAAGAAGCTCTATTTCCGCTCGGCTTCCGAGGGCACGCCCTTGGACGAGCTACAGGTCATATGCCCTATTAAGCGGGGCGCGATAGGCGTATACAGGCTGAATACGGAGCTGAGAGAGATAGCGAACCCAAAGGATACGGATAAGGGAGAGCTGCTTTTCGGAGAGACGGTTTTCCGCGTGGGCGACAAGGTCATGCAGACCGTCAACGACTATCAGAAGGAATGGCGGTATTCCGACGCTGCGGGCATGGGCAGAGGCGCAGGCGTCTTTAACGGCGATATGGGCGTGATAGAGGACATAGACGAGCAGACCGGCGAGCTGACCATACTCTTTGACGGAGACAGACTTGCGGACTATCAGCGGATCGAGCTTGCTAATATAGAGCACGCCTATGCCATAACCGTGCATAAAAGTCAGGGCAGTGAGTTCGATACCGTGATACTGCCTTTAAACTACGGCTCGTCGCCCTTTCTTTCGAGAAATCTGCTCTATACCGCAATGACGCGGGCAAAGAATAAGCTGATAATAGTCGGAACAGAGCAGACGATAGAATTTATGACCGGAAACAACCGTATTTCGCACAGATTTACGGCGCTCAACTATGAAATGCTGGATATGGACGGGAGCCTTATCTCGGAGGAAGAGTATGATCCGTTTTCGTGACGCGCTGCGGTATGTGTTCTTTCCCGACGCGGACAGATGCCCGCTCTGCGGAGCGGAGGGCGCGCGGGGACTTTGCGGCGCATGCGAAAAAAATCTCTCCGGGCTTTTGATAGAGGCGGAGCAGCCCCGGGACAGGATCAGCCTTTATTATCATGAGGGCGTCGCGCGGGACGCTGTACTTGACCTGAAATTCAGAAACAAAAGATATCTGTCGCGCTTCATAGCCCGCGAGCTTTTAAAAAGGATACCTTCGGACGCGGACGTGATAACCGCCGTTCCGCTGCATGTGTCAAGAAGAAGAAAAAGAGGCTATAACCAGTCCGAGCTCATAGGACGGGAGCTGTCGGGCTTATGCAAAATACCGTATACCGAGCTTTTGACGCGCACGCGAAGGACTTTTGAGCAGGCGAAGCTGACGGAGCACGAGCAGAGAAAAAAGAACGTCAGGGGCGCCTTTAAAGAGACGGACCGTGAGGGAATAACGGGAAAGCGCATTCTGCTCATAGACGACGTCATAACCACCGGCGCGACATCCGAGGAATGCATACGCGCTCTCAAGAGTGCGGGCGCGGCGGACGTGACGGCGATATCCTTTACAGCGCCAAGATAAAACAGGGTGCATAAAAATGGCTCCAAAAAGCATTTGTACGACCAAGAGCGCAGCGAACAGTACAAATGCGGTAATCTCAAAAAAGTAGTTTACCCCTTTTGACATGCAAAAGGCTCCGGAAAAACCGGAGCCCCGTCTTTATTTGCTTACTTATCTGAAATCCACGAAAATCTCGTTTTCTTCCTTTTCGTAGTTTATAGTCCAATCCTTTGTTTTCAAGGGATAGGCTATCTTTGCTGCGAGAGAGGTAATGACCTCTTTGAAGCTCGAGGTCAGATCCTCAAGAGCCTTGAGCTGCGCTTCGTCCTCAAGATCCATGGCTCCGTAGTTCTGGAGCTGAGCGTACTGGCTCTGACCGACTTGATAAAGCTGCTGAATGGTCATTGCATCCGTCTCTGCGGAAAGCAGCATTAAGGACGTGCTGTCGGCAGAGCGATAGGAAACGCCTGCTCCGGGATCGGGCGTCGGCGCAGCGGGACCGGGCGTCGGTGCGGCGGGACCGGCAGTCGGCGCAGCGGGATCGGGCGTCGGTGCGGCGGGACCGGCAGTCGGCGCAGCGGGGTCCGGCGTCGGCGCGGCGGGACCGGCAGTAGGTGCGGCAGTCGGCGCGGGCTGCACAGGTTGAGGCTGCGCAGGCTGAACGACGACCGGAGCATATGCATACGGAGCAGCGGCGTCGAGTATGGGCTTTCCTACCTCCATGTATTTCGGAGCAAGCCTCTCCTGCCAGCTTGCGCGAATAGCCATGGGCGTATAGTCCTCGTATTGGTTCACCTTGATGCCGTATACGTCCTCTATTATACTTACCCGCTTTTTCTGATCGGTAAGGCAGAAATTCCAGTTATAGACATTCTTCATAGTGCCGCCCATGGAGCGCATGGTGATCTTTTCGTCGTCGAGATTCAGCCCGAATAGAGCGAGCGCGGCGGTCTGTCCGAGGTTTGTGTTGGTGAAAAGCTGACCGTCAAAGGAATCTATTATCTGAGGGACGCTCGCGAGCATATTCTGACTCTTGAGCTTCTTGAATATGGCGACGAGCATGTCCTTCTGACGGTTGATCCTGTTAAGGTCTCCCGTTCCGCCGGTGAGCTTGCTTTTGCCGTCGTTCTTTCTCACGCGGAGATAGTCGAGCACAGCCTGGCCGTCCATGTGCTGCTGACCCTTGGTATAGCTTCTGCCCGCAAGCGTAAAATCCATCTCAAGATCGTAGTCCACGCCGCCTATGGCGTCGACAAGCCCCTTGCAGGCGGGCATCGTCACAGCGTAGTAATAATCCACGGGTATACCGCCGAGCATCCATTCCGCGGATTCCATGACCTTGTTGAAGCCGTCGGGGAAGCCGCCGCCGAGATCGAGCGACGCGTTTATCTTATAAATGCCATCCACGCCGGGAATGTTGGCAAATGTGTCGCGGGGTATGGATATCATATCCGCGGTATTCTCTTTAAAGTTTATGGCAAGCACTATCATGACGTCCGCATGAAAAGACGTCTTGCCGGTCCAGTTCGGGTTCTGTGAGCTGCGCTCCTCGGCATAATCGACGCCGACCAAAAGCACGTTGACTATGTCCTTCATAAGCGAGGTATCCGCTGTCTGCATGAGCTTTTCATAGTCGGAAAGCTCCGGCTCTGCGGTAGCTGTGGGCTCTCCGGGTACAGCGGCAGTCGCGGCGGGCGCGGAGGTCGGAGCAGGTGTGGAGGTAATGTCGTTAAAAAGCTGCTCGGGCCTGTTAATGATGTTGTTGATATAAATGCCGCCGAGCACGAGCGCCGCCGCTAAAACAACGAGCGCACAGATAATCGCTATCCTTCCGCCTCTGGACATCTTCTTTTTCTTCTTTTTACCGTCTTTGCCGTCGCCGCCGTCGTCACAGGCAGCGGACGTAACGGCAGTGTCTGCCTTGCGTGATCCTGCTCCGGCCCGGCGGCTCCGGCGCTCCTTTATATGAGCGTCGATAATGCTGCTGTCCTCGGAGATCCGCTCCGCCGCGCTGCGCGCCGAAGAGTATTCCGGAGACGGGAGATATGTATTCTCAAGAGCCGCTTCGTCGGCTTCGTCCATCAGTTCGTGCTCGGATTCGTCGGATAAACCGTCGGCTCCGTCCGTGCGGTCATTCTCAGACTCGTCGGAATAAGAACCGGCTCCGTCCGTGCGGTCATTCTCAGGGCTGTCGGAATAAGCGTCGGATGCATCCACGGCCGGATCGTCGGGGTCTTGTCCTGCGACGTTCTCGTTGATCTCGCAGTCGTCGGCGGACCCGGAGAGAAAGGATTCACGTTCGATTTTGTTTTTGCCGTCCTTGCGCTTCATTCTTGTACACCGTCCCGATATCAGTTGATCTGCGAGGGTAAAACCTCGCTGCAACAAATTATATCAGATAATTGCCCTCATTAACAGTTTGGACAGAATATTTACATTATTTGCATGAAAAAACGGAGTTTTCGGAATGCATATAAGAGGGCTTGGCCGCTGGCGCGAACCGTAAACGCATCGGAAAAATGCAAAAGCATGACGCCGGACTTAAAGCCGGGCGTCATGCGAATCGTTGTTATTATGGACGGTATGATTTATATGAGCAAAAGAACGGGGCAAAGCGCGGGAAAGGTCTACTGCTTGCCCATGCTTCTTCTGCGCTTCTTTTTGCAGGGATCGTGCTGCTCTATGAGCTCTCTGTAGCGGTCGAGCACATCGGGAAAGATGTCGTCCCAATATACGGGTATGGTCTCATAGGCGGTAACGCCCATTTTTTGCAGCCTATCCGTATCGGAAAGCGCGCGGCTCAGTGCCGAAAAGAGGCTGTCGACGCTGTCGAGACAGCAAAAGCCGTTTACGCCGTCGGTAATGACCTCGGCGGGAGCGCTGTTCTCTATGACTACGGAGGGCGTGCTCATGACTGCGGCCTCCCGGACGACGAGCCCGGCGGTATCGTAAAGCGAGGGGAATACGAACAGAGACGCGAGCTCGTATATCGACGCCAGCATAGCCGGGTCGTATACATGCCCGGGCATAACGACCTCATCTGTGAGCCCGAGCCTTACGACGTCCTCTCTGATGCTCTCATAGTCCTTGCCAGTACCCACGAGAGCAAGACGAAACCTCAAGCCGTGCTTCTTTAAGAGCGCGCATGCCTGTAAAGTAAGGTAAATATTCTTTTTATAGTCTATCTGGCCGACATACAGCAGCAGAGGCTCGCCGTGCGATCCGAGAAAACCGGCCGCATCCTGCCCGGGATGAGTGAGCCGCCGACCCGTGCCGTTCGGAACGATGCTTATATTCCGCTTATAGCCGTAGGATTCGAGCGTGCGGCGGGCGTCCTCGCTCACGGTCCAGACCTCGTCGCAGCGGTCGTAAAAATCCGCCACGATGCGCGCGCCAAACATGGCTATGGCCTTGGAGCCGGTCACCTCGTATACGTCGTCATAATATTTCGAGTGGAACGTGCCTATGAGCGGAGCGCCGGTCTTTTTTGCATAACGGACTGCGTCGAGCCCGGCTACGGACGGAGAGTGCGCGTGTATGATATCGGGCTGTATCATATCGAGTCTCCGCGTATAGTTGGTGTCGAGCGTAGGCAGTCCGGCAAGGTACTGCTGAGGAGTCCCCGGTACATGCGAGCTGTAAAAATCGACTATCTCAAAAGGCAGTCCTCCGCGGAACCCTGTATCGCATTGCGGACAGATGACATAGCACTCGTGTCCGTGCTCCGAAAAGTACTTTGCATAGTTGTATACGACCCGCCCCACGCCGTCGATTATGGGCAGAAACGAGTCTGTGAACAGCGCTATCTTAAGCTTGCCGTCTTCCATGGTCAGTTACTCCGTTTTTCCCGTGCTCCCGTCATTCGAGAGCCGGCACTTCGGGCTCCTTCTCGAGGCGGAGCGGACGAAGCTTATAGTTTAAAACGACACTGCTGTTTTGGTATTCGTCATAAAAGCTTTGCTTTACGCGCGCGATAACGGTGTTTCCGGTCTCATAGTTGACAGAGGGCAGAAGCACTACGAACTGGGTCGCGCTGAAGCGGGATATCGTGTCTCCGCGGCGCAGCTTGTCCTTTGCGACGTCTAAAAGCTTCCACATTATGTTGTCGAGCATCAAGGGATCGAACTTTTTATCGTACGAGTTCCCGACCGTTATGAGCGCTATGAACATGGAGGCGTTCTGACGCGTCAGCATGCGGCGCTGGAGCTGATATATCTCACTGAATATCTCATAGTCGCAGACGAACGCGCCCTTCTGCTCGTCCTCGGCGAGTAGACTGCGCTGTATGCCGTCGAGGTCGCTCTCCATCTGCTTATCCGTTTGCAGTATCTGCTTATATATGGATCTTATCTCCTGAGAGGGCTGCGCTCCCTGCTGGTTATACTGCACGTTGGTCGTATAGTAATACTGCGAAAGCGCCTCGCGGCTTTTGCCGAGCTTTATAAGAGCGAGCATGAGCTCCATATGCAGGCGCTCGTCATATACGTCCACGTCCATGGCGCGTCGGCATACGCTGACGATGCCGTCATAATCCTCGTCCTCCTTTAACAGGCCGATGTACTTGAGTATGCTCTCGAGATACATGTTGTGATAGTACACGCTCTTGGGTATCACCCACAGCTCGCTTGCAAAGGCGGGCAGCAGCGGCCCGATATACAGGTCGAGTATCTCCGCGTATGCCTCCTTGCGGACCTCCTTAGGAAGGTGCTCGTCAGCCGCGAGCCGGGAGAGGCGCTCCATCTCGTATACGTCGATCACACAGTCGAGATCGGAGTTCCACTGATATGCGCCGCGGTTCGTGAGTATGCAGTTTTTGAGCGCGGTATAGCCGCAGGCGTCTATCAGTGTGCGGAATCTGTGCAGCATGGTGCGCAGAGCCGTGGAGGGATTGCTGCTGTCCGCCTCGGACCAAAGCGTGTCGAAAAGCTCCTCGTGCAGGACGGGCTTGTCCTTTTTGAGGATAAGATACTGTAAAAACAACAGTGTCTTTTTGGACTGCTTCAGCTGCTTCAGCGCTATCTTTCCGTTCACCAAAACCTCAAACTTACCGAACATATAGATCTGTACCGATGCCTTTTTCATTCCTTGTCTCCTGTCATAGTTTTTTTGCAAGCACTTCGGGATTGACAGCGTATAAGAGCGCTGATTCTTTTGTTATCACGCCGTTCTCATACAACCTGAGAATATCCGAGTCCATAGTACGCATGCCCTCCTTGGCGCCCGCAAAGATAACGTTATCCATCTGGAACGTCTTATTCTCGCGTATCATATTGCGAAGAGCACTGTTCACCGTCATTATTTCAAACGCGGCTACGCGTTTGCCGTCAGTGGTAGGTATCAGCTGCTGGGATACCACGGCCCGAAGGACCATTGAGAGCTGTACGCGGACCTGCTGCTGCTGGTTTGCGGGGAACACGTCCACTATCCTGTCTATGGTCTTGGCCGCGCCGACCGTATGCAGCGTGGAGAGCAGCAGCTGCCCCGTCTCCGCCGCGGTAATCGCGGTCTGTATAGTCTCGAAATCCCGCATTTCTCCCAAAAGTATAGCGTCCGGCGCCTGCCTCAGGGCGGCGCGCAGCGCAAAAGCATAGCTTCTGGTATCGTGCTCCACCTCGCGCTGGCTCACTATGCTGCGCTTATGCTGGTGGATAAATTCTATGGGATCCTCGATCGTTATGATATGGTCCCTGAACCTGCGGTTGATCCTGTCGATCATGCATGCGAGCGTGGTGGACTTGCCGCTGCCCGCGGGACCTGTGATGAGCACCATGCCGTTCTTCTTTTCCGCAAGGCAAAGCACCTCCTCGGGGATCCCGAAGCTCACCGGATCCGGGATATCAAATGAGAGCACGCGTATGACCATGGCGTAGCTGTTTCTTTGCCGGTACGCGTTGCAGCGAAAGCGGCCGACGCCGTTCACGGATATGGAAAAATCGTCGTCGCCGTTCTCTATAAGAGACGCGTTGCTCATGCCGTCGAGAGCATATACCTGATTCATGAGCTGAAAGGTGTCCTCCGGGCATAGCTTATCCTCGGATACAGGCTCCATCTCTCCGGATACCTTTACGCATATCACCGAGCCCGGCACTATAAAGATGTCCGAGGCGTTTTTCTCGAGCGCAATGCGCAGTATATCGTTAATATTCAAACAAGCCCTCCTTTCTGTCCGCGTCTTTATTTCAGCGTCAGCCCAGCCGGAGTCCATTCGCCCGTGGCTTTCGTGCTGTAGACGACCGCTGCGTATGCATTGCCGTCGTATTCGAGCTCGACCGACAGCATGCGCGTATTGTCTATGGGAACCGAAAAGCAAAGCCTTTCGCCCTCGCGCGTCACGCCGTCCGGCAGCTTATCCGAGCCGGAGGCAGCGAGCTCGTTGATATCGGATATCATGCTCTGCGCTGCGGCGTCTGCCGCGTAGTACGCCTTTACGGCGGCGACGGAGCGGTCGTTCAGTACTGCGTCGTTATTTGCGGATACCAGCGCAAGAGCGGCAAAAACCGTGAAGCAGAGCACGACGCCTATCAGTATTATTGACGACAGACCCACGCCTATGCTTCCGAAGCCTTTATCTCTCATATGAAGCACCTCCGCCCCCGGGTACGTATATGGCCGCCTCAAGCCCGGAGATGCTTTCTCCCTTTTTCGTAAAGGAGTCGAGCCTGAGGGAGTAAACGCAGCCCACGCTGTTTTCGTCGCCTGTGACCGCTATGTTTATGTATCTTTCCGCCGCGGACTCGATGCAGGGAGAGAATCCGGCGTCGTAGTAAAGAGTGAGCGCGCCGCCTTCGGTGCATATCTCTTCAAGGCCGTCGCTGTCGGCTCTCAGCCGCTCGACCGTGCTTTGCATCTCGAGAACTGCGTTCAGCTCGTCGCTGCTGCGTCGGTTCAAATTGTCGGAATAGGCCATCACGCGCAGCAGCAGCAGAGAGGCGAAGGCAAAAAATACTATTGAAAGTATGATCTCTATGAGAACGGAGCTGCGTTTCATTCTCCGCCTCCTCTCAGAGCTATCGAAAACTCTCTTGTCTGTCCCCCGGACGTGACCGTTGCAGTTATGAGTCCGTTTTTAAGGGTGAGAGAAAGCCGTTCCGCCGATGCGACGAAACCGCCGAGCGTAAGGTCAAAGGGCTTTTCGGAGGGCGAAAAGTATTCGTATATACCGTCGCCGCGCTGATAGATATATGTGGTATAGCTGATGTCGGAGTGGACTGTTTCAAGAGCAAGCACGTTCATTCCGCCGCTGTCAAAGACCGATATTCGGTCTGCTCCGTCGCTGCCGCGCACCTTTCCGGTTATATACATCACAGACGTCCTGAGAGCGTCGTTTTTATCCGTCACATCCACTATGCGCGAATATGTATGCGCGCCCGTAACGACAGCGAGCAGCATGAGCAGTGCATAAACGCCGAGCAGCAGGAATATGAAAAGACTCTTTACTCCCCCGCCTCTGCTCACCTTGCAGCCTCCTTTGAGATAACGCGTATATCCGGCATAAGATTCTCGGCAAAGGCCTCGTAGCTGACGATATATGCGGCGCTGTTCACTTTGACTCCGTAATTGTCGATAATATACTGAAGATCCGCAGGATATCTTCCCTCTATAGAATAGCACACCGCCGCGGCGCTGGTTATGGCGTCCTTAAGTATATCCGCTTCCTTATCCCGGGCCTTTTGCCCTATGCTTCCGGCGGTGACGGCGAGCAGCACGGAAAACACGACTATTATAGCCGCGAATACCGTCATGCGTATATAAGGCCGGAAGTTGAAATGCTTCATATCTCCTCCGTCAGGCTATGCCCGCAAGCAGGCTTAAAAGCGGAAGCATAACAGAGAGAAGTATGCCTCCGATCGCCACGCAGAGCAAAACAACGAGCGTCGGCTCAATGGAGCTTATAAGACGGCGGACGCCTCTCGCGGAGATATCGTCATATGTGGCGGCCAGCCGGCCCATGAGAGTGTCGAGGCTGCCGCTTCTTACGCCTATAGCTATCATCTTTTCGTAAAGGGGATCGAATATGCCCGCCTGCTCGACTGCCTCGGGAAAGCTCTTGCCGTCCTTGAGCGCGGACAGACAGAGCGCCGTCTTCTCCCGGGAGCGCGAGTTGGTCACGACATACTGCGCCATCTCCACGGCTTCGTCGGTGTCGCCGCCGCTTAAAAGCATCGTGGAGATAACCGATGCAAAACGCGACGCAAAGGTCGCCCTGTTTATATTGCGGATAGCAGGCACGAGCTTTTCGAGCGTGCCGGTGACGCTGTCCTTTGCGGACGAGCGCAAAAGCAGCATAACTATCACAAGAGCAAGTATCAGAACGCCGATCATAATGAGCACGACTCTGCCGAGTATAATGCCCGCTCCAACGGAGGAGGAGGATATGTCCATGCCGAGCGAAGCGTATACGCGCTCGAATACCGGTATGACGCTTATCAAAAGCACGGCTATCACCAGAGCCATCATGGCCGTGAGAAGCATGGGATATGCCACCGCGCTGCGTATAGCGCTGCGGATACGCGCCTCGCGCGAATAATATGCCGAGAGCGACGTCATTACCTCGTCGAGTCTGCCGGAGCTTTCACCTACGCGCACCATCCCGAGCATATACTCCGGGAAGATGCCCGCCTCCGTCAGAGATTCGCATAAGGCTCCGTTCTTTTTCAAGAGCCCGTTGATCTTTTCAAAACGTGCACCGAACGAGGTGCCGCGGTAGTTTTCGCAAAGCGTTTCCATAGCGTCGTGAAGCGGTATACCCGCCTTAAGCACCATTGCTACCTGATCGCAGAAGACAGACAGGTCCTGAGGCGGAAGCAATCTGGTTTTTGTTTTACTCATGCTCAATACTCCTTATCCTCGGCGTATGCGTCCTCTCCGCGCCGCTCTCCGGCAAGGGTGGAGTCCCGAAAGACCCACTGTCCGTCGATATACGCCATGTTCCATGCGTGATAGATATCCTCCGGGCTCAGATATCCGGTTATGAGCTTGGTGGGGACTCCTCTCGAGCGCAGCATAGCCGCCAAAAGAGAGGAATAGTCAAAGCAAATACCGGTGCCGGAGGAAAGAGTCTCGTCTATATCGGGCAGATACCCCGGCTGAACGGAGTCTGCCTTTGCCTGATCGTATTTGATGTTGTCGGCGACATATTTGTAGAGCAGCTCGAGCTCTTCCTTGTCGTTGTCCGCACCTGCATAGTCGCATGCGGCATATGCCCACAGCACGGCGTCGCTATGCTCGTCAAAGCGGACATACTGATTGGGGAATAAAAAGGGACGCGTCTCGTCCGTCTGTACCGATTCGACGTTGGTTCTGAAAAGCACGCTGTAGGTCGATCCCTCCACCTGCTCGAAAAGCGATATCTCATAGCTCCCGCTGCCCTCTGAGAGAATAAATGTCGCGTATTCTCCGTCGGAGGGAAGATCGTATGTATAGGCAGTGCCGTCCGCTGCTATGCGCGTCTTTATGCCGTCACTTTTGCGTTCGTTTTTCATCATCACATAGCCGTCGGACGCATTTGAATAATCGAGCGTTATGCCGTCGGAGGAATAGACTTTATCCCTGGAGGCCTCGGGGGTGCTGACGGATATCTCGGACCGCAGCTTTACTGCGTCCGTGCTGCGCAGGACCTCTTCGGCCGTGACCTCGAGACCGCCCTTCGTAGTGAGTACGCTGTCGCACGCGCACAGCAAGGTCAGCGGAATAACCGCCGCGATAAGCAAAAATTTTCTTGCCATGCTGACTGCGGACATAAGCATCCTCCGTTATAGCCGTCGCGCCTTATGCAACAAAAGAATACGCGCAAAAAACCATGTAACATGAGTATATTATATCTTTGTAATTAATACAAGAGCGGATATTAAGAAAAACGCAATTATTTTGCGGTTTTTCTGTGTTTCTCTATTGATATCATGCTTTCGGAAAGCTTAGTGAGCGATGCAAAAGAAAAAGATGCAAAAAAATAAAAGCCCGCATTGTGAGCTGCCGCGTCACAATGCGGGTCAAAGGCTTTAAGGGGAATTACTTATCCCAGTTATATACCTTCATGTAGAGCTTGTATATCTCCTCGGTGTCCATCTCGACATAGGTGTTGGTGAGAAGACGCTGCTGCTTTGCATAGCATATCTCTGCCATCTTGCGGCATATCTCCTCGGTCACTCCGTATTCGGTGAGAGGCTTTACCTTTATGAGAGCCGCGAGGGTCTCCTCTAACTTGTCATAGACTTCCTTGCCCTCGGGAGAGCAGCCCAGCACTTCGGCAAGGACCTTGTTTAAAAGCTGTATATCGCCGTCCGGCTTCTGGTCGTAGTAATACTTCATGACCGTGGTGAAGAACTCGTAGTTGGACTCGCCGTGAGGCACCTTGAACATTCCGCCGAGAGGGAAGCTCATGGCGTGTATGGCGTTGCAGCCGCCGTTCTGGAAGGCTATGCCCGCATAGTCGCTGCCGACTACAAAATCGTCCAAGATCTCGAGCCTGTATTCCGGTCCCTTTTCGACGAGCTGTTTAAAGCCGCCGAGCAGAAGCTTTATAGCTTCGGTGCTGAACATTCTGGAATAAGATGTCGCGCGTCTGCCTACAAAGCTCTCGACCGCGTGGATAAGGGCGTCGATGGAGCTGTATATGAAGAACTTGAACGGGAGGCCTTTCACGAGCTCGGGAATGAGGACCGCGTGGTCCGCGAAAAGCTGATCGTTTGCGCAGCCGACCTTGGTTTTTTTCTCGGTGAGGTAGCACATCGCGATGTTGGTGACCTCGCTGCCTGTTCCGCAGGTGGTCGGGACTATCACGAGCTTGAGCTTCTTAACGGGCTTCTGACCGTTCTCGTATATGTCGCGGATGTCGTTCGGGCGCTCGATGCAGAGGAGCTTGCCGATATCGACGACGGAGCCGCCGCCGACCGCTATTACTCTCTGATACTTATCGGGATCGATGTCCTTAAGTATCGCGTTGATCATTACGTCGGTAGGCTCGGAAATGCCGTATTTCTCCTGAAAATAAACGTCGCACTTGAGATCCAGATCCTTCATGAAGGGATCATAGAGAAATTTGTTCGTAAAAATCAGGTCGCCGGGGCCGATCTCAAATTCCTTTGCGAAATCCCTGAAGCTGTCAAACTTGTAGATGTCCAGATTCATAGAAAACTGTTTCATGTCGCTTTCACCTCATAAAATTTAAAATCAGAACCGTAAGTTTAACGGTTAATGTCGGTATACAGCGGTATTTCGGTAAAAAATCAACATTTTGATTTCTTTGAAAACCGCTCAATTGATAAAAATTTATCAATCAATAGCGAAAGTATATCATACACAGTCACGAAATGCAATAACTTTATGAAAAATAAATTTTAAATTGGTATAACCATTTGTTATATATTCCAAAAATATACTCAATAATTATACCCGTTTTGGCTCAATATGCGCGACAAACACCCATTTAATGCCGAAGCGCACAGTATTGACCGTAAAGCACAGAAAAAAGCTTTTGATACAAATAATTTGCATAAAAAGCATATTTTTGGAAGAAAAGCGCAGTTTACAGGAACGCTACGCGGCAGAACGGCGTTTAATGCAAAAAAAGCGGCATCGAAAAATAACGGTCGACTTTCTAATGACGATAACAGAGAGGAAAAAAAGATACGCTAAAGCTCATTTGTGAAATTTCTCTCAAAAATATTTAAGTTTTCGTAAAAAAATCAAAGCCCGGATAAGTGAAATGGTATGACCAAGCCCCTTAATAAAGGCAGTTTAAGGGACGTCGGCTTCTATAAAAATTATTTATTGCGTCTTATAGAAAACCGATATCACATTAAATTTGACGAAAGCGCACGCGTACCTATATAATTGCTGTATAGAAAAAGCCTGTAATAGGTGAAAAGCGACCAATACAAATATGAGGTGCAAATAAGAATGAAGAGCAAGGTAATTACGGCGGAGCAGGCTGCGGCTATGCTCGAGGACTCGAAGACGATAAGCACTGAGGGCTTTGTCGGAGCCGGAATGGCGAACGAGATCTTTTTCGAGATAGAAAAACGCTTTAACGAGACGGGCAAGCCCGCGAATATGAACCTTATATATTCCGCGGGACAGGGCGACAAGGGAACCGGCTGCCTCAACATGCTCGCTCACGAGGGACTTATCACGAGCGTCATCGGCGGCCACTATAATCAGGCGCCGATGCTCCAGGAGCTTGCGATGAGCGGAAAGGCCGAGGCGTATAACCTTCCGCAGGGCGTTGTTGCAGAGATGTTCCGCGATATGGCGGCGCACCGTCCTACGGTCTCCAAGGTCGGCCTGCATACCTTCTGCGATCCGCGCATGGGCGGAGGCAAGATAAACGACCGCACGACAAAGGACAGAGCCGAGCTCGTGGAGATAGGCGGCGAGGAATATATACGCTATATCCCCTATGACGGCATCGACTATGCGCTGCTGCGCGGCACCTACGCCGACGAAAAGGGCAATATCTCCATGTCGCACGAGTGCTGCATATGCGGCGTGCTCCCGATAGCCATGGCTGCAAAGAACAGCGGCGGCAAGGTTTTCGTTCAGGTCGAGAAGGTCGTGAAGAACGGCTCGTTAAACCCGCGCGACGTCGTCATACCCGGAATATTCGTGGACTATATCGTCCCCGTATCGGATATGAAGTTCCATCATCAGACAGTCAACTTTGAATATCACCCCGCGCTCTCCGGCGAGATAAAGATACCGCTCGACGATCCGGAACTGCAGCCCATGAGCATAAGAAAGATAATCGGCAGACGCTGCGCGATGGAGCTCACTGCGAACTCGGTAGTAAACCTCGGCATAGGCATGCCCGAGGAGGTCTCCGGCGTTGCTGCGGAGGAGGGCATATCCGACCTCATGACGCTGACCGTAGAGGCCGGCCCGATAGGCGGCGTGCCGTTATCCGGCATGGATTTCGGCGCGGCATACAATCCCGAGGCGATAATAGACTCTGCGGCGCTGTTCGACTTTTATGACGGCGGCGGCATCGACGAGGCATTTTTGGGACTGGCGGAGTGCGACCGTCACGGCAACATCAACGTATCGAAGTTCGGCCCGAGGCTTGCGGGTGCGGGCGGCTTCATAAACATAACCCAGAACGCCAAGAAGGTCGTTTTCTGCGGGACCTTCACCGCAAAGGGCTTAAAGGTCGCCGTCGAGAACGAGCAGCTCAAGGTGCTTAACGAGGGCTCGGTCAGAAAGTTCGTGGGCGACGTGCAGCATATAACCTTCAGCGGCAGCTTTGCACAGAAGCGCGCGCAGAAGGTGCTCTATGTGACGGAGCGCGCGGTATTCACGCTGACGGCGAAGGGACTTACGCTCACAGAGATAGCCCCCGGCATCGACCTTAAGACACAGGTGCTCGATCTTATAGACTTTGACGTAATGGTCGCCGACGACCTTAAGACCATGGATGCGCGCATATTCCGCGACGAGCCCATGGGCCTCGTGCTTGAATAATAAAAGGAGAACAGTACATGAAAACCAGAGAAGAGTATTTTGAGAGCCTTAGAAAGCTGGACCTGAAGGTATACATGTTCGGAGAGCTCGTAAAGGATCCCGTGGATCACCCGGTCATCCGTCCCTCGCTAAATTCCGTAGGAATGACCTATGAGCTGGCACAGCAGCCGGAGTATGAGGACATCATGACCGCGACGTCGTCTCTCACGGGACATAAGATAAACCGCTTCACGCATCTGCATCAGTCCACCGAGGACCTCGTAAAGAAGGTCAAGATGCTGCGCCTTTTGGGTCAGAAGACCGGCGCA
>CAYVOZ010000014.1:7198-26231 GCA_964453325.1 uncultured Christensenellaceae bacterium | reverse complement strand
TACTATGTGGATTATCCGGTATTGGAGGCGCTTCAAAGCTTCTTTACAAAGTAGAGACCACCGGCAAAGGTGCGCTTGGAGCGAGAGTATTGACGATCGAGCGGTACTCTCCAGATGCTAACTTTCCGGCGTTTTTTCGATTCTCTTCGGCTCTTAGCATGGTAAAAAACGAAATTTAGAAAGTGTACAAAAACGGTGATGAGCAAAATGCCCGTCACCGTTTTTGTTTTTCCGTATTCATTCGATACTCACCCGAGATATTCCTTCGTCTTCTCTATGAGAGAGGGATATGCGCCGTAGGGCTTGAACGCGGGAGTAAAGACGCAGTACAGAATGAGCGTCTCTGTGTCGCTCGTGTTTCTGCACTCGTGCTTTACGCCCTGCTTCGCGTGCACAAGGCCCATCGGCGGTACGGGAAACTCCTCGCCGTCGAGCTCGGCGACGCCGCCTATGTCGAAGTATATGTATTCGTCACAGTCGGGATGCACATGCCCTTCGGATATTGCGTGAGGCGGGAGCGTGCAGTGCACTATCCTTATGGCGTCCTCCCCCGTCGTCTCGGGAGAGACTATGAGCCTCACCTCGCGTATCGGATCAGTGCCGAATTTTTCCGGCGGAAACGCCATGCAGTCGTAAATCAAAGGATCCTTCATATTCGATCTCCTTACTTTAAAAGCTCAGAGGCCTTGGAGAGTATCTTATCCGTCGTGAGCTCGTACATCTCCAAAAGATCCTCGAGCGCTCCCGACCAGCCGTACTTGTCCTCGACGCCCACAAAACGCATCGGTACCGGGCAGTTCTCGGCGAGGCATTCCGCGACCGCACTGCACATTCCGCCGTAGATATTGCTGTTCTCACACGCCACGACCTTGCCGGTCTTTTTGGCGGTAGCTACGAGCGTCTCCTTATCTATGGGCTTTATGGCCGAGCAGTTCACTACCTCTGCGGATATGCCCTTTCCTGCCAGTATCTCCGCCGCCTCGAGCGCTCTCGGGACCATAAGGCCGCCTGCCACGAGCGATATGTCCTTGCCCTCGCGCAGCACGCTGGACTTGCCTATCACGAACTTATGATCCTCGGGTACGCAGCGCACGTCGTATTTCTTTATGTCTCCGCGTATCATGCGCAGGAATACCGGGCCTTCATACTCCATTATAGCGTCCATGGCCTGACCGAACTCATACGGATCGGCGGTCTCTATGACCGTCATGCCGGGTATGGCTCTCATGCAGGCCACGTCGACTATGGACTGATGCGTGGCGCCGGTGTTGGGCGTCGTCATTCCCGAATAGCAGCCTATGAACTTCACATTCGCGTGAGCATAGCCCGCCTGCAAATATACCTGATCGTATGCCCTGCGCGTGAGGAAGCAGGAGAAGAGCGGCACCACGGGTCTTAAGCCGCTGCGCGAGAGCGCAAAGGCAAAGCTCACCGCCGCCTGCTCGGCTATTCCGCAGGTCACATAGCGTCCGGGAAACTGCTCGCGGAACTCTAAAATGTTCGTCGCAGTGCCTGTCTCGGCGTCCACGACTATCATGTTCTCGTATTTCTTACCAAGGCTTAAAAGCGAATCCTCAAGCTGGGCGCGAAAGCCCTTGAGGGAGCAGCCGTACATCATTTTTTCACTCATAGTCCCAACTCCTTCAGGCACCGCCCGTAGAGCGCGTCGTCCAGATGTCCCGCGTGCCAGTGTATGGCGTCCTTCTCCATAAAGGATATTCCCTTGTCCTTCTTGGTGTCGCAGATTATAACTCTGGGCTGCCCGGGTGCGGTCGCGGGATCGCGCGCTATATCTATGGCGTTTCTCACCGCGGTCACGTCGTGTCCGTCTATGCGCTGCACGTGCCAGCGATAGGCCTTCCAGCGATCCTCGAACGGCTCGAGATCCATGACGTCATACGTCGTGGAGGAGATTATGTATTTATTGTAATCGACTATCGCTATGAGGTTGTCGAGCTTGAGCTGCGCGCCCAGCGCCGCACCCTCCCATGTCTGACCCTCCGTGCTCTCGCCGTCTCCGAGCAGTACATAAACGCGCTTATCCGGCTTTTTATTGAACTTTGCCGCCCACGCATAGCCGCAGCCGTTTGAAAGTCCCATTCCGAGAGAGCCCGTCGTTGCCTCGATGCCGGGAAGCTCCATGTTGCAGTGCTCCTGGAGCAGTCCGCCCGCTCTGTTGAACTCGTTCCAGAGCGCCTCGCGCGGGAAGAAGCCTCTCCACGCCATGCATGCGTAAAGCACGCCGGAGCAATGGCCCTTGCCCATAACAAAGACGTCTCTGTCCTCCCATTCCGGCTCCTCGGGCTTGAGCTTTAAGGCATGACCGTAAAGCACCGCCATTATCTCCGCCGCCGACAGCTCGCCGCCGACATGGCTGGACTTTGTGCCGGAATAATAGGTCAGCTCGATTATGTCCCTGCGCAGCTGCAGAGCAAAATCCCTGAGCTCCGCGTCGGTCATTACCTTGCCCTCCTGATAGGAGCTTATGACCGGAATGCTGCTTTTGTTCTTATATTCCACCATATCCGTTCCTCCGTACTATTTTTGTAGCAGCGGGCGTTCTTATGCGCCCGCTGCCGTGTTCACTTTATATACAGCGTTTCCTTTGCGCCCGCAGCTATCGACTCGGGAGTCGGCACGAGCGAGGCCTCTAACTTTTTGTTATAGGGCATAGGGAAGTTCGGCGTGCAGACGCGCTTCACGGGCGCGTCGAGGTACTTGAAGGCCCTGTCGGATACCTGCACCGCTATTTCTCCGCCAAAGCCGCAGAACTCGTGCGACTCGTGCACAACGACGAGCCTGCCGGTCTTTTTGACGGAATCGACTATGGTGTCTATGTCGAGCGGTACGAGCGTGCGCGGGTCTATGACCTCCGCGTCGATGCCCTCCTTGGCGAGGAGCTCCGCAGCCTCAAGGGCCTTGCCTACCATGAACGAGGTCGCCACGATGGTCACGTCCCTGCCCTCGCGCTTTATCTTCGCGACTCCGAAGGGAATGGTATACTCCTCGTCAGGCACCTCGTCGCGCAGCGGATAGAGCATCTTATGCTCGCAGAACACTACAGGGTTATCGTCTCTTATGGCTGTTTTTAAGAGCCCCTTCGCGTCATACGCGTTTGACGGGCAGACGACCTTGAGTCCGGGAGTGCAGCAGAAATACGTCTCTAAGTTCTGCGCGTGCTGTGCGCCGTTGCCGCGTCCGCAGCCCTGCTGTACGCGAAGCGTATAGGGTACCTTAACAGCTCCGTTCGACATATAGTGTATCTTTGCGGTCTGGTTCACGAGCTGATCCATGGCGCAGAATATGAAGTCTACATATTGCAGCTCCACGACCGTCCTCGTGCCTGTTATAGCGGCTCCGAGTCCGGCTCCGACGAAAGCGGCCTCGGATATCGGCGTGCCTTTTATCCTGTCCGGAAACTCCTCGGGAATGCCCTTTGTGCAGCCGTATACTCCGCCAAAGCGGTGTACGTCCTCGCCCATTATGAGCATCGTGCTGTCCCTGCGCATCTCCTCGGCGAGCGCGTTTGCTATTGCGGTCGAATATTTGATAAGTGTCATGCTCACGCCTCCTCCATATCCTGAAACAGATTCTTGCGCGCTTCCTCAAGCGCGGGCTCGGGACAGGACGCGGCAAATGCTATAGCCGCCTCGACCTGCTCCTCGATCTGTTCGCGTATCGCAGCGAGCTTTTTCTCATCCGCGACGCCTTCTTTTACGAGATATTCTCCGAGGCGCTTTATCGGACACTTGGCCTTCCACGCGTCGACCTCCTCCTTGGGACGGTAGCCGCCGTAGGCGTATACGTCGAGAGGCCAGTGTCCCGTCCATCTGTAGGTCTTGCACTCCACGATAGACGGTCCCTCGCCCTTTCTCGCGCGGTCGATGGCCTTTTTATAGCACTTTTCAATATCAAATACGTCGTTGCCGTCGCAGACATATCCCGGCATGTCGTAGCCCGCCGCGCGCTTTGCGACGTCCTTTACGGATACTGTATCCGCCGCGGACGTGAACACCTCATAGAGGTTGTTCTCGACCACGAATATGACCGGCAGCTTCCAAACGGAAGCAAGATTCATGCTCTCGTGAGTTACGCCCTCGTTCGACGCGCCCTCTCCGAAGAAGCAGAATATGACGTTGTCCGTCTTTTTCGTCCATTTCATGGATATCGCCGCACCCACCGCGAGAGACGTTCCGCCCGCGACTATGCCGTTCGTTCCGAGGCAGTGCTCCGCCTGCGAGAACATGTGCATCGAGCCGCCCTTGCCGCCCGAGTATCCGGCCTCTCTGCCGAAAAGCTCTGCCATCATCTTATTGAGGTCCATTCCGCAGGCCACGCAGTGTCCCACTCCTCTGTGGGTGCTAGTGAGAAGGTCGCCCTCCTTCATAAGCTTTACCGCGGTGCAGGCGATGGCCTCCTCTCCTATATATGGATGCAGCGAGCCCGTGACGTCGCCCGTGTGCCAAAGCTCCACGGAGCGCTCCTCAAAGCGGCGGCTCGTATACATGCGCGTATACAGCTCGACCAGTTCTTTATTGTTCATTTGTTTATGCGTTCCTTTCGTTACCGTCAGTCCTTTATAAGACCGCCGTTTATATCGAGTATCTCGCCGGTTATATATCTGCCCATTATCGGGGACGCGAGGTACATCGCTCCGTATGCTATATCCGAGGGCTGGCCGAGTCCGAGCGGCACCTGCGCGATAATGCTCTCCTTGCCGTTGCCGTTCGAGCCGGGCAGGTTCGCCTGTGCCTCTATCATCGGAGAGTCTATCGGTCCGGGGCAAATGGCGTTCACGCGGACGCCGTACTGAGCGAGCTGATTTGCAAAATTGAGCGTCAGGCTGTTCATACCGCCCTTGGAGGCGACATATGCGGGAGAAGGATTGAGGCCGCCGGTCTTCGCCGCGCCAGCGGAAACGTTGACTATCGCGCCGCTTCTCTGCTCCTTCATTATGAGTGCCGCAAAACGGCAGCAGAAATACGTTCCGCGCAGGTTCACGTTCATGACCTTGTCCCAGCCCGCGCAGTCGTGCTTGTCGTATTTTTCAAAAGTGATTATGCCCGCGCAGTTTACGAGCACATCCACGCCGCCCATATCCTTCTTTATGGTATCAAAAACGCTCTCTACGTTCTTCTCGTCGACTATGTCCACGGCATATGCCGTGACCTTGCCGCCCTCCGCGTTCAGAGCGTCCGCGACGGCCTTTGCACCTTCAAGGTTCCTGTCGAGAGCGGCGACTCTCGCACCCTCGCGCGCGAACGCCGTGACACAGCCTTTTCCGATACCGCTTGCGGCGCCGGTGACGACCACTATCTTATCCACAAACTCCTGCATCATAGTAAATCCCTCTCTTATTTTTATTGCCCGTTCATTTAAAACGCGGCATAAATATCATTCATAAAGCTGTAAAAGGGTGTTCATCGACTGCAAAATATGAGTTTCCATCGCAGGATGGCTTACCGCGGTATCCCGCGTCAAAAGAGCGTCTAAAAGCGCCCTGTGCTCCCTTATGTTGTGCGTTTTGTTGTGTTCCTTGGAAAACTCGGTAAGCACGGGGAAAAGCAGCGTCAGCATCTGACTCTGCATCTCGTGCCAGACCTTTGCGGCGCGCGCGCTCCCGCAGGAGTCGACTATGGCGGCATGAAAGATGAAGTCCTCGTGCAGCATCTCCGACGCCGTCCGTCCGCTCTTCTCCGCGAGCCTCTCCATGCGCTCGCAGCTTTGCAAAAGCTCCTTTTCGGGCAGCGTATTTCTCTCAAAGCAAAGCGTGGAGCACATTTTCTCGAGAGAAAGGCGAAGATAATATATGTCGCGCACGTCCTTGCTCGTGAATACCGTCACGGTCGTGGATTTATTGACCTGTTTTTCAATAAGCCCCTCGGACTGCAGCTTTACGAACGCCTCGCGGACGCATACGCGGCTCAGTCCCAGCGCGGACGCGCACTCCTCCTCGGTGATCTTCTGGCCCTGAGCATAATCACCGTATATTATGCTGTTTCGTATTTCGTCCGCAGCTCTTGAGCTGAGCGGCGTATTTTCTATAAGCTTCATCAGGCTTCTCCTGTTCGTTACTGTCTATGATTTATTGTATACAATA
The DNA here is from genome assembly GCA_964453325.1 of uncultured Christensenellaceae bacterium. Lineage (GTDB taxonomy): Bacteria > Bacillota > Clostridia > Christensenellales > Christensenellaceae > JAZRGP01. Next base: position 20,131 of record CAYVOZ010000014.1, on the reverse strand, counting down.
TGCAATCCTAAGTCAAGCAAGTATTATTGATAATTTCACTTTGTCGTCTCCCCTTTTCGATCTGCATCGGGAAATCGATAGGGGCTGCGTTTCCGCAGCCCCTGTTCTCTCATATATTATTATCAATACTCGTAATCCGGTTCGATGAGTCCGTGATTACCGTCCTTTCTCTTATAAAGCACATTCACGTCTCCGGATTCGGCATTTACAAATACAAAGAACGTGTGTCCCAAAAGCTCCATCTGCATCTCGGCCTCCTTGACGTCCATGGGCTTTACGGGGAACTTTTTGATCTTTACGAGCTGTCCCTCGTCCTCGTCGTCAAGATACGCGCCGGCCTCCTCGTATACCGGCTCCGAATAGTCATATGCCTTTTCGTGGAGCCTCTTCTCAAGCTTGGTCCTGTGACGGCGGATCATTCTCTCGATCTTTTTAAGAGCGGCGTCTATGGAATTATACATGTCCCCGCTCGCCTCCTCGGCTCTCAACGTGACGTCCTTAAAGGGTACCGTCACCTCGCAGATGTGCTTGGAGTGCTCGATGGAGAGCATAACGTCCATTTCAGTGTCCTTTCTGAAATAGCGCTCCAGCTTGCCCGCCTTCTTTTCGACCGTGCTTTCGAGGTATTCGGATACCTCCATGTCCTTACCTGTGACCGTAAGACGCATATTCACGCCTCCTTTCATTTGCTTTGCCGTCGATGTTTTACGCCGGTCTTTTATCCGGCATAAGGGCGACGGCATTCAAGCCCCTTTATCCGCCTTATATGCGGATATCCCCGCCGCTCCTGCGGCGTTTCTATATAATAAGCCCTGTTTACCGGGCTATTACATATGCCAAAATACGCCTTCCAAAAAAATCTCGTCCTCGTATGATCCCCCCGGCGGTCATAAACTATATTTTGTATCACCTTTTATTGTTTTTATTATACCACACCTCATTTTGATTTAACATTGTATTTTGTAAAAAAAATCATCTTTTTTATGAACGCCCATTTTAAAGCTTTTGTAAAGAATAACGCATTCCGGGAAGGCGGGCTGATATCCTCACGGCTCTATGCTATAATGATTTTGCATTGTGCTTTAGTTTTACGGATAATGAAAACAGACGCCCGACAGAACCGGGAAATGACTCGTGGGATATTAACGGAGGATAAAAGCTCATGGATGAAAAAAAAAGAAGCCTTTACGAAGCCGATACATCAGCCAAGGACGAGCCTGCCGATAAGGCGAGGCAGACAGCCGATGCAAGGCATAAAAGAAGGCTCGCACTTCTTATCGTCGGGATAGTGCTCTCCGCTGCGTCGGTCATAGGACTGTCGGTTTTCCTGATATTCAGCCTTTGGAGCGGCGTTTCGGAGCAGGTCATCAGACACGGCTCCGGTCACAGCGAGGGAACGGCCTTTATGAGCTATGCCGGGCCTGTCTTTCCGCTCACGCTCACGGAAAAGGCCGACGGCATATCTGCGGAGCGGGATATAACGCTCGACTTTTCTCCGCAGACGGACGAGGAGTCCGGGACCTCCCGCATATGGGATATCGGCGTGACGGACAGCTGTGTTCTTTCAAACGATACAGCATCGGATAAGACCGTTACCGTAGCATATCCCTTTGCGGGCAGCTTTAACGGCCTCGACTGTCCTTCTCTCGGCGCGGACGGCAGGCGTCTCGACGCCTCTTTACACGCCGGTCCGTACAGCGGGGGCTTTCGCGGCACCGGCGACGGCGTCACCGACAGCATGAATTTAGACTATATCGACTCATACGAGGGCTATTCGGCGCTTATCGGCGGCGGAAACTATATGCCGAAGGCGTTTGACGCATACCCGGAGCCGGACGAGCCTGTGACTGTCTATGAGCTCACGGATATCACCGACGGCGGCAGCGACGCGGAAAATCCCACGCTCAGCCTGGATTTCACGATGGACTGCGATAAGACCATAATACTCACCTACGGCTTTAACGGCGGCAGCTGCGATCCCGATACCGGCGCGTCCTCCCGGCATTTCTCCATCCCTAAGGAGGGTTTTGGCGACTACGGCTCCCCGAGATATCTTATAGCGCTCGGAGAGGATATAGGCAAGTATACCCTGCAAGGCTATAAGAACGGCGGCTGCGAGCCCGGAGAGGAGATAGCCGGTGCGAATGCGAGCGTACGGCGATACGAAACGTCCCTCGGCGATATTCTCGGCGTGCTCACGCGCGCATATTACGACGATATACACGACGCGAAATACGGCGGCGACGCAAACCGCTATGCCTCCCCCGAAATAACCTATGATATGTACTACGGCGAGGTCTGCGATTTCTTCTCCGCATACGGCGTAACGGGCTCGGAGGCGAAGGAGCGCTATGACTTCGGCATGTTAGAGGACATCATAAGCGAGGTCAATACGGTAGACCGCGTCTTTTATCTCACGGCCGAGGTCACAATACCCGCCAACAGCTCTGTCATGCTGACGGCGGAGATGCGCAAGCAGCCGAGCTATGACCATATCTGCTCGGGCGCTGATAATCTCGGGCTCATGGGCTACGATATGATGACAAGGCTCGGCAGCAATCTGGACTTTGCTTCTCAGACCGCGTCCGTCGATAACACGGACGGCATAGAGATCGCGAGGCAGAACTTCGGCTTTGATATAGCGGCAGGCGTCACATCCGTTAAGCTCGATATGTCGCAGGAGCACTATTATATAGAGGTAAGAGAGCTTGAGCACGGAGCTTGAACGTGCAAAAGCAAGGTGTTTATTTGTATATTCCGGCGATCCGCCGTTGATTTTTTCGGCAAATTATATTATCTTTTGTATTACAGCGTTCCCGGACGGGTCTGTGGTTGAAAGCCGATGCCAGTCGCAGGCAAAGCGGTCCACGTAAGCAGACAAAAATCGTCTGTGAGCACGGTGCGGTTTAGAAGTAAGTCCGTCCGCCGTATAAACGGCGAGAGAGGCAGTAGTGGGGAGGCATAAAGCCTTATGAGCGAACCCTCCGGACGGCGGGTGTGGGGTCAAAGACCAGGTCAGCCGCCGGGAACGCTGCTTTTATAAGTGAGGTAGCATCTTTTTGAAAAAATCTCTCGGATATCTGCGCAGAGCCGCAGAGGAATTTGATATGCTGCACAACGGCGACCGAGTCGCCGTGGGCGTCTCCGGCGGCAAGGACAGCATGCTGCTCTTGTATTCGCTATGGCTGTATAAGCAGTATCTCCATCTCGATTACGAACTAATCGCCGTCACCGCCGACCTCGGCTTTGACGGCTTTGATACGGACACCATACGCCGTTTTGCAGACAGCATCTCCGTACCGTACTATGTAAAAAAGACGAATATTGGCGAGATCATCTTTGAAGACCGGCAGGAGAAGAACCCCTGCTCTCTCTGCGCAAAGCTCAGAAAGGGCGCTTTTTATACCGAGGCAAAGGAGCGCGGCTGCAACGTGGCGGCTTTTGCGCACTCCGCCGACGACCTTATCGAAACGCTGCTCTTAAGCCTGCTTTACGAGGGCAGGATGCAGGTCTTTTCGCCCGTGACATATCTCTCGCGTCAGGATATAACGCTCATACGCCCGTTCATATACCTGCCGGAAAAGGACATTATCTCCGCCGTAAAGAGGCACGGCATACCCGTAGTCAAAAACCCCTGCCCCGCCGACGGCGTAACAAAGCGTCACGACGTAAAAGAGCTCATAAAGACGCTCGCGCACGACAATCCGCACGTCAAAAAGAGCCTTCTCACCGCGATAAGCAACACGGAAAAATACGATCTGTGGGACAAGCGCACAACCTTACGTCCTTGACTTTTTCTCTATTTAAAACTATGTTATATACATGATTTTACATATACGCCGCAGCCTGACGGCCCGCTGCCGTTTTCTCCGGCGAATATACAAAGGCTTCACAAAAAACGATATCGGAGGTGGAATTAAATGCTGGCGGGTAAAAAGGCTATAGTCACCGGAGCCGCAAAGACGACCGGACTGTGCTGCGGCATGGCGACCTCTCTGCACGACGCCGGCGCGGAGGTGGTGCTTTTCGACGTCGCAAAGGAGGTCTATGACCTGTGCGAATCCCTGGGAGGAGAGAAGGCGGGTTATCACGCCGTACAGGCGGACTTAAGAGATCACGAGTCCATGGAGGCGGGCTTCAAAAAAGCCGTGGAGCTTTTAGGCGGCAGACTCGATATACTCCTTAACGGCGCAGGACTTCAATACCGCTGCGACGCCATAGACTTCCCCGCGGAAAAATGGGATCTCGTCATGGACGTCAACATTTCCGCCGTCTTCTTTATGTCCCAGCTCGCCGCACGCGTGATGAAAGAGCAGGGCGGCGGCAAGATAATAAACATAGCCTCCATGTGCTCGTTCGTCGCCAGCAAGCGCATACCCGCGTATTCCGCGAGCAAGGGTGCGGTCATGCAGCTCACAAAGGCGCTCTCCAATGAGTGGGCCTCGATGGGCATAAACGTAAACGCCATAGCTCCCGGCTATATGGCTACCGAGCTTACCGCCGGAATGCTCGAATCCGATCTCGGAAAAATGCACATGACGCGCATACCCATGGGCAGATGGGGCAAGGGCAGCGATCTCGGCGGAGCGATAGTATTTCTTGCGTCGCACGCGTCAGACTATATAAGCGGAGCCGTACTGCCCGTGGACGGCGGATACCTCGGGTTATAAGGCCGATAGTGTATTTATAAGAGGCGTTTTAATGATCGCGCTATATATCGTTATTGCCGTTTTGGCGGTCATCCTCGTTTTGTGGCTGACCGCCGCTCATATAATATTCAGAATGGCGTTCTATAGGAACGGCTCGGGCTTGGTGCGGCTGTTTTTCAGGAATATCGGACCCTCGCCTTATGACGAATATGCCGATATCCTTAACGCCGGTACCGCGTGGATAGAGACTCAGCCACACGAGGACCTGTATATCACGTCCTTCGACGGGCTCCGTCTGCACGGCAGATACATCGAAAACAAGGCCGCGGAGCGCATAATAATATGCATGCACGGCTATCACGGCAGCGCGAAAAAGGACTTTGCCGGCTGCGCGCAGGAGATGGGCAGAACTGCAAGTCTGTTGTTAATCGATCAACGCGCTCACGGCGAAAGCGAGGGAAAATATCTCACGCTCGGCATAAACGAGAGCCGCGACTGCGCGGAATGGGTAAGGCTCATGTCGTCAAAAAGCGATCTGCCCATATACCTCTGCGGAGTTTCCATGGGCAGCGCAAGCGTCCTCTCCGCGACCGCGCTCGTGCCGAGTGACGCAGTCAAAGGCGTTATAGCGGACTGCGGCTTTACGTCCGTGCGCGCCATAATCGAAAAGCTCATCCGCAGCACGCTCAAAATCCCGCCCCGCCCCATCGCCGATGTTATAAAGCTCTATTGCAGGCTTTTTATAGGCATAGATATGGACAGCTCGTGCGCGATAGACGCCATGCGCAGCTGCGAGATACCCGTTGCGTTCTTCCACGGCGAGGCGGACGGCTTCGTACCCTGCTATATGACACGGGAAAATTACGAGGCTTGCGCGTCAGAAAAGATCATACTCACCGTTCCCGGCGCGAGCCACTGCCTCAGCTATCTTTTGGACACTCCGGCATACCTCGGGCGCCTGCGCGAGCTGTTCGCGCTGTGCGAGCGCGGCGAGGAATCCGAGGGATGGGAATAATACAACGGAAATACGGGGCGTTCGGCAGATATGCCTTACGCCTCTTTTATTTCCGTGACGGTATAGCCCGCGTCGACGACCGCTTTCTTGAGCGCTTCGGGCGATACGTCAGCGGGCGCGTTTACTCTGGCCTCCTTGGCGTCTAGATCCACATCCGCCGTTACTCCCGGTATATCCGTGAGCGCCTTATTCACATGCGCAACGCAGTGCATGCACATCATTCCGTCGATCTTCAAAGTATAGTTCATTATATTCTCCTCTTTCTTTTGAGTTTTTACTTCAATATCGCTTTGTTTGTCAGCTTTTCCGTACGTATCCTCAGCGGACTTCTTTTGTTTATTCGGTTTAAAAAGCCGCAGTCTTAAGGCGTTGCCCACTACGAAAAGGCTGCTCACACTCATGGCCGCCGCGCCGAACATCGGGCTTAGCTTCCACCCGAATGCAGTATAAAACGCGCCCGCCGCGAGCGGTATGCCGCACGCGTTATAGAAGAACGCCCAGAAAAGGTTTTCCTTTATGTTTCTTATGACCGCGCGCGAAAGCTCTATAGCCGTGGCGACGTCCGTGAGCTCGCTCTTCATGAGCACTATGTCCGCGCTCTCTATGGCGATATCCGTGCCGGCGCCTATGGCTATGCCGACGTCCGCGCGCGCGAGTGCCGGCGCGTCGTTTATGCCGTCGCCTACCATGGCGACGCGTCGTCCCGACGACTGCAAGCGCGCTATCTCGCGCTCCTTGTCCTCGGGCAGAACTCCGGACACCGTTTTTTCGATGCCGACTTTTTTGCCTACCGCGCGCGCGGTGCGCTCGTTGTCGCCGGTCAGCATTATGACCTCTATCCCCATGTCCTTGAGTCTCGCCACAGCCTCCGCGCTCGTGGGCTTTATCGCATCGGCGACGCCTATAAAGCCGCATATGCTTCCGTCCTCCGCGTCGGCTATGAAGATGGGCGTGCTGCCCCCGTCCGACGCGGCGTCCGCATCCGCGTTATCCCGCGTGTCTATGCCGCGCTCTGCGAGCATGCGCGCGTTGCCCGCTATATACGACCTCAAGCCGTTTTCCGTGCGTACTCTGCCCTCTATCCCGCGCCCGGGCAGAGCCCTTATATCCGTCGCCTCCGGAATGACCGTATCCGTCTCCCTCGCTCTGTCGGCAATGGCCTTTGCAAGCGGATGCTCGCTGCCGCTCTCTATTGCGGCGGCTATGCCCAAAAGTCCGCTCTCGCTCATGCCGTATGCCCTTATGACCGTCACCTCCGGCCTTCCGAGCGTTATCGTGCCGGTCTTATCGAGCACGACGGTCTTTATGCTGTGCGCGGTCTCGAGCGCTTCTCCCGATTTTATGAGTATGCCGTTCTCCGCGCCCTTGCCCGTCCCCGCCATGAGCGCCACGGGGGTAGCGAGCCCGAGCGCGCACGGACAGGATATCACGAGCACGGCTATCGCGCAGGAGAGCGCAAACTCGCCCTCCGCTCCGACCGCGAGCCATACTATCCCGGTTATGAGCGCAATGCTCATAACTATCGGTACAAAAACGCCGGATATCCTGTCCGCGAGCCGCGCTATAGGCGCTTTGCCCGCGTTGGCGTTCTCCACGAGCGCTATTATCTGCGAAAGCGTGGTGTCCTCGCCCACCTTCTCCGTTCTCACGCGTATAAAGCCCGTCTTGTTAACGGTCGCCGCGACCACCTTATCCCCGGGTGATTTTTCGGCCGGTATGCTCTCGCCGGTTATCGCGGATTCGTCTATGTCCGTGCTTCCCTCTAAAATGACTCCGTCCACCGGCACGCTCGAGCCCGGCTTTATCTGCACGACGTCGCCTATGTTAACGTCCTCCGCGGGTATTTCTTTTACTCCGCCGTCCCGTTCTACAAACGCCGTCCTCGGGCGCATATCTATAAGCCGCGTCACCGCCTCGCTCGTCTTGCCCTTTGAGCGCGCCTCAAGATACTTTCCGAGGTTTATGAGCGCGAGTATCATGACTGCGGACTCGAAATACAGATCGTGATAGTATCTGTGTACGAGCTCCATATCCCCCGCGCCGAGGCCGTAGCCCATTCTGTATATGGCGAACACTCCGTATACGAGCGACGCCGCAGAGCCCACCGCTATGAGCGTATCCATATTCGGCGCGCCGTGAAAAAGCGAGCCGAAGCCTCGGGTATAGTACGAGCGGTTTATATACGCCACCGGCAGGCACAGCAGCAGCTGCGTCAGCGCAAAGCCTACGGCGTTCTCCGTTCCGCTTAAAAATCCGGGCAGAGGCAGTCCGATCATATGCCCCATAGCCACATACATGAGCGGCACAAGAAACGCGAAAGAGAGTATCACGCGCCGCTTCATAGCCTTCTGCGCGTCCTTGACCGGATCGCTCTTTTTTTCGTCCGGCCTTGCGGGAGCCTTTCCGTCCGCCCGCTCCGCGCCATAGCCTGCCGAAGAGACAGCCGCGCTTATATCGCCGTCCGTGAGCGCGCTCTCGTCGTAATCCACGAGCATGCTGTTCGTGAGCAGGTTCACGCTCACGTCCCTTACTCCGCCTAATTTTGCCACCGTCTTTTCCACACGCGACGAGCACGCGGCGCAGCTCATGCCCGAAACGTCGAATTTAGCTTTCATACCGTTCTCCGCCTTTTCTTAAGTATATGCTTCCCGACTGCGACAGGAAAAAATCACAGCGTCCGCCCCAAAAGCGTCATGAGCTCGTCCACCCTTTCGTTCTTTTCGCTCTCTGTTTCCGCATTGGCCACGCAGCTCTTTAAATGCGCGGACAGCACATCCATATTCACCTTTTTCAGTATCGCCTGCGTCGCCATGAGCTGCTGCGCGATATCCACACAGTATCTGTCGTCCTCTATCATTTTCAGTATGCCGTCGAGCTGACCTCTCGCAGTCTTTATGAGCCTCGACGCCTTCTCTTTATCTGCCTTCATAGCTTTTGCTCCTCATGTTCTCCCGGAATGTTTTATACCCCACCCCTGGGGGGTATATTGCTATAGTACACTGCTATTCGCGTTCTGTCAACGCCCGGTCACGCGGTTTAAGCGCATTCACAAACATTTCATAAATTATTTAATGTTTTTCGATAATTATTTATTTACAAAGAACAATGCGCATGCTACTATTATGCAGAAAGAAAAACGCGCATATGCGCTTTGACGGAGGCATACATGGATAAAGGCATAAGAACGGCGGCGTTTATAACGCTGCTGCTGACCGTCGCGGTCTTTGCGGCAATGATACTCGCGTGTATATTCATTCCGCGGGTAGCCGCATATGTGATGAAGGGCGACGGCCTTACGACGGGCATAGCACCGCTTTTGACTGCGGCATACGTCGGAGTCGCCGCGGCAATGTGGTTTTTGGTGAGGCTGCTTTTCATAATGCTGTCGGTCTATCACGGAGACCCTTTTATACGGAGCAACGTGCGCTCCTTAAAGCAGATAGCCGCATGCTGCGTCGTCGCGGCGTGCTGCATACTGTTTGTGCTGTTTTTCTACGGCTGGTATGCGCGCTTCGGGCTGTATATCTGCACGTTTATACTGCTCCTCGGGGCGCTTTCCGCATCGGTGCTGTCCGGAGTGTTCAACCGTGCGGTCGAATACAAGGCCGAAAACGACCTTACGGTATGAGGCAGGCGCTATGATAATAATCAATCTTGACGTAATGATGGCAATAAGAAAGATATCCTTAAACGAGCTCTCCGAGCGCGTAGGCATAAGCGTACCCAATCTGTCCGTGCTGAAAAACAATAAATGCAGGGCGATACGCTTCTCCACGCTCGATTCGATATGCGCGGTACTGGACTGTCAGCCTGCGGACATACTCGAATACAGAAAGGACGACGCTAAATGAACGACTATATTTATAACGAAGCCGAAGAGAATCGGGAGGCTATAGTTAAAAGCGAGACCGATGCGCCCAAATGCGGCGATAACGGCATAATAAAGCGCGAGCTCGCTCCCGCACGCTTTGCGATATGCGCCGCGGCGTTCGCCGCGCTGTTTGCCGCGCTCATGTTCGAGAGCCTGTTCAGGTTCAAGCCCCTCGGTATAAACGTGCCGCTGTCCGTACTGTTCATGTATGCGTCGGTCTTTATAGCGTTCGGCAAAAAGCTCGATCTGCGAAATAAGAACAACTTCGCGCTGCTGCCCTTTATCGCGCTGCATTCGCTGACCTTCATGTTCTTTAACAACGGACTGTTGCTGTTCTTTAACGCGCTTGCGCTTATCGCTCTCGGCTGCGTACAGATTTGCCTTATGACGGGCATGGAAGCTCCGGAGATATTCGGCGGCGCATTCTTAAAGAACATATTCACGCAGCTTTTCTACAGGCCGTTTTCCCGCATAGGCGCACTTTTTGCGAGCGTATTCTCCTCGGGAGACGCACGGCGCAAGCGGGCCGTCGGCGGCGTGCTCATAGGCATTGCCGCAGGACTCCCCATAATAGTTATCATGCTGCTGCTCCTGACCTCCGCCGATATGATCTTCGGCAAAATGGTGGAGGACATAATAAGCTGGGATACGATATGGAATTCCGTACTTTACGTCATACTGTTCTCGGCGGCGTTCACGCTCTTCGGCAGCGCGCTCATAAGCTCGTCCGGCCCCGCGCCCGTCTCCGTGCCGCGCGAAAGAAGACGCGCGCGCTTCAACATAATATCCGTATATGTCATAGTTTCCGTGCTTGCGGCTGTGCTCGTAATATTCTCCGCTATACAGGTCATATACCTTGCGGGCTTTAAGGCGCTCCCCTACGGCTTTTCCTATGCCGAATACGCGCGTCAGGGCTTCTTCCAGCTTTGCGGCGCGGCTGCGCTCACGTTCGCGGTGCTCGCGCTATGCATGCGCTTTACCGCTCATGCGGAGGGCGGCTCCCGCATCGGGCTTAACGTCATTTTCACGCTGCTGGCGTTTTCGGTCATAATGCTTCTTGTCTCGGGCTTCTGGCGCATGGCTCTGTATGAGCAGGAATACCTTTTCACGCGCCTCAGGCTCTATACGCAGGCCTTTATGATACTTTTGGCGGTGGTCACTCTGTTCGTGATAGCAAAGATATGGAAGCGCGGCGTGCGCATTTTTAAGGCGGTCATGTACTCCGCCTCGGCGGCGCTCATACTGCTCACGTTCTTCAATGCCGACGCGTTTATCGCCAGGACCGCCGCGGCTCATGCGGACGGCGAGAACGGCATAGACGTAGAGTACCTGCTCACGCTGTCGCCCGATGCTCTGCCGCATTACAGCGAATATATAACGGAAGAGCACCTGCATCACGATGAGATAAAGGATGTTGCGGAGTATTTCGGCAAGACAGGTCTCGGCTATGAAAACGCGACGCAGGCGCAGATCGCGGAGTATGACGAATACTCGAGGCAATACTACGACGCCGACCAAAAAATATCCGGCAACGCCGACAACTTCCGCCGTCTCGTGAGGAATTTAAGCTATAACGACCTCCGCAGCTATAACGTCATGCGCGCCGCCGCAGCGAAGGCCATCCCGGCGGATATGCTCGAACGGCTCACAGAAGCCGCCGGAGAACCGTCCGACATATGGTGAGCATATAAGCATTATATCAATACAGCGACTGAACCTTGGCGAAATGTTAAACGGGCATTTCGCCATTGCTTTTATTCATACCTGTTTTTGAGCCATGTTCGCCATATTCCGGGGTTCTAAGACATTGACCCGGGACGCCCCGTCGGGCTATAATGAGCGGGTAGCTTTTACAGCATACAGATATTGTCATTCATATGCATAAGGCGGAAAAATGAAAAAGCGTTATTTACTCAAGCTATTGGCGGGGCTCACCGCCCTACTCATACTCCCGGGCTGTGCGCAGCAGCCCGCATTCGCTCCCGCGGAGACTGCGGAGCCCACTGCTCCCGCCGTCTCGTCCGCACCCGCGCCCGTGGAGCCCTCGGCCACGCCGCAGCCCGGACCGACTGCGAACAGGCTCGCAGGCGCATACGGATGGCTCGTCTATGCGTTAGGCGAAAGCATGCCGGTACTTTCCGACCGCATACCCTTGGACGAGTTTGCGAGCGAAGCTCCTCTCCCGGATTTTGACAGCAAAGCAGCCGATTATGCATGGCTGTTTGATTTGGCAAATGGCCTTCCCACGGTCATAGAAAGCGCGCTCGACTCCGCCGCAGCGTATACCGCGGAACGGTACGGGCTCACCGCATCGACAGAGGCTTCCGTCGAAGGCCCCTCGTGGCAGCTTTTATACGCGCTTATACGCTCGTGCGCAGACGCCGCGTCCTTCGACCGTGCAATACTGTCCGCGCTTGATATAAAGGCCGATATGTCCACCGACGGCAGTACGCTTTTATTCAACATATCCGCAGCACCGTTAAACTATCGTGAAGTATTCAAGAATATGACTATCGACACGGCTGAGTACATAGGCCGCTGCTTTGCCTACGAATATCTTTATACCGTTTACGGTGAGACCGGACAGGAAAAGGAATACGTTTTGCCCGCAGAAGAGGGCAATTTTATAAGCGGCTTTACATGGCCGCTCGCCTCGCATACGAATCTGCGAAAGACATGGTACGCCGCGCGCGACGGCGGAAAGAGAAAGCACACCGGCACTGACATATGGGCAAAGGGCGGAACGGACATCTATTCCTGCACCGACGGTACGGTCACCTTTGTGGGCTACACAAAGCGCGCCGGGAACGAGGTCATCGTCGAGGACGGGTACGGATATGTCTATCAGTACTGCCATATGAAAACTCTCACCGACTTCCTGAAAGAAGGTGACGCTGTAAAGGCAGGCGAAAAGGTGGGCATCGTCGGCAGCACCGGCAACAGCGCGCGCAACCACCTGCATCTCACGATAGTCGCACCCGACGGAGTCATTATAGACCCGTACACCTACCTCGCGGCAGTCGAGCCGGTACAGTGAATACGGCAATAAAATTGCATAGGTGCTAAAACAGGCGGCAAATGCCGCCTGTTTTAGCAGTCAAAAAATTATTTCCTAAACGATACTTAGTGAATATATACGCTCTTGAGCTTTTCGGCGCCGGCGCAGTTTCCGACGTATACGCCGTTCACCGCCTCGCCGAGCATATACTCCCTCGCCTCCTGCACCTCGTCCATCGTTATATCGTCTATGACCTTCAATATATCGCTGTCCGTGAGATATTCGTTCTTTAGGAGCATGCTCTTGCCTATCGAGTTCATCTTTGACGACATGGATTCCTGCGATAATATATAGCTGCCTCTCAGCTGCTCCTTGTTGTTCAAAAATTCCTCGTTTGATA
>CAYVOZ010000014.1:6305-7170 GCA_964453325.1 uncultured Christensenellaceae bacterium | reverse complement strand
CTCGCACTGACTGGAACAGTCTGGAGCTCATGCTGCCTCCGAAAATATTCGATACGAGGGACATGGCGTACTTGCGCCTGTCGGAATACGCATAGCCCTTGAAGCCTATGCAGATGTGTATCTGCTCGGTGTCCTTTTTGACTGTCAAAAACGACGGGGACGGGCTCCATCCACCGGGGACTATTACCGTCTCCTTTTTATCGCAGCGCGGAAGCGTACCGAGAGTCCTTTCGAGCTCTCCGCAGAGTGCATCCGTATCCACGTTCCCCACTGCGACGACTACGACGTTCTCCGCCGTATACCGCTCGCTCCTGTATTTTAATATATCGCCGCGCGCAAACGACCTTATGTTCTCCGCCGGGCCTAATATCGTGCGGGATATCTCCGTGCCTTTAAAATACTCAACGGACATTCTCTCGTGCGCTACGTCCTCGGGATCGTCCTCGTTCATGGCGATCTCCTCTATGACGACGCCCTTTTCCTTCCCGAGCTCCTTTTCGTCAAAGCGGGAGTTCATGAAAATATCCGTGAGCACGTCCACCGCGACGGACTGGCGCTCGTCTATGACCTTTGCATAGAAGCAGGTGCATTCCTTGCTTGTGAAAGCGTTTATCTGGCCGCCTATATTGTCTATATCCTCGGCTATCTGCTTATAGGTCCTTTTTTCGGTGCCTTTAAAGAGCATATGCTCTATAAAGTGCGATATGCCGTTATTACCGTCGTTCTCGAAAACGGAGCCCGCATTGACCCATATGCCCATCGTGACGGAGCGTATCTCCGGGAGCCGTTCTATAACTATCCTCAGTCCGTTTGAAAGCGTCTTTTCTATATACATATTCTTAAAACTACCCGCCTTTAGCTAAAC
>CAYVOZ010000014.1:0-6295 GCA_964453325.1 uncultured Christensenellaceae bacterium | reverse complement strand
TCTGTCCCGCTCCCGTCCCTATTTTTCATATTACTGACGCAGAATTGCTCAGTCGTCCTCGTCCGTCGTCAGCTCTTCTATCTTTACGCCCTTGTGTATGAGGTTTATGCGGTTCTTGTCGTCTATCTCAAGCACCTTTACGAGCAGCTCGTCGCCCTCGTTCACAAAGTCCTCTACCTTTTCCACGCGCTTGAAGTCGAGCTTGGAGATATGGCACAGACCCTCCTTGCCGGGGAGCAGCTCCACGAAAGCGCCTATCGGTATTATCTTCGTGACGCGGCCCATATATACCTGACCGGGCTGTATATCCGCGGCGATGCCCTTTATTATCTTCTTGGCCTTCTTTGCCGCCTCGTCGTCGGGTGTGGATATGAACACTCTGCCGTCGTCCTCGATGTCTATCTTGACGCCGGTGTCTGCGATGATCTTGTTTATGACCTTGCCGCCCGAGCCTATGACCTCGCGGATCTTATCGGGGTTGATAGTGAACTGTATTATCTTGGGCGCAAACTTGGAGAGGTGATCTCTGCCCTCGCTTATGACCTCGTTCATCTTGGAGAGTATATGCAGTCTGCCGCGCTTTGCCTGTGCAAGTGCGCGCTCGAGTATCTCTCTGTCGATGCCCTTTATCTTTATGTCCATCTGTATTGCGGTTATGCCCTCGGCAGTTCCCGCGACCTTGAAGTCCATATCGCCCAGGAAGTCCTCGAGACCCTGTATGTCAGTAAGCACTATGACCTTGTCGTGGTGCTTCATGAGGCCCATTGCCGTTCCTGCGACGGGCTTCTTAAGCGGAACGCCCGCGTCCATAAGCGCCATCGAGCTTGCGCAGACGCTCGCCTGAGACGTGGAGCCGTTCGAGCTCACGACCTCTGATACCGAGCGGATAGCGTAGGGGAACTCCTCCTCGGACGGGAGCATGGGCAGTATTGCGCGCTCTGCGAGAGCGCCGTGACCGACCTCGCGCCTGTTCGTGCTTCTTAAGGGCTTGGCCTCTCCCGTGGAATACGGAGGCATGTTGTACTGGTGCATATAGCGCTTGAAGTCCTCCTCGGATATGCCGTCAAGCGTCTGTCCGTCGCCTATCGCGCCTAAAGTGACGAGGTTTATGACCTGCGTTTCGCCTCTCGTGAAGCATGCCGAGCCGTGCGTCCTCGCAAAGAGCCCGGTCTCGCACCATATCGGACGGACTTCTTCGTATTTTCTGCCGTCGGGGCGCTCCTCGTTATCGACTATCTTGCTTCTGACGATGTCCTTCATGACCGCATAGAGAGCGCTCTCGACGTCCTTCTTGCTGTCCGGATACTTCTCCGCAAAGAACTCGACCGCCTCGGCCTTGACCTGCTTTTCGCGTGCGTTGCGCTCATCGCGCTTGTGCGGCTCCATGGCCCATCTCATGCGCTCCGTGAACTGCTCCTCGACGTCCTTTTGCAGCTCATCGGAAACGTGATAGATATAGACATCCTTCTCGGGCTTGCCGATCTTTTCCTTTATGTCGAGTATAAAGTCGCATATGCGCTTTATCTCGTCGTGAGCGAAGAGTATCGCGTTAAGCATCTCCTCCTCGGTCAGCTCGTTTGCGCCCGCCTCGACCATCATGACGGCGTCCTTCGTGCCGGAGACCGTGAGGTTGAGTCTCGACGCCGCGCGCTGTGCGGAGTCGGGGTTGATTATGTATTCGCCGTCGACCATGCCGACCTGTACGGTGCCAGTCGGGCCGGCAAAGGGAATGCCGGATATGGAGAGCGCCACGGACGAGCCTATCATGGCATATACCTCGGGCGGTATCTCCGTATCCACGGACATGACGGTCGCTATGACCTGTACGTCGTTATAAAAGCCCTTCGGGAAAAGCGGGCGGATAGGTCTGTCTATGAGTCTGCATGCAAGGACTGCCTTTTCGGAGGGTCTGCCCTCTCTCTTTATAAAACCGCCGGGGATCTTTCCCACGGAGTACATTTTTTCTTCAAATTCAACGCTCAGCGGGAAAAAGTCTATGCCGTCCCTCAGCGTCTCGGACATCGTTGCGCATACCAGGACCGCAGTGTCGCCGCAGCGCACTATGCATGATCCGTCGGCCTGTCCCGCATATTTTCCGGACTCGACCGTCAGCTGTCTGCCTCCCAGCTCCATTGTAAATACGTTGTTTTCTACCATTCGGTTCTTCCTTCCTTCGCGGGGTCCGCCCGCATCTATATTATTTTTCTTTATTAGAAACTACTTAATACAGGCCGGCTATAAGCCCTTTATAAAGGACTCACGCCGGCCTGCGCGCGGCATTTGACGCCGCTCTTATTTTCTCAGACCCAATTTCGCGATCAGAGCTCTGTATCTTTCTATATCCTTTTCCTTCAGATAGTTGAGAAGACCTTTTCTCTGTCCGACCATCTTCAGCAAGCCGCGCTTGGAGTGGTGGTCATTGTGGTGGATCTTGAAATGCTCGTTCAAATGGTTGATACGAGCGGTGAGTATTGCTATCTGCACCTCGGGTGAGCCTGTGTCGCCTTCGTGAGTCGCATACTCTGCGATGATTTGTGCCTTGTCGATCATTGGTCAATACCTCCAAAGAATATCCCCTTTATCAACGTGGATCGTTAGGCCCTCGATAGACATTGAAGAAGGTTCGCGCGAATTGCGCTGAAAGCTATAATAACACAGAAAAGTACTTTTGTAAAGCACTTTCTCTGTCCCTGTCGATCTGTGCCGCGAGCTCCTCAGTCGATCCGAACTTTATCTCCGGACGGAGAAAATCCAGGAAATCCACTGTTATCTCTCTGCCGTAAAGCTTCTCGTCGTGACCTATTATAAACGTCTCCGCGTTAGCCTCGCCCGTGCTCTCCACCGTCGGGCGCACGCCAATATTCGTGACCGAGGGATATACCGCCTCGCCTATGCGCGTCGCGGTGGCATATACTCCGTGCCTCGGCACGAGCTTTTCCGGCGGGAACATGAGGTTCGCCGTAGGATAGCCTAACCTTCCGCCGAGGTGCTTACCCTCCACAACATTTCCGTTCAGATAATACTTCTTACCGAGCATTGCATTCGCCGTCGTTATGTCTCCTTCCCTGAGCGCCGCGCGTATACGCGTCGAGGAAACGGGATTGCCGTCCAAAAGCACAGGCTCTGCGACGGCCGCGGTTATTCCGGTCTCATGGGCGTATTTCATGAGCAGCTCAGGGTTGCCCTCGGCATTTTTACCAAAGGTATAATTGAATCCGCAGCATATCACCTCCGCATCGAGCTCGAGGCGGACATAGTCTAGAAATTTTCTCGGCGGCATGTCACCTATGCTGCTGTCGAATTTCACCATCACGAGATAGTCTATATCGAGCTTTGCGAACATCTCCAGCTTTTCGTCATTGGAAAGTATGGCCTTGTCCGCTTTTCCGAAATAGCTCGCGGGAATATTCTCAAACGTATATACGAGCACAGGGCGGCTGCCCGCGCAGCTTTTCGCGAGCTCGATAATGCTCTCGTGACCCTTATGCATGCCGTCGAACGTCCCGAGCGCCACGGAAGTCTTTACATTCTCTATCTCCTTAAGATCGTCCTTTACTATCCTCATTTATTCCTCCGTTATATCAAAAACTGCCGTTTTTAGCTTAATGCTTCCGTTCTCCCTGCGGCCTATGCCCAAAAAACACTCGCCGCAATATAACATATACTCTCCGTCGCTGCCCTCGCTTGCCGTTTCGAGTCCGTTTATAAGAGCGCTTTTCCTGTGTCCGGGAATGCTTACCGTATCGAGCCCGGTATGCGCCGTCTCGGGCGGCATGAGAAACGACAGGTCTCCGCGTTCCTTCATGTCCGCTATCTCGTCAAGCGTATACGAGTCGTTTATATCGAGGCCTCCCGCCGACGTTCGCAGTAAAAAGCTCATATGCGCCGGTACGCCCAGCTTCCTGCCTATATCCTCGGCTATAACTCTGATATAAGTCCCCTTTGAGCAGCGCACGCGCACTAAAAACCTGTTCTCTCCCGTGCTGCCCATATACTCCGCCTCGTATATATTGACGCGCCTTTGCGGCTTTATAACGGTCTTTCCCTGTCTCGCGAGCTTATACGACGCTACTCCGTCCGTCTTTACCGCGGAATATGCCGGGGGCGTCTGCGTTATCTCTCCGGCAAAGCCGGAAAGCGCTTCCTTAAAGGCCTCCTCCGAAATTGAGCATGCCTTTTCTTCGGTCACAACGCCGTAGCTGTCGAGCGTGTCCGTCGCTATGCCGAAAAAAAATTCCGCGACGTATTCCTTGCCCGCGTTCATGAGGTATTCCGAAAGCTTTGCCGTCCTGCCCGTGAGCACCGGGAGAACTCCCGCCGCTCCCGGGTCGAGCGTGCCCGCGTGTCCGCAGCGCTTCTCTCCCAAAAGTCCCCGCAAGTATACCGTGACGCCGTTTGAGGACATGCCCGGCGGCTTTAAGACGTTTATTATGCCGTTCACTTGAGCTTGCCCTCAAGAACGCTCAGCAGCTCTTCCTTAAAGAAGCTCTCCGGGTCGCCGCTGTGCGTAAAGCCGGACGCGCACATGTGACCTCCGCCGCCGTAGCTCGCGGCGATATCAGAAATATCTATATCTCCGTTGCTCCTGAGGCTCACCTTATAAAAGCCCTCCGGAGTTTCGTTGAAGAATACCGCAATGCCGACTCCCTCTATCTCTCGCGCATAGTTCACGAGCACCTCGCAGTCCTCGCGCTTTGCGCCGCAGCTCGCTATCTCCGCGAGCGTCATGGTCATCATGGAAATGCGGCCCTCGCTGTAAAGCTTAAGGTTTTCGATTCCCCGGGCAATGAGCCGCGTCGCGCCCTCGGTGCGCTCGTAATATATCATGTCGCACAGATACGCTATGCGCGCCCCGCTCTTAGTGAGCTTTGCCGCCGCCATAAACGTCTCCTTAGTGACGTTTGAGTATACGAAATTATGCGTGTCGGTGGATATCGCGCAGTAAAGCGCATCGGCTATCTGCGGGGTCAGCCTGCGCTTCATCTTTTCTATGAGCTCTAATATTATCTCTCCCGTGGCGGCGCGCTCGCGGATATAGTTGAACTCGGCATACTTCTCGTTCGTAATATGATGGTCTATGTTTATTGTGCTTTTTGCCGCAAAAAAGCGCTCCTTCAGCGCCGAAAGTCTGCGTACCGTAGCCGTATCAATGGCTATCGCGCATTCAAAATCCCTGTCGGGAAGCTCGTCCGGCGCGTAAAAGCGCACGCTCTCACGCAAAAATCTCAGCTTATGCGGTACTGTGCCGTCCACCGCTACGCATACGTTCTTGCCCATGTCCCAGAGCGCGAGCGCAAGCGCCGCCGCGCTCCCGAGCGTATCTCCGTCCGGGCTCACATGGCATATCAGCAAAAAGTCGCCGCGCGTTTTCAGCTCACGAATTATTCTCTTCATCCTCGTCCTTAATATCGGCGTTTACCTCGTCTATGAGCTTGGACATCCGCACTCCGTACTCTATCGAGTCGTCGAGCACAAATTCCATGACCGGCAGACGCCTCACCTTGATTCGCTTATTGAGCTTCGACCGCAAAAACGGCTCTGCGCTCTTTAACGCCTCTATAGATGACGCCCGCTTCTCATCGCTGTCGTATACGCTTATATAAACCTTTGCGAATTTAAGATCGGGCGTGACGTCAACTCGCGTCACAGCCGCCATCGGGCTGAGGCGCGGATCCTTTACCTCCGTCCTCAGCACCTCTGCGATAGCTCTTTTAAACTCGGAATCCAGCTTGGCGGTCCTGTTGTTCGGCATATACCGTTATCTCCTCACTGCTCTATCTCTTTATCCTCGAAGAACTCAATAACGTCGTTCTCCTTGATATCGTTATACCCGTCGATCGTAAGGCCGCATTCGTAGCCTGTCGCGACCTCCTTGGCGTCGTCCTTGAAGCGCTTAAGGGACGAGAGCTTGCCCTCGTGTATTATCACGCTGTCGCGGAGCAGCCTTATCTTGGAGTTCCTCGTAGCCTTTCCGTCCGTCACATAGCTGCCGGCGATCGTGCCTACGCTCGATACCTTGAAGGTCTGACGCACCTGTGCATGGCCCGTAACTACCTCCTCAAACTTGGGAGCAAGCATGCCCTTCATGGCCGCCTGTACGTCCTCGATCGCGTTGTAGATTATCCTGTATAGTCTTATATCCACGTTCTCGCGTTCCGCAGACGCCGCTACGGAGGCCTCGGGTCTCACGTTAAAGCCTATTATTATGGCGTTCGACGCCGACGCAAGCAGCAGGTCGGATTCGCTTATGGCTCCGACCGCGCCGTGAATGACGCGCACGCGCACCTCGTCGTTG
>CAYVOZ010000013.1:24355-26748 GCA_964453325.1 uncultured Christensenellaceae bacterium | reverse complement strand
GAGAGCGCAGCGAACAGTACAAATACGGTGATCTCGAAAAAGTGGTTTTACCACTTTTTCGACACGCAGAAACGCCCCGCATTCGAAAACGGGGCGTTCGGAAAAGCATGTAAAAGTATGATCTAAGGATCGGGGCTTCGGCGTTAAAATATGCACGCCTTGTTTATCAGACCTTTCTGCAGTCCTTATTCAGCAGATAAGGCACGTCCTTTCCCGTGTGGAAAAGCAATATGTTCTCAAGCGAGCATGACACCATGTGCAGCCAGCATGCCGCCGCCCGCGCGGAGGTGTGCGGTGTGAGAGCAACGTTATCCAGCGTGAAAAGCGGAGAGAACTCTATCTGCTCACTCGAAAAGACATCCAGCCCCGCGCCCGCGAGCTTGCCGCTTACAAGCGCTTCATAGAGATCCGCCTCGTTTACGAGACTTCCGCGCGCGGTATTGACGATATAGGCGCCGTCCTTCATTTTGGATATAAAGCTGCTGTTGACCATGCCTGCAGTCTGTGCGTTGGAGGGAAGATGCAGAGATATGGCCGAGCTTTGTGACAGCACCTCGTCCAACTCTCCTTTTTTAACTCCGAGCTCAGCCATGTCCACTTCCGATACATATGGGTCATACGCCATGATCTCCATACCGAAGGGCCGGTACAAACGGGCCAGCTCTCTCGCGATATTTCCAAAGCCTATGAGACCGACCGTTCCTATACCGAAAAGCGAGCCGTTCATGTTCCAGCCGCATTTATAATCTCCGTCGCGCATGTGCCGCGATTTATAGGGTATCTCCCGCATGACGGAAAGCATGAGCGCAAGCGTGCTCTCTGCGACCCACTTTGCATTTGCTCCGGGGATATTTGCGACGCCGATGCCCAGTCTTGAGGCGCATCCGAGGTCCACGTTGTCATAGCCGGCTCCGTTTCTGGCTATGAATTTAAGGCGCGGAAGCCCGGGGAGCACGGTGCTGTCCAGCCTTTCGCTGCCTGCGATTATATAATCTATATCGGAAAGCGCGCCTATGACCTTATCCGCGTCCTGGGTATGCGCGAGCTGTCTGCTCACATACGCTATGCCGAGCTCCTTCGCCGGGCGCATTATGCCGTCTATGCTTATTTTTTCGGGATCCCACGTGGTGAGAGCTATGGTGCATTTGCTCACTGCTCATCGCCTCCCAAACCGGAAAAGAGCTCGCCCAGCTCTTTGAGCTCGCGCCTTGCCTGTGCGAGCATGAGCCCGAGCTCTCCGTCCACATGAAATATGGAGACGCCTCTGCGCCGCCAATCCTTTATGGACTCGACGTCATACGGGCCGGATACCATAAAGGGCTTGCTGTGACGGGCAACTATACGGCCCATTTCGTCATATGCAGCCATGACCTCGGGGTCGCGCGTCTGTCCGAGCTTACCCATCGAGCCGGACATATCATGCGGGCCGACAAGTATGACGTCAAAGCCGCTGAGCTCAAGAATATCGTCCAGCTCGGAAAAGCAAGCTACGTTTTCGATCTGCAATATGACAGCAGTACGCTGTCTGACCTCGGCCCGGTATTTGTCCGGAGGCACGAGCCCGTATTCGACGGCCCTGATCGGCCCCCATCCGCGAACGCCCGCAGGCGGATAGCTGCATGCACGGATGGCTTCCTTTGCCTCTGCGAGACTGGATATCTGCGGTATGATGACTGCATCCGGGCCCATCTCGAGTATGGGTTTTATTATGACGGGGTCGTTCCACGGCACGCGCACACAGGCTGCAGCGCCCGCGCCCTGACATGCCATTATATTGTTAAGTATGTCTCCGCGGTCCAGCCAGGTGTGCTCCCAGTCGATCCACAGAAAGTCGTAAAGCTTGCCTAAAAGCTCTGCAAAAACCGTCTCTCTCGTGTGTATGCCCGAGCCCAGCAGCAGCTTTTTCTCCTTCAGCAAATGTAAAAGCTTGTTTTCGGTTTCCATTGTTGTTTTCCTTTTATGATTCGAAGTCTACGTTGGTTATCCTCTTCTCGTAATAGTCAACGTTCCCTCTGATAACGATCTGAGGATTAATGTATATCTTTCTCTTGACCTCGGCAGTCTCGTTTATGCAGCTGAACAGATTCTTGTATGCGAGATAGCCCATTTTATATGGATTCTGAAATATTACCGCATTGAGAGTGCCGTCGTCCAGATAGGGAACGGTGTTTGTCAAAAGCTCTGTGCCTACCGTAACGACGTCGTGCTCTCTTCCGACCTCGCGCAGCTTGTCGCAGACCGGCGCGGTCACAGCGGTCGCACAAAACATTCCTCTTATCCCGGGCTGCTCCGTGAGTATCTGCTCTGCGGCGTAGTACGCTATTTTCTCATTGTCCTGATGCTCGATAACACGCACGTCAAAGCCGTAACGCTCGTTCATGCTCATAAAGCCC
>CAYVOZ010000013.1:2310-24345 GCA_964453325.1 uncultured Christensenellaceae bacterium | reverse complement strand
CTGATAGTTCTCCCGGTGATGCACCATGGATCTCTGACCGGTGAAATACGCTAATATGTCTCCGCTGTGCAGACCCGCAAGGCTGAAAAGATCGGCGGCGATACGTCCGGAGCAGGCGTTGTCAGCCCCTGCGCAAAAATCGATGCAATCGAGGTCCATGTCATGGAAAAAGGTGGCGGCCTTAAGCCCTCTTTCGTTTATTATCGATTCTATCTCCGGCGCCTTGCTTTGACTGCAGGGTGCGAAAACTATGCCGTCGCAGCCGAGGTCTGCGAATTCGCGTATTTTTTCCAAAAGCTTATTGTCAAAGTCCAGAACATCCAAAATACAGAGCTCCAGTGAGGCGTTAAAGTCGGCAAGCTCGCTGCAGGCGTGCTTTGCGCCGGCAATGATGAGCGACTGGAATTCGGGAAATTTGTTTCTGAGTATTACACCTATCCGTGCGGGCTTGGATTTAAGCCCGTGAGCCAGCATGTTCTTTTTATATCCGAGCCTGCTTGCGGTCTTATGCACGAGCTCGCGCGTTTCCTCGCTTATACAGGTCTGATTGTTCATGGCGCGCGTCACCGTGGAGGGTGAGATCCCAAGCTCCTGCGCTATATCGTATATGGTTATCCTGTTATTCGTGCGCTCCATGCTTCTCCCTGCTGTTTAGAATGCATTCGTTTGCGTTGGAAACATTATATCCTTCCTTAAAGGAAAATTCAAGCTCAAAGCGGATCGCCGGCGCACAGCTCGCCGAACTGTTTTTTGCCTGCCTCCAATGCAGCTCGCCATTCTCCGGGCACGACGAAGGGCCATGTCCCTTTTCCCGAAAGCACCGCCTTCTCGAACGTAGAGTTGAAAGAGGGATGCGCGCCCAGCATGATATCCGCGTCCAGGGAGGACAGTCTGTCAAACGTATAGCTGTAGTTCTCCCGCCAGCCCGAGAGCGAGTATTTCTTTAGGTAGCCGCTCTCGGCTGTGTTTGGCCACCAGCCGCCCGAAAGCACACAGGTATGCGCGATACCGCCGCAGCGAGTCTGCCAGACGTAGGTCATGTTGCCCGGGGTGTGTCCGGGAGAGGCAATGCAGCCTATGCGGACGTGACCGAGAGATACCTCGTCGCCGTCGTAAAGCAGCACGTCCGGCAGAAAGCCCTCGTTAAAGGGCTGCCCGAGCTCGCTGTGCCATGTGAGCTCCGGCCGCTCGCTCAGAATGAACGCGTCGCCCGCTCCCAAGAACGTGCGGCAGCCGTAGGCCTCCGTCAGCATGCGCGTAGCGCCGATATGGTCATAGTGCGCGTGCGTGTGCAGTATATACTTTATATCCGCGGGGTCGAAGCCGCATGCGCGGACGGACTTGAGCAGCAGAGAAAAGGTCTGAGGATATGCGGTATCTATGAGGATGAACCCGTCGCCCGTGTCTATTATATGCGAGCCCACATCGCGGTTGCCCACATACCATACGTCGTCCGTGATGCGGATCGGCGGAACCTCGTATTCCCACGGAGCGCTCAATATATCCGGCATGGTTTTCTCCTTTATGCGTTTCTTATGTAAAGCAGTCCGACAGAGGTATGCCTGTGAGCTGCGAAAGCCCCTGCATGCGCTCTAAAATATCGTCGGGCAATATCAGTCCCTCGCTCATTGCCTTATCGTAGCGCTCCCACTCCATCTCGCCGGGCAGATATATGCGGTCCGAGCCGTCGGCCTTGGGCGCGGAGGCTATCTCGTTTATAGCCTGCGTCATGCGGGCCTCGAAAAGCCCGGTATCCATGAGCTGCTTTACGTCTATCACTATGCAGCAGTGACTGAAATCCGGCACGTCGGGCAGCTTTGACCATAGCTTTTGCTCGCTCAGTATACCTCCGCCCGTCAGCACGGCACACAGACATTCTACCATAAAAGACAGACAATAGCCCTTGTGTCCCGCCATGGGCGCAAAGGCATACGGGCTGTTGTAGTCGGTGGTGGGCTGACCGTCATAGTCATATATCCAGCCCTCGGGTATGGGCTGCCCCGCCATGCGCGCCCGGGTTATCTTTGTCCCGGCGACGGTGCTCATGGCTATATCCATAAATACCGGACGGTGCGCGCCCGCGGGGATCGCATAGCTGAAGGGCGAGTTGCCTATGTTGCGTCCCTTTGCCCCGGGGATATGCATGCAGTTTGAGGATACGCTCATGACAAGCGCTATAAAGCCCTGCTCTGCCGCCTCCACCGAGTATACTCCGCATGCGCCCATGTGCCCGCTGTGCCTGACTCCGACATATGCGACGCCGGTTTCTGCAGCCAGCTGCATGGCGGTCTTGAGCCCGAACCATGTATTGAAAACGGGCATGGAGTTGCAGCCGTCCACGACCGCCCACGAGGGGCCGCTCTTCTCCACGACGGGACGCGCATCGCTGCGCATGCCTCCTGCAGTGACCTTTTCCAGATAAAGCTTGAGGCCGAAGGTACCGTGGGTAAATATGCCGAAGCAGTCCGTGCGTACCAGAAGCTCCGCCGTTCTTTGGGCAATGTCCTCGTCAAAGCCGTAAAACATGCAGGCCTTTTTGCAGAATTCGGTGTATTTGGGTATATCGACTCTTTGCATGCCGCTATCTCCTGTAATCGGGGTTCAGCAGATTCCTGAGCTTATCCCCGCGGCGGAAGGCCTCCACGGTCTTTACGGCCGCATCCATCATTTCGCCGAAGCACTCGTGCGTTGCGCCCGCGACATGCGGTGTGAGTATAGCGTTGTCGAGACCGTAGAAAATCTCGCCCGGCTTTTCTCCGCCCTCATCCTCGACGACGTCGAGCCCGGCGGCCTTGAGCCGTCCGCTCTTAAGAGCCTGCGCCAGCGCGGCAGAGTCGACGGTACCTCCGCGGGAGGTGTTTACGAGCAGCGCGCCCTGCTTCATGAGGCCGATGCTGTCTTCGTTTATGAAATGCTTTGTGGACGGCAAAAGCGGCAGGTGCACGCTCACTGCGTCGGACTGCCTGAGCAGCGTTTCCGCATCCGTGAATTCCACTCCGAGCTCACGCGCAAACTCCGCGTCGGGCTTTACGTCATACGCCAATATGCGGCAGCCGAAGCCGGTGAGCATCCTTGCAAGAGCCTTGCCTATATTGCCGCAGCCGAGTATGCCCACGGTCTTGCCGTAAAGAGTGTTCGATGCGGATATCGCCTCCCGCCTGCGCCCCTCGTGCACAAGCCTGTCCATATACGGTATGCGCCTGCTCGCCGCCAGCAGCAGCGCAAGCGCGTGCTCCGCGACGCTCATAGCGTTTACGCCGGGCATATATGTGACGGGAACGCCGGCGGCGCTCGCCGCTGCGAGATCAATGCCTTCATAGCCCACGCCCAGACGCACGATGAGCTTTACATCGGGACATGCATCAAAGACCTCCATGTTCCATATCTCGCCGCCGGCAAACACGTAGTCATAGCCTTTTACATAAGGTATTACGCGCGCGGGATCACGTGAGGAACGTATGCTGTCCTTTTCCCACACTGTTTCGATCCCCATAAGCTTAAGGGCAGCTATGCCCTTGTCAAAGCTCTCGCCGTGATCGAGCATCGTAATGATACATTTTTCCATGCTCTGTTACCTTCCGAGTTCCTTTGCGACTGTGCCGAGAGAGGCAAGGGCGCTCTTGCAGCCGGCCGATATATACATATTCTCGTTTGCCACAGATATAAGATCGATGCCCTTATCCAGCCACAGATGCACGCTGTCGACGTCGTAGGGGCCGGTCGAAACGCCGATATACGCGCCTGCGGCGTGTATTCTCTTAATGGAGTCGTCTATGACCGCCATGACCTCGGGATGCTTCCAGTCGCGGTAATGACCGTATGAACCGGCGAGATCGTTGGGGCCGAATACAAAAGCATCCACTCCCGGGACGTCGAGTATAGCGTCGAGATCCTCGTATGCGTTTTTGTGCTCTAACTGTATAACTTTAAAAACTGCCTCGGTATTGTTGGAGACATACTCCGCCATGTCCTCGCGTCCGTATCTGATGCATGCTCTCGGCCCGAAGCCTCTCACGCCGTCGGGAGGATAGCAGCAGGCCGATACCGCGCGGCGCACGTCCTCTGCCGACTGCGCACCCGGAAAAACGATGCCGGTGGGACCCATCTCGAGTATGGGCTTTACGAGTATGGGGTCGATGTCCGGCACGCGGACGAAAGTCGCCGTGCCGGCGCCGGAGGCGCGCACCGCCATAAGCGTGTTGTGCACGTCCTTCTTGTCCGCCTGCGAGTGCTCGGTGTCTATCCACAGATAGTCAAAGCCGCTGCCGGCAGTGAGCTCTATAAGCTGCAGGTCGGTATTGACGATATGTGTTCCGAAAAGCACCTTCCCGCTCTTCAGTCTGTTTCTGAGTTCTCTTGCTTTTTCAAGTACAGTTACCATTGATATGCTCCTTTTTTATCAGGCGTCCTCGCCGTATATTTTAACAAGCATTTTACTGCCGCTGTCCTTGGCTGCCAGATACTCGTCCATGCAGTCCGCGCCGTGCTCGTAGAAATCGATCACAGAGGTGATTATCGGTGTGATGTTGACGCGCCCGTCGTCGATCATACGCGCAAGCTCGGGAGTGCAGTCGTGCGAGCCGCAGCGGCCGTAAAGCGTGATCTTATTGAAAACGATATCGTCCATGATGAGCCCCGATATCAGCCTTGTATAAAAGCCGACCATGGAGAATGCACCGGATACGCGCGTGAGGCGCACGAGGTTTTCCACAAAGGACGCCTCGCCGGAGGTCTCGAGCACGACGTCCGCCAAAACTCCGTCCGTAAGAGCGCTGACGCTTTCGTATATATCCGCTTCGGTCGTGTTTATTACCGCATCCGCACCCAGTCTCAGCGCCAGGTCAAGCTTCGGCTTTTTACGCGCGGCGACTATGACCTTCTTTGCTCCCATTGCCTTTGCGACAGGCACACCGGAAAGCCCTATCGGTCCGGAGCCGGTTATGAGCAGAGTCTTGCCCTCAAGCTCCAGTCCGCGCAGGCCGTTCATGGCTACGGAGGTGGCCTCCATCGCGGCAGCCTCCATAAAGCCGATACGGTCGCCTAATTTTATCGTGTTGCGCTCCGGCATCACTATATACTCTGCCATACCGCCCGGCCATGCGTCGCCGACGGTGCCTATCGTGCGCTTCTCCGGACAGTTGTACCATCTGCCGGCAAGACATTCCCCGCACACTCCGCAGGTGATCTTGCCCTCGCCTATCGCCCTGTCTCCGACATGAAGCCCGTGGACGTCTTTTCCGACGGCGCATATGCGCCCCGACCATTCGTGTCCCCATCTGAGAGGAAAGTTGATCCTTCCCTCTTTTGTGAAGCTGGATATGCCCGCAAAATTGTCGTAATCCGTGGCGCATATACCGCAATATGCGATCCTTATGAGCACCTCGTCGTCCTTCGGCACAGGTATTGGCAGCTCCTTCACAGACATTCTGTTGACGCCGTCCATTACTACCGCCTTCATTGATCCTTTTCCGTCCATAGTTTATTTACACCTTTCAAAATACAGATATAAGCCGGCACAATGAGCAGCGGGTACGTACCGGTACATTTGCATTATGCAATCGTGTGCATTAATGTGACTACAATATATCACGCATAGGTTTGAGCTGTCAAGCACATATGAATAAATAAAAAAGGTCGGCCCGCTTATCCGGACAGGCTCGAAATATATACAAAATAGGTAGAAAAGTGCGTATTACAGGCGAAATCTCAGACTCGACCGCACTGAAACAAAAAAATTGAAATTGGGTATTGCAATCCAAAATATATGATGCTATAATTCAATCACTCAATCGAGTGCATAAGCAAGGCTCGGAAAACGGTGTATAATTAAAGGCATGAACGGCACAGACATCTGTGCGCGGCATGCAGCATAAAAAGACAGATCGTTTTACCCGTGCGGCGGTGCCGCATGAGAAATAAATACACTTCAGGAGGAAACTGATGAAAAGAACACTTATGATGGTATTGTGCGTGCTCATCGCAGTCTTTATGCTTTCTGCGTGCGCAGCGCCCGCAGTACAGCCCGCAGCCGAAACGGAGCCCGAGGCAGAGAAGCCCGTCGAAGAGCCCGCAGCGGAGCCCGAGGCAGAGGAACCTGCTGCCGAAGAGCCTGCCGAGGCAGAGTTTGATCCTTCGGACAAATATCTCGGCGTAGTATGCTATCCCTCTTCCAACACGACAATAGCAGTATGGATGGCCGGATTCCTCTCCACGGCCGAGGATCTGGGTTATCAGCCGCTTTACATCGGCGGCGACACCACGGACGCGGCGACCGTCGAGCAGATGATAGACTCCGCTATCGCTCAGTATGACACGCTTGTGGGCGTGGCGCTCTCCATCAACAGTGAGACCAGATGGAACATGGCCAAGAAGTTCACAGATGCAGGCATATATGTAACCAGCGTATGGCAGGCGATCGACATCAACAACTGTGCGACCTATGGCGTCGATCCCGACTACATCATCGGCTATCATGCCACCAACCCGCTTGAATACGGATATGAGGCAGGCAAGGTATTAGGCGAGGCTGTCGGCGGAAAGGGCACCATTGCAATAACCCAGAACACCTTCAACGATGGCGAGAACCAGGCTACCGAGGGCTTCACAAAGGCTATCAAGGAGTTCTATCCCGACATAAAGCTGCTTGAACCCCAGGTCGAGTCCGCAGACGTCACGACCGGAATCGGTGTTGCGACCTCTATTATACAGGCTAACTTCTCCGAACTCGTCGGCGCGTTCGGCACGACCGGCACATCTCCTCAGTCGTGGTCGACTGCCGCCGCCAATACCGGCTGGACCGGAAAGATAATCGGCATGGACGCTACCTCCGCAAACCTTGACATACTTGCTGCGGGCGGCTGCTACGGTCTTGTTGCTCAGCCGATGTTCGACGCATGGGCAGAGGGTGCACAGCACCTTGACGCTTTCCTGCGCGGAAACGGTGACAGCTATGAGTTTGAAAACTTCGTTGAGTCCCCCGTTATATTCGCGGATGACGTTGAGCAGTACCGCGACCTTCTGAACGGTCTTGACACATACGAAAGCACATTTGAATGATAATCGGAAATAACAGAATGTGTGTATGAACGAATGACTGACAGTCCTGCACGGCGCCGAAAACGCCGTGCAGGACAGCACTTTTCTTTTGACAGTCGGATGTTTTAAAGTCTTAACGATAAACACGAGGATATCCCGCAAGGGGATCATACATATACCGATCCGGAGAGGATGACTCTTATGAGCGAATATATTTTGGAAGTTAAGGGTGTAACAAAGCGATTTCCGGGCGTCAAGG
This sequence comes from uncultured Christensenellaceae bacterium, assembly GCA_964453325.1. GTDB lineage: Bacteria > Bacillota > Clostridia > Christensenellales > Christensenellaceae > JAZRGP01. The sequence continues at coordinate 17,051 of CAYVOZ010000013.1, read as the reverse complement.
CTCTTGATAATGTGAGCTTCAGCATACTGCCCGGCGAAGTGCACGGGCTTATAGGCGAAAACGGCGCAGGAAAATCGACCCTTTTAAAGATAATTAACGGAGTTTATGCCCACGGCAATTACGAGGGCGAAATAATACACAACGGAGAAACGGCGAAGTACAAGAGCCCGCACGACGCCCTGAAAAAGGGCATAGGCTTTGTTCCGCAGGAGATAAACGTCATGGACGATCTGTCTGTTGCGGAAAACATTTTTGTCGGGCACCTCGGAGATAGAAAAACGGGTTTCCGTATGTCCGAGCTGCAGGCGAAGTGCGACGCATTTCTTAGTGAAAACAAATTCAACCTGGACCCGGCTGCAAATGTGGCGCGCTTGTCCATAGGCCAGAAGCAGCTGCTGATGGTGGCAAAGGCTCTGTCATGGCAGCCCTCCATACTCATTTTAGACGAGCCCACGACCGCGCTCTCGCAGAGCGACGTCGAGAACCTTTTCGAGATAGTAAAATATCTGAAAAGCAAGGGCACGAGCATCATATTCGTAACGCATAAGTTGGAGGAAATATTCGAGCTTACGGACCGCGTGACGATACTGCGCGACGGCACGGTGATAACGACGTATGAGAAGAAGGACTACGACCGCAGCCGCATAATCTCCGGCATGGTGGGACGCGAGCTTTCGCAGCTCTATCCTTCGCGGAATGTGGAGATCGGCGAGGAGGTGCTGAGCGTCAAGGGGCTCACGGTGCCGCATCCCAGAATACTCGATAAAAATCTTATCGAGGATGTTTCCTTCAATCTGCGAAAGGGCGAGCTGCTGGGCATAGTCGGTCTGGTGGGCGCGGGGCGGACCGAGACGGTCACAGCGCTTTTCGGCGGATACCCGGTGTATTCGGGCGAGATATTCATAGACGGCAAAAAGGTAAAGATAAAGAGCGAGGCGGATGCAATAAAGCACGGCCTCAACATGCTGACAGAGGACAGAAAGACCAACGGACTGCTGCTGCTCAATAATATCAAGTTCAATATCGTCATCAGCGACTTAAAGAAGATACTATCCGGAAAAGCCGGCATAGTCAGCCCGAAAAAGGAGCTGTCCTGCGCGGACGTATTTATGAAGAAGCTCAGGATAAAGGCTCCCTCCTCCTCCGCAATGGTGGCGAACCTTTCCGGCGGAAATCAGCAGAAGGTCGTGCTGGCAAAGGCGCTGCACTCCGGCCCGAGGATACTGATACTCGACGAGCCGACAAAAGGCATCGACGTGGGCTCAAAGCAGGAGATATACGAGAGCATGAACGAGCTGCTTAAGGACGGCATAAGCATCATCATGATATCCAGCGAGCTGCCGGAGGTGCTGGGTATGAGCGACCGCTTTGTCATTATGTCCGGCGGCAAGGTCGTGGGAGAAACGGACAGAGAGCATGCAACGCAGGAAAGCCTTATGGCTGCGTGCTTTGCATAGGAAGAGCGGGTGAATAACATGAGTCAGAAGAAAGATATCACGTTAAAAAACAGGCTGCTGAATTTTGTGCTCATTCCGGAGGTGACCTCGGTCATACCGGTCATAGTCGTAATTATAGTCGCCACGATACTCAATCCTATTTTTTTGAGGCCGAATAATCTGCAGACGCTGGGTACCTCGCTGATAGCCTCGTGGGGCATACTCGCAGTCGGCCAGGCCTTTGTGGTCATGGTCGGAGAGTTGGATATTGCGCTCGGAGCGACGCTTAGCTTTGCCGCAATGGTGTTCTGCTATTTGGGACGAATGGGCATACCGCTTTGGCTGTGCGTACTGGCGGTCGTCGCGCTTTGCATTGCGGTGCAGATGATAAGCGCAGCGATAGTGCTCAAGCTGAATGTATCCTCCTTCATTACCACGCTCGGGATGTCGTATGTCTGCAAGGGCATGGCCAACGTCGTAAACTACGGAGCCGATCTTTCGCTTTCCGTCGCCGCCAACACGAATCCCGCGGTCAGGAGCTTTTTGGATACCTTTTCGTCAAAGCCGCTCGGCCTTTCGATAGGAGCGTGGGTGTTCATCGCGCTTATCATCGTTTCTCAGTTTGTAATGAAGCGTACGGAAATAGGCAGAAAGATATATGCGGTGGGCGACAATAAAAACGTCGCCAAGGTGGCAGGACTCAGAGTAAACAGAATAAAGCTGCTGTGCTTTGTCATAAGCGGCGTCATGATCGCCGTGGCCACGGTGCTGTGGGTCGGATACTATTCCGGCTGTACGGCTACTCAGGGCGTGCCCTGGACGTTCATAACGGTGGCGGCGGTCGCCATGGGCGGCGTGAGCCTGCAGGGCGGAAGCGGCTCGATGTACGGCGTTTTCTGCGGCGTGCTGCTTATGGCTCTGATATACAATCTGATAACGCTGCTGGGCATAGACACGAATTACCAGAACATTTTCATAGGCTGCTTACTTGCTCTCGCGGTCATACTTGACGCAGTGAGACGCAATCAGACTATCGGAAAGAATATCTGAGGGAGGGTGACTATGGAAAAGACGTCGATCGAAACAAATAAAAAGAGCTTTGCGGACGCCGCAATATCTTTTTTCAGAAAGCGCGAGGTGCTGACCTTCGGCATACTCATAGCGATATGGATCATTCTCTCGATATTCAATAAGAACTACGCGTCTCTTAACAACCTGTGTTCGATAATGAAAACGCTGTCCTTTTACGGCATAATCACGGTCGGGCTGAGCTTTGTACTGATACAGGGAGACAAGGATATGTCGACGGGCGGCGGCGCGGGCTTTGCCGCAGTGCTGGGCACGGCTATGATGCTCAACACAAGATGCATGGGCCTGCAGGGCACGCCTCAGGAATGGATAGGCATAGCGCTGTGCATGCTTATAACTATGTGCATCGGCGCTCTCATAGGCGCTGTGAATGCCATCATGGTGGTACGCATGGATCTGCCTGCCTTTATAGCCACGACGGCTATGAGATATGTGCTGCAGGGCTGCATAATGGTCGTCACGAGCGGGTCTTATGTGTATCCGCTGCCGGAGAGCTTTATATCGCTCAACAAGGTGGGAATACCCATCGGCGGAAACATCATATCAGTATATTTTCTGATCATGATAGTCTTGCTTGTGGCAGGCGGACTGATACTGAAATATACCAAATACGGACGCTCGGTCTATGCCACGGGCAGCAACCGCATATCCGCGCAGCTCGCCGGAATAAACACGGCGCGCGTGAGATTCACGAATTATATGGTGCTGGGAGCATTGGTGGCCCTGGCGGGACTTTTGAATGCGTCGTACATAGCGCAGGGCTCGCCGAATATTGGCAGAGACTGGGAGCTTACGGTTGTCGCGGCATGTGCGATAGGCGGCATAAAGATGAGCGGCGGCGCGGGAAACATGGTCGGGCTCATAATAGGCCTGTTTGCACTGTTCTCGATAAACAGCGCGATAGCGTATATCGGTATAAACACCTTCCTGCAGGACGTGGTCATAGGCGTGATACTTGTGCTGATCGTAATATCCGATAAGGTGACTGAGAAGCAGAAGATAAGAGCCTGAAGCAGTTTTTAAAGTCAGTCTGCATAGGCCCCCGCGCAGAGACGGCATGTCACCGCGGGGGCTTTTGCTGACCGCCGCGCCGTTTGACAAGACGGTCATCCGACAATATAATTGACGGGAACAAGGACATAGCTTTTGGGAGGCAGGGCTTTGAGGCTTAAGGACGTTTTACCGCAGGTCGATACGCATACGCATACAGTGCTGTCCGGGCACGCATGGAGCACGCTGTATGAAAACATAACGAGCGCAAGGGAGAAAGGGCTTAAAGGCATTTGCCTTACAGAGCACGGCCCGGCTATATACTGCGGCGCGCCGCCCTTTACGCCGGCGGCGGAGCATATGCTGCCGAGGGAGATAGACGGATTGCGCGTATATTACGGCATGGAGGTCAACATAACCGATATCGACGGCTCGCTCGATGTACCCGAGCGATATTTGAAAGTGCTCGAGTTCGGCATTGCGAGCTATCATTTATCCACCTCGAGCACGATAAAGGTCGGCACGGGAGAAGAGAACACGCGCGCATATATCGCCGCGCTCGACGATCCGTATATAGATATGATAGGCCATCCCGAGCAGGACGGCGTTCCGTGCGATCTTGAGGCGCTTATAAAGCATGCCTCGGGCGTCGGCAAGCTTTTGGAGCTCAACAACAGCCGCATAGCGAGGAAACCCGGGCATACGGAGATAATGAAGCGCTTTGCAGAGCTGTGCAAAGAAGCCCGGCAGCGCGTCTGTATAAGCAGCGACGCGCATTACCGCTCTCATGTCGGCGCGGTAAAGCCCATGATGGAGCTTCTCGATTCCGTTGATTTCCCGCAGGAGCTCATAGTGAATCTGTATAAGGAGCGCTTTGACGAGTATCTTTCGGAGCGGGCCGGACGGATAAAATAGCAGCAGGGACGAAAAGAGCGTCTGCCGTGTTCGCGGCAGACGCTCTTTTCGATAAGTCTTTTTAGTCTTCTTCGCTGTATTTCACAAGAGTTATCTCCGTGGTATATGTCTTACTATCGGCGGAGCGGTAATATTCCACTCTTATCACAGAGCCCGGTGCGAGTCCCTTTATGACGTCCTTTATGGATGCGCCGTCCTTTATCTCGGTGTCCTCGACTTTGGTTATGACGTCGCCGGCCTGAAGTGTACCTGCGTCGGAGCTGGTCACGCTGTATACATAGAAGCCTTCAACGAGGTCATAGTATTCTGCTGTCACGCTGTCGAGCATCTGACCGGTAATGCCGAGCATGCTGCGGTTCTGCACCTTGCCGTAGTCCATGAGGTCCTGTATTATAGGCAGAGCCTCGTTTATGGTTATCGCAAAGCCGAGTCCCTCATAGCCGGTCGCCACATATTTTGCGGAGCTTATGCCCACGACCTGACCGCTCAGGTTCACGAGCGCGCCGCCCGAGTTGCCCGGATTTATCGCGGCGTCGGTCTGTATGGTGTTCATTGTGTAGCCGTTGTCGTCCAGCTGCAGAGGTCTGTCCTTGGATGAGACGATGCCCAGAGTGACGGAGCTCGAGAAATTGAGACCGCCGGGATTGCCTATAGCCATTACGTACTGGCCCACGGAAAGCTCGTCCGAGTTTCCGAGAGTCGCCTTTTGCAGGCCGGTCGCCTCTATCTTGAGGACTGCGAGGTCGGTATCGGTATCGATGCCTACGAGCTTTGCCTCATATATCTCGTCGTTCGAGAGTACGACCTTTAAAAGATCGGCGTCGGCTGCGACGTGCGCATTTGTAGCTATATAGCCGTCCTCGGTGATTATTATGCCGCTGCCCTCTCCGTAAAGCTCCAGCTCGCTGGTCTGATCCTCGCCGGGAGACTGACGCACTCCGAAGCCGTAGTAGCCCTGCTGCTGATAATAGACCTCACGATAGTTCTGTATGCATACGACCGAGGGGATGACCGCGTCGGAGACCTGCTCCGGCGTCATTTCGTTTGTACCTGCCACGCTGCTCGGAGTCAGATCATATTCCTCGGAGGTTCCCTCCTTGGCGATCTCCTCCTGCTTCCCGTCCTGCTGCTCGGGCTCGTCCGGGGTCTGTTCATCCGGCTCCTCCTGCGAGCTTTCGGCCGGTATTTCGATCGTGCCGCTCTCCACTTTATTGTTTGTACCTGCGGCGATGGAGTAAATGCCTATGGACAGCGCGGACACCACGACGACGCCTAAAACTATGAGCACGGCTATGAGCCAGCCCTTGCCGCGCTTTCTTCTGTTATTGTTGTTATTGCCGCTGCCGTAGCCGCCGGTCTGATATCCGCCGTTGTAGCCGCCGGTCTGATATCCGCCGTTGTAGCCGCCCTGATATCCGCCGCTGTAGCCGCCCTGATAGCCGGTCTGATATCCGCTGCTGCTTTCGGGCTGACTGCCGGGCTGGCTGTTGTTTCCGTAAAAATCATTATCGTTCATTTTCTTGCCTCCTTGCTTCAGAGTAAGGGATGAAATTGCCCCGCGGACGTTATGCCCTGTACCGCTTATCACAGGCCTTTCCCTTACATTCTTAAATATAAACCATAACGGAGAAAATTCAACGCGGTTTGCTTGAAGATTGATTGACAGTTATTTGACGGAAATGTGAACACATGTGCAGAGAGCGAATATAAACGGTAAATGCCGATCCATAAGCGCTGCGGCGCGGCTGAAGCGCGCCGCAGTCGGAGCTTCTTCAGATATACGCCTTCTTTATATTCCCTATCGCGGATTTTTCGAGCCGCGACACCTGAGCCTGACTGATATGTATTTCCTCGGCAACCTCCATCTGCGTCTTTCCCTCGTAATATCTGAGACGAATGATGTTCTTCTCCTTGTCCGAAAGCTTCTCGACGGCGTCGGATAGAGTGATGCTCTCGAGCCAGGTCTCGTCGGCGCTTTTCTTATCCGCTATGCTGTCTATTACGTAGAGAGCGTCCGAGCCGTCCTGACAGACGGGCTGACTTAAGGATATGGGGTCCTGAACGGCGTCGAGAGCCATTACGACCTCCTCCGCGGAGAGTCCGAGCTCGCGCGCGATATCCTCTACGGAGGGCTCCTGCCCGTTTTTTGCGGAGAGCGCGTTTCTTACCTGAAACGCCTTATATGCAGTATCGCGCAGGGAGCGGCTGACGCGTATCGAGTTGTTGTCGCGCAGATATCTGCGGATCTCGCCTATTATCATGGGGACGGCATAGGTCGAGAACCGGACGTTCTGAGAGAGGTCGAAGTTATCCACGGCCTTTAAGAGCCCTATACAACCGACCTGAAACAGATCGTCCATGTTTTCGCGGCGCATGGAAAAACGCTGAACGACGGAAAGCACGAGCCGCAGATTCCCGAATACGAATTCCTCGCGGGCGCGCTTGTCCCCGGAGTATATGCGCATAAAGAATTCGGTGAGCTTGTTTTCGGGTATAACGGGCAGCTTGGACGTATCCACGCCGCATATTTCGACTTTGTTGAGCATAGGCGTTCTCCTTGCGGACGATTCTTCTTACAAAAAAAGTTTTCCACAAGGGGAGGTTAATATACGCCGTTTTACGCTTGACATTTTTTGCTTTACAGGCTTTGTCATGCACTGTAAACACAGCCGGTGAAGATACATTTGCCGACAAAAAACGAGCCGCAGGGTTAAAGCCCGGCGACCCGTTTTTTGTCAAAGCTGAGTGATCGTCAGCTCATATAAGAGTTTTACTTATTATGCTCCGAGATTGCTCAGTATGTAGACCGCGATGAACACTACCGATATTACGTAAACGAGTATCGGAACTTCCTTGGCCTTGCCGCGGACGAGCTTGAGTATGGAGTAGGTGATGAAGCCGAAGCCGATGCCGTCTGCGATGGAATATGCGAAAGGCATCATTACTATCGTCAGGAAGCAGGGCAGAGCTTCTTCAAAGTTGTTCCAGTCTATGTTGACAGCGCCCTTGAGCATGTACACGCCGACGATTATGAGCGCCGGAGCGGTAGCAGCCGAGGGAACGATGCCGGCTATAGGAGCAAGGAATACGCACAGTGCGAAGAGCACGCCGGTAACGACGGAGGAAAGGCCGGTTCTGCCGCCGGCTTCGATGCCCGTGGAGGACTCGACATAGGTGGTGACGGTGGAGGTGCCCAGGCATGCGCCGGCGCAGGTCGCGATAGCGTCGGCTATGAGAGCTCTGTCTCCGCCGGGCAGCTCGCCCTTTTCGTCTATCATGCCTACGTTGGTGGCTGTGCCGACGAGAGTGCCGACGGTGTCAAAGCAGTCAACGAGCGCGAAAGTCAGTATCGCGGTTATGAGTGCGAGTATACTGCCGCCGAATATATTGAAGTCAAGCTGCAGGAACGTGGGTGCGAGCGATATGCTGCTCATGGAGATGCTCTCTGGGAAGGTGGTGACTCCCATGGGGATGCCTATGAGCGTGGTTGCAACGATGCCGATTATGATGGCGCCCTTGACCTTCCATGCCAGCAGTATGCCGGTGATCACGAGGCCGATTATTGCGAGGAGCGGAGTGCCGCTGGTTATAGCACCGAGGTCGGTGTATACGCCGACGCCTTCGCCGAAGCCGATGACTATCTGAGCGTTGATGAGGCCGATGAACGCTATGAACAGTCCGATACCGGCGGAGATAGCGCTCTTAAGAGGAGCGGGTATCGCGCCGATGAGGTGTCTGCGGAGGGGAGTGAGGGTCACGATGAGGAACAGCGCGCCGGAGATAAGAACTATCGCCAGACCCTGCTGCCATGTGTAGCCCATGCCGAAGCAGATCGTGTAGGTGAAGAATGCGTTAAGCCCCATGCCGGGAGCCTGTGCAAACGGTACGTTTGCGAGGAACGCGGTGAGCAGTGTGCCGATGGCAGCGCCGACGCACGTGGCGATCATAACGGCTGTGAAATCCATACCGGCCTGTGAGAGGTAGTTCGGGTTTACAAAGATGATGTAGGACATCGCAAAGAAGGTCGTCAGACCGGCGATGATCTCTCTCGAAACCGAAGAGCCTCTCTCTTTGATCTTGAAAAGCTTTTCCATTACAAATAAGTCCTCCGTATGATTATTTTCGGGGCTCGCCCCTTAAAAAACCTTTGCGCGGACAAAATAAAAACGATCGCGCATTGTTAAGAAAATGATAAGAGAAAAAGAAGGAAGTGTCAAGTAATATCGGAACAATAAAAATAGAATTAATCTAATTGTTCGGAAAATATCGAACAATATAAATCTTATGGCTAAATAAAAAATGATGGCTGCGCATTATTAATTCATTAACAATATCAGCATCATTTCTTAATAATTATATGAAGAAAGCACAAAAAGCGCGGTCTCCCGTCAGTCTCCGGGGCGCTTCTGCTTATCCGACGTGAGCTTCATGAGCGCGTCGAGCGCGAGTATATATCCGAGCTCGCCGAAGCCCGCTATAGAGCCGCGGCAGACGCCGCTTATCACGGAATTTTTGCGATAATCCTCGCGTGCCTGTACGTTTGAGAGATGCACCTCTACCACGGGCTTGCTTATCGAGGCAATGCAGTCGCGTATGGCAAAGCTGTAATGCGTATATGCACCGGCGTTGAGAACGACGCCGTCAGCCTCGGCATGCGCCCGCTGAAGGCAGTCTATTATGCCGCCCTCGGAATTAAACTGCATAAATTCGCAAACTGCGCCTATTTCCGCGGCGTGCTCGCTTATCGTCTCGTTTATCATGCCGAGAGTGCGCGTTCCGTACACAGCCGGCTCGCGTATCCCGAGAAAATTCATGTTCGGGCCGTTAACTATAAAGAAGCGTTTCATGCGTTCTCACCCGAGACTGTCTATAGGCTCGCTCTGGATAACGACGAGATTGCCCTCGTTATTCCATATTATATGCTCGCCGGTCAGGTTCTGAAATTTCTTTCCGTAAACCGATGTGACGGCCTTGTCCTGATTGCCGAGCGCCTTGGGAGCGGCGACCAAATGTGCGTATATGGGTCCCTCTATCTTTTCGCTCACGGTGAAAACGCCGTAAAAATTCTCGCTCTGCTTGGAATAGGTCTGCTGCTCTACGAGCACTCCCTGATATGTGTCGAGAGATATGCCTATGACGGTGCCGTTCATAAGGTTTGTGGTGCAGTGCACCTTTACGGTGCTCTCGTCTATGCGTTCTATGGTGCACTCGCCCGTGACCTCAAGCGTCTCGCCGTCGGGAGCGTTCTGTGCGATGGTGCTGCTCGTTGCGCAGCCCGAGAAGAGCAGCACAAAAGCCGCCGCCAGTACGAGCGCAAGTATTCTTAAAGTGTTCTTTTTCATCGTTCGTGTTTCCTCTATTCAACAGTCTTATAGCCTATTATAACCGCGACCGATGCATGATTCAAGCTATTTCTTAGACAGACGCGCAGGAAGCGGGATATCAGTCCGGTATAGCACTAAATATAAGCTAACCGCTACCCGCTAACCGCTAACCGCTAACCGCTGCCCGCTGCCCGCTACCCGCTACCCGCTAACCGCTACCCGCTACCCGCTAACTGCTAATAGCTATCCGCTAACTGCTACCCGCTAATAGCTATCCGCTAACCGCTAACTGCTACCCGCTAATAGCTACCCGCTAAAACAGCATATACCCCTGCGGTCACAATGCCATCGACTTTTAACGAATTGTCTGCCTCAAGAGCCCTGACGGCGGCTGCTGTCCCGGCTCCGAAAACTCCGGTGGGCTCTGTCGCAAGATAGCCGAGCTCATTTAGCCTGCGCTGCAAAAGCAGCACGGTGCTGCCCGAGGAGCCCTCGGAAAGCTGCGGCATAGCCTCGCATGCGAGCGCGGTTTGCTCGGAAAGAAGCCGCAGCACATCTGTATAATCCTCGCGTGCTCCCTCCGCCGCATAGGAGAGCACGCCGGACTCGGAAGGCGGCGTTATGCGGGATGAGGAAGCAAAGGACAGGGATATAAGCATAAAGAGCATAAGCGCGGTCAAAAAAGCTCTGTACAGCAGCATGCCGGGCATGTGCGCCGACGCGTAAGGCTTCAGCCGAGATATAACGGGAAGCGCCATAAGAAGGTCCTCTCCGCCCGGATCGGGCATTTTTTCAGATTATTGCCGACAGAGCGGAGAATAAACCCGTTAGTGTATAAAAATGATCGTATAAAGCTATTGAAGAGGATTGTCTATCGTTACTAAATATGCAAGATTTGCATAGCTCATTTTATGCTTTGCATAGACCCACGTTTGCGTAAACGGCACATCAAAGCCGTTCTTATAGGCGCGCCCGGGATCGGCAAAGTATATCTCGTCATCTATGTACCCTATGGCTATGAGCGTATGGGACCTGCTTCCTCTGTCGAAATAACAGAGCACGCCTTCGGGATTCCTGTCGAGAGCATATTTTATGGCCTCCACGGCATTGTTTTCGGGTTCTTTTATATAGGTCCTGCCGTTCTCGAAGCCGTCGAAATAATCCGCGTTTTCGTCAACGGCGCATTGCGGCATGAACGCAAAGTTCCTCATCATGCCGGGTACCGAAAGCGAGGTCGAGCCGAATACGTTATATACGGTCCTCGGCGTGGCTTCAATGCCAGCGTTTGTAAGCAGTATCGCGAACGCGGATATCAGACAGGCCTTCTTGCGGACAGCGCGCTTAAAACGCCATTCCTTGTCGCCCTGATAATAGTGAACGCTTTTGAACGATTCCGTACAGCTCACGCCATAGCTCGCGGTGACGCCGTCGCTTGTGCTCGCTGTCACGGTTGCGCTGCCTATGCCCGTCAGCGTGACCTCGCCCATGTCGTTGACGCGTGCGACGGATGCGTCGCTGCTCTCCCAGATCACGCGTTTATATGTGGCGTTATCCGGCAGAACTTTTGCCCGGAGCCTGAAGCGTTCGCCCTTGCGCGACGCGCTGTCCGCCGCGGATATTGATACGCTTTCTGCCGGGCGCGCCTTGGATATGACTGTACAGCTGGCGGATAAGCCCCCGGCCGTCGTCCCCGTCACAGTCGCCGAGCCCTCGCTGTTGCAGTGCACTGTTCCGTCTGAGGATATATACGCTATGTCGGGATCGCTCGAGCTGTAAGAGACGGCCTGTAGGCTTGCGTCGGAGGGCTCGATATCATATACGAGTCTGACGGAGTCCCCCACAAAGCCCGTAACGGCGGAGACCGGGAAAGAAAAGCTTTCGACGTCCACGCAGTATACGGATATATGCACCGTCGCTGTATGCCCGTTTACGGACACGGCGGTGACGTCTGCGGAGCCACGTCCGCGTGCTGTGGCGACTCCTCCGCGCGCTACCGTGACGACGGAGGCGTCGCTGCTGAAATATGCGGCGTTCATTGCAGAGACGCCGTCCGGGGAGAAGCCGAGCAGAGCGGAGAGATCCGCCGAATGGGATACCTCTAAGGTGAGCCTGTCATTGACGAACTCTATGCTGCGCGGAAGGACGTCGCGCGGGGATATGCCCGCGAGCTGCCCGGAGTCCGGAACAGAGTCAAAAAGCGCCGCGTTCGGTTCGGAAAAATCGGTCATATCAAACAGACCGGCGGACACAGGGTCCGCCACGATCGGAGAAACGAATATCAAAACGGATAAGAACAGACACAAAAACAGCTTTATAAGCCCCAAAGCATGCTCCTTCGACAGTATTGTCAATGAGCATTTTAGTGTATCGGCCGTTATGTGTCAACACGATAGGGCGCGGAAAAATGCGGAAACGGAGCGCTGTACCCGCGCTTCGGCGGATAAGAGGAGGCATTTTTCTTGTGAACCGTAAACGCGGAGGGCCCGGCGATAAAACGCCGTGCCGAGGCCTTAAAAAGCGTTAACCGATTATTCACAGCGCGATAATTGCCTTGAGGCCGCGCTTGTGCTATTATCGTAGGCGGAGCGAGGCGCCTTATGAGAATGAGAAGATATGACAGGGTCCTTAAACAATGGCTCAGAAAGCTGACGGATAAAAGAATGCTGCCCCTGTGGCTTTGCATAGCGGGCATCGTCATTGTTTTTGTGCTCGTCACGTCGATGGGCAGATCAAGCTCCTCCTCCATCACACCGTCCGACACAGCGCTTTACGGACGCTCGGAGATAACCGTGGGCGTGGTCACGGATTCACTTCTGCTCTCGGAAAAATCCGACTACGGCACGATCCGCGGCTTCAACTGCGATTTTATATCCGAGGCGCTTTCCGCGATATACCCGGATACGAGAGTTAAATTCACGGAGATCACGTCGCAGATCGCTTCCTATAAATTGAAGAATTTGCAGATAGACCTTGCCATAGGAGCCTTTACAAAGGGAGTCACAAAGACGCAGGGTCTGTCTGTTTCGAGCCCGTATTATACGGATCGTGTTTATGCATACGTTGCGCCTTCTATAGATGTAGACACTTTATCGGGGCTGCAGGGAAGAAAGGTCTATGCCACCACGACGGAGTTCACGCGCTCCTCGCTGTCGACTGCACTGAAGGCCATTAATCTTAATCTGGATACTCATATGGCGTCGTCGTACTCCGACGCGCTTTTTGCTATAGAGAACGGCAACGCCGACGCCATCATATCGATGCGGTGCATGTCGGAGGAGGCGGAGCAAAAGCTGAAAAGGATAGAAGAGCCGGTGATGTCCGTGGGCTACTGCGTGCTCGCGTGGACGTCCAACTCCCGAGTGACGACGCTCATAAACGCTCAGATATCGAGGATGACCGAGGACGGAACGCTGTCGGAGCTTGAGGAGACATGGGGTATAGCGGACCCGGCATACGCGCCGGATGCCGAAAAAGAATGATGATCGCGCGATCAATATATTGGGGGTAAAAATAATGGACTTTTTAACGGATGCGCAGGCAAAGGCGGAGATACTCGATATCGGCCGCAGAATGTACGACAAGAATTTTGTTGCCGCCAACGACGGAAACATAAGCGTCAGAGTCGGTGAGGACGAGATATGGGCGACGCCCACGGGCGTATCGAAGGGCTTTATGAGAGAGGAAATGCTCGTCAAGCTGAGGATGGACGGGACGGTGATCGAGCAGGGAGAGTATAAGCCCTCGAGCGAGGTCAAGATGCACCTTCGCGTATACCGTGAAAACCCGGAGGTCCGCGGAGTGACCCATGCGCATGCGCCTGTGACGACCGCGTTTTCCATCGCGGGAATACCTCTTGACAGCACGATATATCCCGAGGCGATAGTCAGCCTCGGCGTGATACCCGTTGCACCGTATGCCCTGCCCGGCACAAAGGAGGTCCCCGACTCGATAGCGCCGTTCTGCCGCGACTATAACGCCGTAATGCTGGCGAACCACGGTGCGCTGTCCTGGGGCCGGACGCTCACGGAGGCATGGTACAGGCTCGAGGCGGTCGAGCATTATGCGATGATACTCATGTATACGGGACGCATAATAGGTCAGGCGAACGCTCTTAACGCAGAGCAGGTAGATAAGCTTATAAAGCTGCGCGAGAACTTCGGTATAACCGCAGGCGGCGTGCCGCATACCGATAAGGAAAAATAAGGTCCGAATGATTTGCACGGGCAATAAACAGCAATTACGATAATGCGCTGTAATATCAAAGAAGGCTTCCCGATGAACGCGGGGAGCCTTCTTTGATAAAATGTTCGGATAAACCCGAACGATTTTCAGAGCAGCTTCATTGTCTGCTTATTAACGTCGCCGGAGCCGAGTGTGATGACGATATCGCCCTCCTGCCAGTGCGCGTCGAGATAATCGCGTATCTGCTCGAATGTGGCGAGGTATTTGCAGTTATGCGAGTGCGCGTCTATGCGCGTGACGAGGTCGGTGGCGTGTATATCGCCGGTGTCTACGTCGCGTCCGGGATAGAGATCCGGCACCAAAACGCAGTCCGCGTCCTCGAAGGCGAGAGCGTATTTATCCTTGAGCGTGCGCGCGCGGGTGAAGGAGTTGCACTGGAACACGACCCACATATGCTTATGCGGATATCTCTTTGCGGCGGCAAGGCAAGCCATTATCTCGCTCGGATGATGAGCATAGTCGTGAAAGACCTTTACGCCGCTTCGTTCTCCCATGAGCTGAAAGCGTCTGCCCGCAAGATGGTATTCCGAAAGCGAGGCCGAGCAGTCGTCGGCGCCTATGCCGAATACGGTGTATGCCACGGTGCAGGCCGCCAGAGCGTTCTGCACGTTATGCAGTCCTACTACATTAAGGCTTATCCGGCCGAGATCTTTTCCGTATGCCATAAAATCGAACGAGCCGTTGCCGAGCGCGTCGTATTCAATATTCCCGGCGTTGAAATCCCCGTTTCCGTATATGCTGTACG
>CAYVOZ010000013.1:0-2300 GCA_964453325.1 uncultured Christensenellaceae bacterium | reverse complement strand
TATGACCTTAGCCTTGCAGCTGTCTATAACGCGGCGCGTGTTTGCGTCGTCCGGGTTTGCGAAGAGAATGCCGTCCGCGGGCAGCAGCGCCGTAAACTCCCGGAACGTGTTTATAATGTCGTCGATGTCCTTATAGAAATCGAGATGGTCGTCGTCTATGTTGTTAATGACTATATGAGTGGGATGAAGCGTGAGAAAGCTCTTGACGTACTCGCAGGCCTCGGTGATAAAGGAATCGCCTTTTCCAAGCCTTACGCCGCCGCCCAAAAAATCCACCATGCCGCCTACGTGCACCGTAGGATCGGCCTGCGTTCCGCTCATGATGAGTGCGAGCATGGAGGTTATAGTCGTTTTGCCGTGACATCCGGATATTCCGATAACGCGCTCGTAGTCCTTGCTGATTATACCAAGCGCGGTGGAGCGCTCGAGCATGGGCAGCTTCAGCTCCACGGCCTTTGCAAACTCCGGGTTCATGGGCTTTATTGCGGCGGAATAAATGACGAGTCCGGCATTCATGACATTCTGCGCGTTATGCCCGATCATAACGTCGATGCCGCGATCGGAAAGCATTTCGGTAAAATCGGATTCCCGGATGTCCGAGCCCTGTACGGTATAGCCGAGGTTGCTGAGTATCATGGCGAGTCCGCTCATGGAGCACCCGCCTATACCTATAAAATGGATAGGCTTATATTTATAGTCGCTGAGTTCGAGCATGCCTGCTCCTTTCGATAACGCCTTGCGGCTTTTGCGTGATGCGGGAAAACAAAAAATTATATGACCGCATTTCCAGTATACTATTATACAAGAATCCGGCACAAAATAACAACAGTTTTTTAGGGCGCAGGAAATATGCCTCCCGACTTAAAGAAAAAACGGACATGCTAAAATACGGGATCCGACATATTTTTTAAACATTGCCGATAAAAGTATGGTATAATATCCGTATGAAAAATGCAAAATGGAGATAAAAGTTTCCTATTATATATATAATTATCTGCGAAGAGGAAGACAATGAAAAAGAGCACCACAAAAAAGGAAAGGCTGTGCGTACTGTCCGCGTTTCTGACGGCACATCCGAACGAGAAATACCCGCTTGCATACTTTTCGGACAGGCTGGGAGCTGCAAGGTCCACGCTCTCCGAGGATATAAGCACGCTAAAGGATACGCTGCGTGCCGAGGACATGGGCGATATAGAGATAATATTGGGCTCGGGCGGCGGCTTTCGGTATATACCCGCGCTGAGTCAGGAGAAAAGGACAGCAATGGCGGAGGAGCTGGCTGCAAGGCTGCGGGATCCGTCGCGCATACTTCCGGGAGGGTATATCTATACAGCAGACGTACTTTTAGACCCGAAGTGCGTTGCAATGTTCGGAAATATCATATGGAGCTTTTTTCAGAAGGCGACGCCCGACGCGGTGATCACAGTCGAGACAAAGGGCATCCCGGTAGCGTCGGAGGTGGCGAGGCTTTTCGGCAAGCCGCTGGTCGTGGTGCGAAAGGAGAATAAAATGACCGAGGGCAGCGTGGTCACGACGAACTATATCTCCACGGGCTCCGGCAGGATGCAGACTCTTTCGCTGTCAAAGCGCGCGGTCAGAGAGGGGCAGCGGGTCATAATAGTCGACGATTTCATCGCGGGCGGAGGCACGGTGAGGGCAATAGCCGAGCTTATGCGGGAGTTCCGCATAACAGTGCTCGGGTGCGGTGCGGCTATATCGAAAAAGGAGCCGGAAAAGAAAAGACTCGAGGGCTATAAGAGCGTGCTTTCGCTCGACGGAGTCGATGAGGAAAACAATAGAATAGACATCTCGATAAAAAGTGAACTAAACAAAAGTATTTGTTGAATATTAGCGGAAATAAAGGAAAAAGGAGGCAATGCGTCGAATAAGTAATTATGATAAGTGGAGGCCGACATGAATATTACGGACATCAGGATCAGGAGCGTGGACGCTCCGGGAAAGATGCGTGCGATAGTATCGGTGACGTTTGACGATATGTTCGTAGTGCACGACATGAAGGTTATCGAGGGAGTAAACGGACTGTTTATAGCTATGCCCAGCAGAAAGACGCCGTCGGGGGAGTTCAAGGATATTGCGCACCCATTGAGCAGCGCCGCAAGAGAGGAGCTTCAAATGAAGATCCTCGATGCATACGAAAAGTATCTGTCAACGGAGCAGAACGCCTGAATAAGAGCATTTCGCAACAGCAGAGGCTTGAAACGGCTATCCGACCGTGGACCGTTAAGGCCGTGACGGATCCCGAGTCCCGTCGGAGACGAACGGCAAAGGCAGCGTTCGGC
>CAYVOZ010000012.1:14510-26834 GCA_964453325.1 uncultured Christensenellaceae bacterium | reverse complement strand
GATTTAAGAGCCTTTGACATCACCGGCAAGGAGTTTGAGCACAGGCTTGACGAGGTGCATATAACCGTCAATAAGAACGCCATCCCGAACGATCCGCAGAGCCCGTTCATAACGAGCGGCATACGCGTAGGCACGCCCGCGGTCACGACGCGCGGCTTTAAGGAGCCCGAGATGCTGAAGATCGCCGACTTTATGAGGGATATAGCCACCGACTTTGAGGGCAATAAGGAAAGAGTGACAAAAGAGGTCTGCGAGCTCTGCGCCGCACATCCCATATATTAAAAGAAAAACGAGGCACACAGCATGAAGGTCATGGTCGTAGGCAGCGGCGGCAGAGAGCACGCCATAATAAAGAAGCTGCTTTTAAATAAGAGCATAGATACGCTTTACGCTCTGCCCGGCAACGGAGGCATCGCCGCCGATGCCGTCTGCGTGGATATAAAGGCCACGGACATAGACGGCATGGTGCGCTTTGCAAAGGAGCGCGGAGTGGATTTTGCGGTCGTAGCGCCGGACGATCCGCTCGTGCTGGGCGCGGTGGACGCACTCGGGCAGGCGGGAGTGAAATGCTTCGGCCCGCGAAGGAACGCCGCCATAATAGAGGGCAGCAAGGTCTTTTCCAAGGAGCTCATGAAGAAATACTCGATACCCACCGCAGGCTATGAGGTCTTTGACGATGCGGAAAAGGCTCTTGAGTATATAAAGACGGCGCCTCTGCCCACGGTCATAAAAGCGGACGGACTCGCGCTCGGAAAGGGCGTCGTCATAGCAGAGACGCGCAGGGACGCGGAAAACGCCGTGCTCATGATGATGAAGGACCTCGTATTCGGAAAGAGCGGCACGCGCATAGTCGTGGAGGAGTTTTTGACCGGACCCGAGGTATCCGTGCTCTCGTTTACGGACGGAAAGACCGTGATACCCATGATATCGAGCATGGATCACAAGCGAGCTCTCGACGGCGATAAAGGTCTCAACACCGGCGGCATGGGTACGGTCGCACCGAACCCGTACTATACGGAGGATATCGCAGAGGAGTGCATGAGGAGCATTTTCCTTCCGACGATAGAGGCCATGCGCGCGGAGGGCAGACCCTTTAAGGGCTGCTTATACTTCGGGCTCATGCTCACGGAAAAAGGCCCTAAGGTCATAGAATACAACTGCCGCTTCGGCGACCCGGAGACGCAGGTGGTGCTGCCGCTTTTGGAAAGCGACCTCTTTGAGATCATGCAGGCAACGGAGGATGAATGCCTCGATAAGCTCGACGTTCGCTTCTCGGATAAAGCGGCGTGCTGTGTTATAATGGCGTCGGACGGTTATCCCAAGAGCTATGAAAAGGGCTTTGAGATAACATTGCCGGAGCTTACGGGAGCGGAGGCGTACGTCGCGGGCGCAAAGCTTGCGGACGGAAGGCTCGTCACGTCCGGCGGCAGGGTGTTAGGCGTTACCGCCGTGAGAGACACCTTAAAGCAGGCGATAGACGCCGCGTACGAGGCGTGCGGACACGTGAGCTTCAAAAACGCGTATTACAGAACTGACATTGGCGCAAGCGCCATGAAAGCGGGAGGTAAATAATGAAACGTTCGGAGAAATCGAGACTGGACGCCGTGGTCGGCATCAACTGGGGCGACGAGGGCAAGGGCCGCATGGTCGATCTTTTGGCGGCGGACTATGATATCATAGCCAGATATCAGGGCGGCAACAACGCCGGTCATACCGTTATAAACGACAAGGGCAAGTTCATACTGAATCTGCTCCCGTCGGGCATATTGGGCGACGGCAAGGTCAACGTCATGGGCGGCGGAATGGTCATTGACATAGAGCACCTTTCCGGAGAGATAAAAAAGCTCACGGACGCCGGTATCGTAATAAACTCCGATAATTTGAAGATAAGCGACAAGGCCGTCATATGCATGCCCTATCATAAGCGCCTCGACGAGCTCGAGGAGGACAGGCTTGCGGGCAAGAAGTTCGGCTCCACGCGCAGAGGCATTGCTCCGGTATACGGCGACAAGTACATGAAAAAGGTGCTGCGCATGGGCGATCTTTTCAGCTCTGACGCGGTGCTTCTCGAGAAGCTGGAGGGCTATGCCGAGTGGAAGAACCTCATGATAGTGAAGGGCTACGGCTCCGAGCCCGTGAAGGCCGCGGAGATGCTCGCATGGGTGAGAAAGTACGGCGACGGCTTAAAGCCGCATGTCTGCGATATGACAAAATATCTGACAGAGCGTATAGAAGACGGCGCAAAGGTGCTGTTCGAGGCACAGCTCGGCGCTTTAAGGGACGTGGATTTCGGCATATTCCCGTACACGACCTCCTCAAACGCCATCGCGGCATATGCGCCCATAGGCGCGGGCATACCCTATGCGGGGCTCGACGGCGTAATAGGCATAATGAAGGCATATTCGAGCTGCGTGGGCGAGGGACCGTTCACGTGCGAGTTCTTCGGAGCGGAGGCCGACGCCTTAAGAGAGGCGGGCGGAGAATACGGAGCGGCGACGGGCAGACCGAGGAGAGTCGGCGCGTTCGACGCGGTCGCGTCTCGGTACGGCTGCCTCATGCAGGGAGCTACGGAGGTCGCGCTCACAAAGTTAGACATACTCTCGTATATGGACAAGCTGCCGATATGCACGGGCTATGAAGTGGACGGCGAGATAACCGGGGACTTCCCGACCGGGGAGAGACTCGATAAGGCCAAGCCCGTGGTGGAGTATATGCCCGGCTTTAAATGCGACGTTTCCGCTTGCAGAAGAAAAGAGGAGCTCCCGAAGGAGGCTCTCGATTACATAGCGCGTCTCGAGAAGGAGATACAGGTGCCTATAACCTATGTTTCCGTGGGCGCGGACAGAAACGCCATAATCGACATGAGAAAGTAAGGAGCTTAAAAAAGAGTGGTATACAGAGTATACGTTGAGAAAAAGAAGCAATACGCGCTCGAGGCCGCCGCGCTCAAAAACGATATCTGCTCGCTTTTAGGCATAAAGGGCTTAAGGGAGCTGCGCATAGTGAACTGCTATGACGTGGAGGGCGTGGACGCGGAGTTTTTCGATTATTGCGTGAAAAACGTCTTTTCCGAGCCGCAGATAGATATTGCGGGCAGCGAGCCGGAGAATACCGATGGTAAAAGGCTTTTCGCGGTGGAGTATCTGCCCGGTCAGTTCGACCAGCGCGCGGACTCCGCGGCTCAGTGCATAGAGCTCATTTCCAAGGGCAACCGCCCGCTCGTGCATTCCTCGAAGCTCTATATACTTGACGGAGAGCTCACGGACGCCGATATTGAGCGCATAACAGCCTATGTCATAAACCCCGTCGAGAGCAGGCAGGCGTCGCTGGAAAAGCCGTCGACGCTGCGCGCGGTATACGATATCCCGGAGCATGTGCCGACTATAGACGGCTTTATTACCATGAGCGACGAGGAGCTAAAAAAGCTCATAGGCGTATACGGGCTCGCCATGGATGCGGACGATATACTGTTCTGCCGCGACTGGTTTCGCGGCGAGAGGCGCGACCCGACCATGACAGAGCTCAGAGTGATAGATACATACTGGTCGGATCACTGCCGCCATACCACGTTTTTAACGACGATAGACAGCGTGCGCTTCTGCGATAAGGCGACGGAAGAAGCGTATGAGAAGTATTTAGCCGACAGAAAGGCCTTGGGCAGGACAAAGCCCGTAAACCTCATGGACATCGCCACCCTCGCGGCAAAGGTGCTGCGCGCAGACGGCAAGCTCGACAAGCTCGACGAGTCCGAGGAGATAAACGCCTGCACTGTGAAGATAGAGGTGGAGGCGGACGGGGAGAAGCAGCCCTGGCTGCTGCTTTTCAAGAACGAGACGCATAATCACCCCACGGAGATAGAGCCCTTCGGCGGCGCGGCGACCTGCATAGGCGGCGCGATACGCGACCCGCTCTCGGGCAGGGCATATGTATACGCAGCGATGCGCCTCACGGGCGCGGCGGACCCGCTTAAGCCCATGGAGGACACTATTAAAGGCAAGCTGCCGCAGAGAAAGATAGTCACGACGGCGGCTGCGGGCTACAGCTCCTACGGAAATCAGATAGGCCTGGCGACGGGCATCGTCGACGAGCTGTATCATCCCGGCTATGCCGCAAAGCGCATGGAGATAGGCGCGGTCGTGGGAGCGGCGCCGGAAAAGAACGTAAAGCGGCTCGTGCCTATCCCCGGCGACGCAGTGATACTGCTCGGCGGGCGCACGGGACGCGACGGCTGCGGCGGAGCTACCGGCTCCTCCAAAAAGCACACGCTCGCGTCGCTCGAGACCTGCGGCGCGGAGGTGCAGAAGGGCAACGCGCCCGAGGAACGCAAGCTGCAAAGACTGATGCGCAGAGAGGAGGCGGCGTCGCTCATAAAGCGCTGCAACGACTTCGGCGCGGGCGGCGTTTCCGTGGCGATAGGCGAGCTTGCTGACGGACTGAAAATAGACTTAAACGCGGTAACAAAGAAATACGACGGACTCGACGGCACCGAGCTCGCTATAAGCGAGTCGCAGGAGCGCATGGCGGTAGTGGTCGCGCGCGAGGACGCGGAGCGTTTTATAAGCCTCGCATATGCGGAGAACCTCGAGGCTGCGGAGGTCGCGCAGGTGACCGAAAGCCCGCGCATGGTGATGAGCTGGAACGGCAGAACGATAGTCGATCTTTCGAGGGAGTTTTTGGACTCCAACGGCGCGGAGAAGCACATAGATATTGCCCCCGCTGCACCCGAGAGCTTTAATAAGCCCGTACCGGCGGATTTTGCCGGTGGAATGAGAGCCATAGCCGGAGACCTAAATACCTGCTCAAGGAGAGGCCTTTCCGAGCGGTTCGATTCGACGATAGGCGCGGGTACGGTGCTCATGCCCTTCGGCGGAAAGCGTCAGCTTACTCCCGTGCAGGCCATGGCTCATAAGATATCCATGGAGAAGGCGCATACGGACGACTGCTCCGTGATGTCATGGGGCTACGACCCGTTCATATCGGAGAAGGACCCGTTCCGCGGCGCTTATACGGCGGTGATATCCTCCGTGGCAAAGCTCGCCGCGACGGGCGCGGACATAGACGACACATACCTGACCTTTCAGGAGTACTTCGAGAAGCCGGGGCAGGACCCCGCGCGCTGGGGCAAGCCGCTCTCTGCGCTGCTCGGAGCCTATAAGGCGCAGACGGGGCTCGGCATAGCCGCGATAGGAGGCAAGGACTCCATGAGCGGCAGCTTTGAGAGCCTCGACGTGCCTCCGACGCTCGTTTCCTTTGCGATAACGACGGAGAAGGCGGAGAACATAGTCTCGCCGGAGTTCAAGGCGGCGGGGCATGACGTTATTATAATTGAGCCGGAATACGGCGCGGACGGGCTCATAGACTGCGCGTCGTTTAAGTCGCTGTGCAAAAAGGTCACCGCGCTCATGCGTTCGGGAAAGGCAGTCGCGGCATATACGCCATGCATGGGCGGCGTCGCGGAGGCGGTGCTCAAGATGTGCATGGGCAACGCCGTCGGCTTTGAGTTCACGGACGCGGATATGACGGATATATTCGGGCAGAAATACGGCTCGTTCATATTGGAGCTCACCGGCAGCGCGGACGGGGAGAAGGTCATAGGCCGCACGCTTGAGGAGCCGGTCATAGCCCTCGGCGGCGAGAGGCTTTCGCTTTATGAGCTTGAAAAAATATACGAGGACAAATTGGAGCCCGTTTTCCCGGTCAAGGCAGCAGAGCGCATAGGAGAGATACCCGCGTTTTCGTTCGATGCGAAAGCGACGGTCAGACCCGCCGTGCACATAGCGCGCCCGAGGGTGCTTATACCCGTTTTCCCCGGCACGAACTGCGAGTATGACGCCGCAAAGGCCATGCGCGACGCGGGCGCGGAGCCGGATGTCGTCGTGATAAACAACGTGCGCGCCGACTCGGTGGAGCAGTCCGTGGAGTGTTTTGCCAAAAAGCTCAAGAACTCGCAGATAGTCTTTATACCTGGCGGCTTCTCGGGCGGAGACGAGCCGGACGGCTCGGGCAAGTTCATAACCGCGTTTATGCGCAATGCCGAGATAAAGGACGGCATAAACGAGCTGTTGAAGCAGCGCGACGGGCTGATGTGCGGCATATGCAACGGCTTTCAGGCGCTTATAAAGCTCGGCCTTGTGCCTTACGGAGAGATACTCGACGCGGACGCGGATATGCCGACGCTCACGTTCAATACGATAGGCAGGCACCAGTCCCGGCTTGTGCGCACGCGCGTCTCCTCGAACAAGTCTCCGTGGCTCAAAAACGCAGAGCTCGGCGGAGTATATAACGTCGCGGTGTCGCACGGAGAGGGCCGCTTTATAGCGTCCGACGAGCTCATTCTAAAGCTCGCAAAGAACGGTCAGATAGCCACTCAGTACTGCGACGAAAACGGCGTTCCGACCTATGACATACGCCATAACCCCAACAACTCCGACTTCGCGATAGAGGGCATTACCTCGCCCGACGGACGCGTATTCGGCAAGATGGGACATACCGAGAGAAAGGGCAGCTATCTGTATAAAAACGTACCCGGCGAATACGACCTCGGCATGTTCGAGGCAGCGGTGGAGTATTTTAAATAAGCTCTGCATGACCGCTCTCATTTAGGATGTATCGTTTCGGATAGACAGGTATTCCGGAGCTCTCTTTCGCCTTTGCGGAAGCAGGGCTCCGCTTTTTTACGAATATTTGATTTGCGGATAACCGCCGTGCATAGTAAAATGATACTGTATCGAAAAGCTAAAGGAGAAAATAATGATAAACGATTTTGAGTTTTATTCACCTACAAGGATAGTTTTCGGCAGGGGAACGGAAAAGCGCACGGGTGAGCAGGTGCGCGCGTTCGGCGGCAAAAGAGCGCTCATAGTATACGGCACGGACCGCGTACTTAAGAACGGGCTCATGGACGCAGTCACGCAGTCCCTGAAGGACGCAGGCGTGGAGTATGCCTCGCTCGGCGGAGTCGTGCCTAATCCGCTGCTTTCAAAGGTATATGAGGGCATTGAGCTCGGGAAAAAGCAAAAGACGGATTTTCTGCTCGCAGTGGGCGGCGGCTCGGTCATAGATACGGCAAAGGCGATAGCCTACGGACTCGCGGAGCAGGATAAGGACGTATGGGAGCTTTTCGCGCATACGAGAAACGCAAAAGCCTGCCTGCCCGTGGGCTGTGTGCTGACGATAGCCGCTGCGGGCAGCGAGATGAGCACGGGCTCGGTAATAACGAAGGATGAAACGGCGGAAAAGCGCGCGTATGACGACGACCTTGCGCGTCCGCGCTTTACGGTAATGGACCCGGAGCTGACTATGACCCTGTCGGACTATCAGACGGAGTGCGGCTGCGCGGATATGATGATGCACACCATGGAGCGGTATTTCACGAGCGGCGGAAACATGGAGCTCACGGACGGCATGGCAGAGGCGCTCATGCGCACGGTCATGAAATATGCGCTCGTGCTGCATGCAGACCCGAAGAACTACGAGGCGCGTGCGGAGATAATGTGGGCGGGCTCGCTCGCACACAATAACCTGACCGGGCTCGGGAGCGTGGGCGGAGATTTTGCCACGCACATGATGGAGCACGAGATAGGCGGAATGTTCCACGTCACCCACGGAGCGGGGCTCACCGCTATTTGGGGCAGCTGGGCGAGATATGTATATAAGGAATGCCTGCCGCGCTTTGTGAAATACGCGTTAAACGTCCATGGCGTCACACCGGGCGCGACGGACGAAGAGACGGCGATAAAGGGCATTGAGGCTCAGGAGGCTTTTTACCGGGCTATAGGCATGCCGGTTAGCATGAAGGAGCTCGGAGTCGAGCCCACGGAGGAGCAGATGCGCGAGATGGCGCAGCGCTGCTGCACGGCGGTCGGCGGACAGATAGGCTCCGCAAAAGCCCTGCGCGAGGACGACATGTTTGAGATATACAAGGCGGCGAGATAGAAACGCGCGCTTATAAAACGACAGCGAAAAACGAAACGACCGTTTCTTTGATTACAGAAGCGGTCGTTTCGTCTTTTTCGGTATGTGAGCTGCTTTAAAGCTCCTTTACAAAATACTCCTGCTGTCCGGGGATGAACATGACCTTTATGGCCCTTCCCTTGGCGATATCGTCAAAGGCGCGCTCCCAGTCGGAGATATTCACCATATGCGTTGCTATGGGTGAAATGTCAAAACGCGGGTCTGCCATTATGGAAAGCGCTCTGTCCCAGGACGCAATGTTTGAGCTTAATGAAAAGCTCACGTCGAGATTCTTATCAACCATGGTCTTCCATTCTATGCCGACTCTGTCACTCGAAGGCATGCCTGCGACGGTGATTCTGCCGCAGCGCTTCACGATGCTTATGGCGTTGTTTATGCCGCCCTCCGCGCCGCTCGCCTCTATGACGCAGTCCACGCCCTTTCCGTCCGTCATTTCGTCTATGACTGCGCGCAGATCCTCGCGCTGCGCGTTCACGGTTCTGTCTACGCCAAGCTTTTTCGCGATCTTAAAGCGAAGAGCCTCGTCCGCGTTCACGCCGACCATGACCGTGCGCGCGGCGCCGCCTGCCTTTGCAGCTACGGCGGAGAGCATGCCGATAGGGCCGGCGCCTATTATCGCGACGGTGTCGCGCGGCTCGACGTGTCCCTTTTCGAGCACTGCGGTGACGCATATGGCAAGCGGCTCACAGAGCGCGGCGGTCACGTCGTCCACGCCGTCGGGTATCTTATGAAGATTGATGTCCGGCACCACTACGTAATCCGTAAACGCTCCGTCGATGCCCCATCCCGGTGAGCGCTTGGATTCGCAGAGCTGTATCTTTCCGGACCGGCACACGGCGCATCTTCCGCAGGTGCGCGTAAACGGTTCACATACGACTCTGTCGCCCGGCTTTACGGAGGTGACTCCGTCCCTGACGCCTTCCACGACGCCGGAAAATTCGTGTCCGAGCACGACGGGCGGGTAGGAGCGATACTCGTCGTGCAGGATATGCACGTCCGTTCCGCAGACGCCCGCGGCACTCACGCGGATAAGCACGTTGTCCTCTTCTGTGACTTCGGGCTTTTTAATATCCCGTATTTCAAAATTGCCGACGCCCGGCGCGGTCTTCATCAATGCCTTCATAGTTATTCCGTCATCTCCAAACTGATTTATGGCAGCAGCACTATCTTGCAGACGTTTTCCTTTCGGGATTCCATGATGTCGAAGGCCGTCATGAACTCGTCCTTGCTCTTCATGGGAAGCACGTGGGATATCACGTTGTCTGCGGACATCCTGCCGCTCTCCAGACATTCTATCACAAAATCCCATATACCGGGACTGCTGAGCGAGCCTATTATCTCAATGTCGTTCGTGCTTATATAGTCCCAGTCGCAGTGTGCCTGTTTTGAGCCGAAAAATCCGCAGAGCACTATACGCGCCGCAGGGCGCAGAATGCCCTTTATATCGTCGAAAGAGGAGGGAGCGCCCGCAGCCTCGAGCACCACGTCTATGCCCTCGCCGTTAGTGAGTTCTTTTATGCGCTCCTTCAGATCCTCACGGCGTATGTTTATGACGCCGTCAGTATAATTTTTTGCGCGCACTAGCCTTTCGTCTCTCGTACCCGAAAGTATGACGCGCTTTGCTCCGAAAACGTTCTTTGCAGCCTGCGCCGCGAGCAGACCTATGGGGCCGGGACCTATAACGAGTACGTTGTCTCTCGGGCCGACCTTTCCGCGTATGACCGAGTTTACGGAAATGCAGGAGGGCTCTATGACCGCTGCCTCCTCAAAGGAGAGCTTTGAAAACTTATGAAGATGCGTCACGGGGAACGTGATATACTCCGCATAGCCGCCGTCGCGGTTCATAACGCCGGTCTCGGTGCGGTTCGGGCAAAGGTTCGCGTGTCCGGAGACGCACTGGCTGCAATGTCCGCAGTTTACGGTGCATTCTCCCGTAACGTGGTCTCCCACCTTAAAGCCGGTCACGTCCGGGCCGAGAGCGACTATCTCGCCGCTCCACTCGTGTCCCGGAGTTATGGGCAGCTTTGCCATGCCCGAGGTATAGTATATGAGCGTGGCGCCGAGCACCTCGGCGTCCGTGCCGCATAGCCCGGCGGCCTTAACTTTAATGAGCGCTTCTCCCGCCCCCGGCTGTCCCGTCTCCTTTTCAACAAAGGAGATATCCATAGGCCCTTTTACCACTATTGCGTTGTATTTCATGAAAGTTCCTCCTTGACGGCTTATGTTGTTTTGATGACCTGATCCCGCTGCCGATCCTCAGGGCTTGCGGAGTCATGCTTATCCACATTATACACTCGCTTAAGCGCGGTGAAAAGCACGTTGAGCTCAATAGGCTTTGCGATATGGTCGTTCATGCCGGCGGCAAGAGCTGCGGATACGTTCTCGGCAAAGGCGTCGGCGGTGAGGGCGATTACGGGTATCGATGACGCGCGGGGAGCCCCGGAGCCGCGTATCGTCCGCGTGGCCTCGTAGCCGTCCATGACCGGCATCTGTACGTCCATGAGTATGGCGTCGTAGCTGTCGCCCTTTTCGAGGAACAGCCTTACAGCCTCGCTGCCGTTCTCCGCGACGTCGGCGGTGACTCCCGCGAGCTCCAAAAGGTCAATGGCGACCTCGACGTTGGTTTCGTTGTCCTCCGCGAGCAGCACATGCATGCCGGAAAGATCGGGTATGTCGGCGTCTCCGTCCGGCTCTATGTCATATTTGCCGTATGTCGTTACCAAAAGGTCTAAAAGCGTGGACTGGAACAGAGGCTTTGATATTATCCTCGCTGCGCCCGCCTCGGAGGCCTCCTGCTCGAACTCCGAAATATCGTATGCCGTGGCGATTATTATAGGTATATCCGGGTCGCATTCCTCGTGTATGAGCCTTGTGGTCTCGACCCCGTTGAGCCCCGGCATATTCCAGTCGATTATGCAGAGGTCGAATCTTTCCGAAGTATTCTTCTTCTGCGATACAAGGCGTATAGCGTCCTCACCGCTGCCCGCGGATTCGGAGTATACGCCGCACCTGTCGAGAAGGGCGTGGACATAGTCGCACTCGTTTTCAAGATCGTCTACTATGAGCACGCGCAGATGCGAAATATCCTTTGAGGCGGCCTCCGCGGATATGTTCTCGGTGCGCTCGAACGGGAGCGTCACGGTAAACGTGCTGCCCGCGCCGGGAGTGCTTTCAACGTCTATATTTCCGCCCATGAGATTGACGAGGCTCAAGGTGATAGACATTCCGAGGCCCGTGCCGCCGTACTTTCTGGACGTCTGCGCGCTTTCCTGCTCAAACGGCTCAAACAGCCTGCCGAGATATTCCTCCGACATGCCTATGCCGCTGTCCTTTACGATAAAACGAATATAGACCTGCGAGGCGGTCAACGCGGTCTGCACCACCTTGAGCCCGACGCCGCCCTTGCTCGTGAACTTTACGGCGTTGGACATGAGGTTCATGAGTATCTGGCTGACGCGCATGGCGTCGCCGACGACCCATTCCTCGGTGAGACCGTCAATGGTTATGTCAAAACTTATGTTTTTAAGCCTGCATTGCTGATAAAATACCGTGGATACGGAGGACAGCTGTTCCTTGAGGTCGAAGCGCTCCTTTAAAAGCTTTATCTTGCCCGCCTCCATGGAGGATACGTCCAGTATGTCGTTTATAATGGAGAGCAGATGCCTCGCCGCAATGCCTGCGGACTCGATGCAGTGGAGCATCTTTTCTTTGTCGTCGACGGCGGCCTTGGCGATAGTCATATAGCCTATCATGGCGTTTAAGGGTGTGCGTATCTCATGGCTCATGCTCGAGAGGAACGCGCTCTTGGAGCGGGAGGCAGTGTTTGCCGCGTCGAGAGCGTCCATGAGCGCGTCGTGATTTTGCTCGCGCTCGCGGCGGAGATCGTCTATGTCCTTTATGAGCAGCATCGCGCTGCAAGGGTGCTCGCTGTCTATAGGTATGAGTTTAAGCAGATAGCTGAACCAGCGGTATTCGCCGCCCTCGGCGCGCATGCGGCACTCTATATAGCGCTCGTTTTCACCCGAATCGAAAAGCGTCCTTACGGCCGCGGGAGCAAACACGGAAAGGCAGTCTTTGACGTCATCGGGATATATGCTCTCTATATCAAAGCCGAAAAAGTCGCTGCGCTCCTCTATCTCCACGACGTCTCCGCGCTTCATGTACTGACGGCGGGTCTTAAGGTCAAAGTCGACCTCCAGCACCTTATAATGCACATCGCACAGATAGCCTATATATCGCTCCACGCGGCGGCTGCGGCGCAGCTCCTTCTGCGCGCGGCGGCTCTTATCCGCAAAGAACAGCGCGGCTATTATGATGGCTATGAAAAGCACCGCGGCTGCCGCTACCCAT
>CAYVOZ010000012.1:0-14500 GCA_964453325.1 uncultured Christensenellaceae bacterium | reverse complement strand
CTGATAAATAAAGCCTATAAAGGTCACGCCCGCGTCCCTGTGCTCAGTATTCGCGGTGACGATGGACGTTATACTGTCCTCCGAGAGGCTTTTTAACGCCTTGTTGAGGGAGGAGAGCAGCTTATAGCTCTCGTCCGAGTCTACGGCGTATACGAACGAACGCTCGTATTTCGGCAGCATGAGGCATTTGAGCTTGCCGGTCACGTCGTCGTTGCATATCCACTGTGCGCAGTAGTAGGGCATATACGTACCGTCCGCGCCTCCGCTCCTTACAGCGTCCGCGGCGTCCCTATAGGTAAGAAATTCGGACCCGAGCTTTTGCCTGTCCTCGAATACCGCCGAGTAATAGCTCTCGTTTAAAAGGCTGACGGCAGGCTGTGCAAGATCGGTCACATCGCGCAGGTTGGACTTTGTCGTGAGAGCGGCGAGAGGCGTGGAATAATACTCGTCGGTTATCTCGAGACTGTTGGACTCCACGGTATAGTAATCGTTCATGGCGTCAAGTATTATGTCCGCCTTGTCCTCGACGCATATGCGTCTGTAATCCTCTCTGCTTTCGGGCTCGATCATTTCGTACTTGATATTCATGCGGGCAGCGACCTCGGCGAATATGTCCGCGACGATGCCCTTGGGCTTTCCGTCCTCGAAATACGAATACGGTGCGCAGTCGGGATTCATCGTTACCCTGAGTATCCTTCCGCTTGCCCCCAAAAGATGCAGATAGTCCCGCTCCCCGGCGGTGAAAGCGACGACCTCGCCCGAATCCATGCTGTAGTACTTATTGAGCAGCCTTGTCCGCCATCCCGCGGAATCCGTGTCCATAAGGAGCAGGGCGTCGTCGATCTTGCTCAAGAGCTCGTCGTTGCCCTTTTTGACGATGGCGTAAAAGGGTGTGGAGTCAAATGTCTCGAGCGTCCATTCGTTATCCGTCCGGCGAAGCGTGCTCGACATGGCTGCGTCTATGTCGTCACCCTTTTGCAGCGCGGCGGTGAGATCGTTCATGCCGTAATAGTATACCGGAGTATAGTTGAAGCCGCGCTCCTTCATGAAGGCGTCGAGCTGTGCCGTGCGGCTGTTTCCCCCGACAAGGCCTATTCGCATGCCGTCGTAATCGCCGTCGGAATAGCGCTCGTCGCCCGTTTTGACAGTGAGCATCGCGGAGCTCGTGCCTATGAGCGTCTCGCTGAAGCCGAAGAGCTCCTCGCGCTCGGGAGTTTTCTGCGCGGAGGTCAGCAGGTCGATCTCTCCTTTTTCGAGCATCTCCTGCATGTCCTCCCAGCTCTTATCGTAGCCTATATATTCAAAGCTGAGGTCGGAATATCGTGCCAAAAGCTGCAAAAACTCATAGCCGTAGCCGCTGCGCGCGCCGTCCGCGTCCTCCATATGATAGCCGTCCATTGCGAAAAAGCCGACTTTTATAGTATCCCCGGTCGTATCCTCCGCCAGCGCGCAGGCGGGAAGGAACACAGCCGCAGCCATGACCGCACAAACGGCGGTCAGAAGAATACGGCGCAGGCCTCGTGTTAACTTTGCTTTCTTCATGAAATACTCTCCATAGCGGCCGAGACCGCTTCGTATGTACGAGTATAATCCGCCTTGAGCTGCCCGTAGAGAGAATCAAACGCGGCTCCGGGGTATTCGTCTGCGCGGAGCAGCCTGACCATAGCGTCGGAGGTTTTGTAAAGCGAGGTGAGCGAAATATTTCCGCACATGCCCTTGAACTCGTGGGCGCTTGCCAAAAGCCCGTCTTTGTCCCCGGCCTCGTATGCCGCCTTTATGCGGGAAAACGTTGTGTCCTTTGAGAATTTCATAAGAGTTTTCTCGTAAAGCTGCGCTCTGCCTGCAAAGCGCTTCACTCCGTCGTCGTATTCGACGCCCGCGTTTTTTAGTATTTCTGCGTTCATGTTTTCTCCGTATCAGATTATTTTTAGTTCTGTATGTATTCCTTCAGCATATGGTAAAGCGACTCCACATCTATGGGCTTTGCGATATGGTCGTTCATGCCGGCGCTGTGCGCTTCCGCAACGTCCTCTGCAAAGACGTCCGCCGTCATGGCTATTATAGGCACGCTTTTCGCGTCGGGATGCTCCGACGCTCGTATCGCGCGCGTAGCCTGATATCCGTCCGCCACGGGCATATGCACGTCCATGAGTATCGCCTTATACGCGCCGGGTCTGGACGCGGTGAAGATGTCTATGGCCTCCTGTCCGTTCCACGCGCTGTCCACTGCGAGTCCCGCGGAGACGAGCAGATGCCTCGCGACCTCCATGTTCATGTTGTTGTCCTCCGCCAAAAGCACGCGCGCCCCGTCGAAGTTGTATTTATTTTCGGGCTTATGCGTTACGGGGACGGGCTTTCCGCTGATCGTAACGAGCAGATCGAAAAGCGAGGACTGGAACAGGGGCTTGGAGATAAAGCGGCTTATGCCGAGCGCCTTTGCATGCTCGGCCACCTCCGAAAAATCATATGCCGATACTACCACGATGGGCAGATCCCCGGCCGAAAGGCGCTGTATCTCCGATATGGTGGAAAAGCCATCCATCTGCGGCATCCGCCAGTCTACGAGGCAGATGTTATAGGGCTCTTTGTTTTTAAGAGCATAGTCAAATGCGTCTATGGCCTGCCTTCCCGACGTGAACACGGAGCAGCGCGCGCCGCAGCGGTCGAAAAGCAGCTTTATGTAGTCGCAGGTGTTCATATCGTCGTCCACGACGAGCGCATTCACGTGCGAAAAATCATAGCCCGAGGTCTGCTGCGGCTGACCCGTCCGTCCGAGCGTCAGCTCCACGGTGAAGCGCGACCCGGCTCCGGGCTTGCTTTCGACGTCTATCGAACCGTTCATGAGCGAGACCAGATTCTTGGTTATGGAGAGTCCGAGACCGGTACCGCCGAAGCGGCGGGATATCGAGGCCTCCGCCTGCTCAAACGGAGTCCATATGTGCTCCAGGTATTCCTCGGTCATGCCTATGCCGGTATCAGTTACCACGAATTTGAAATGAGCCGAGAAATCGTCTATTATGCTCTCTGTTATGATAAGCGAGACATGGCCTCCGTCCGGCGTGAATTTCACGGCATTGGAGAGCAGGTTTGTAAGCACCTGATTTATGCGCAGCTGGTCTCCGACGAACCATTCCTCCGTGGGCTTGTCGAATATCACCTCGAAGTCCACGCCCTTTGAGCGCGCCTGAGAGAAGAACATGACCGTCAGGGAGGTTATAAGGCTCCTGAAGTCGAAGTCCGAGTTATCCACCTTCATTTTTCCGGATTCTATGGCTGACATATCCAGTACGTCGTTGATTATCGTGAGAAGATGCCTCGACGCGACCTCGCTCTTTGTGAGGCAGTCGAGCACCTTCATATTGGACTGTCTTCTCTCCTCGTCCGTACGAGCCTCGTTCATCTCGTTTTTGGCTATGGTGTTATAGCCTATAACGGCGTTTAAGGGCGTGCGTATCTCGTGAGACATGCTCGAGAGGAACTGGCTCTTTGCGAGGTCGGCGCGCTCGGCGGCGTGCAGTGCAACGGAGAGCTCCTCGCTGTGGCGCTTTGCCTCTGCGAGCCGCTTAGCCTCGTCGTTTTGCAGCGCAAGGTATCGGTTCTGCGCGCGGAGCTGTTCGTTCTCCGACCTGCTTAAGACCGATGCGACGCGGAGCTTTAAAATATCCGGATCCACGGGCTTGGTGATAAAGTCGGACGCGCCCTCCTTTATGGCCTTAAGGCAGGCCTCGCGCTCGTCCATGCCGCTCACGACTATTACGGGAATGTTCTGTGTGGAGACGTTCTCCCTCATTTTCTTAAGCACCTCAAAGCCGTCGAGTCCCGGCATCATGAGGTCGAGCAGCACGACGGAAATGCCCGAGCCGTATCGCCGCAGCCTTATGAGCGCGGCTGTGCCTTCCGAGGCGGTATCGATTATAAAGTCGCTGTCAAACAGGCTCGAGAGATAGTCGCGGTTTATCTCGTTATCCTCAACTATGAGCATCCTGCGCGTGGGCGCGTTATGCGCGGCAGGCCGGGAAACGGCCTCCGGCGCGTTTTCCGTCTGCGGAATCCCCGGGTTCTCGCTCATGCTTTCGGAATAAACGGCATAATTGTCCTTGCCGGTCTCCTTGACGTAATACAGAGCGGAATCGGCCTTGC
The DNA here is from genome assembly GCA_964453325.1 of uncultured Christensenellaceae bacterium. Classification (GTDB taxonomy): domain Bacteria; phylum Bacillota; class Clostridia; order Christensenellales; family Christensenellaceae; genus JAZRGP01. The sequence continues at coordinate 10,360 of CAYVOZ010000012.1, read as the reverse complement.
GATAAAGCGTCTCAAAGTCGGAGCCGTTATCCGGGCATATGGAAATGCCTATGCTCGCGGAGAGCTGTATGTCCAGACTGAAGGACTTATGCAGCAGTGCGCATACGAGCGAGGCGCGCTCCTTTATTGCGCTCCTATGCAGAGCGCCGCACATATATATAAGGAATTCGTCCCCGCCGAGACGGCATATAAGATCCTCGTCGCGGAAGGCGGAGAGCAGCTTTTGACCAAGCTCGATGAGCGTCTGATCGCCTACGGCGTGTCCGAAACGGTCGTTAACGAGCTTAAAGCCGTCGAGATCGATTATGAAAAGCGCGGATACCGTACCCGGCTTTCTCTTCCCGATCCTACGGGCAAACCGCTCCTCAAACGTGACACGGTTTAAAAGCCCTGTGAGGGAGTCGGTCTCCGCTCGCTCTATTATGTTGAGCTCCGCGCGCTTCACCTCGTCTATGTCTTCAAACATTACGTACGCTTCGATATCTGCGCTGGTGGGCGACTCGCTGAGGTCGAGCGTGACCCGCACCCATCTTACGCCGCCGTCCGGCAGCATCTCCCGGTATTCGAGTGCGTCGGAGCGTCTGCCCTTGTTGTACCTTAAAAGCAGGGTGCCGCGGCTCATGACCGAAAGGAACTGATTTCTGTCCTCTCCGTATACGCAGTGGCCCGCATATTTCGCCGTGCGCTCGGAAAGACTCAGGGCGTCGGTTTTGATCTCTATTGGTATAAGCAGCCCCTCAGAGGCGCTTATAACGGTGTCCTTGCTGATATTGCAGTGATAGAAGGAATAGGATTCCGGCGTTCTGTCGAGCAGAGACTGCTTCCATTTCCGATAGGCCATATCCCGCTCTATGCTGTCGGTGACGTCGGCAAAGGATATGACCGCTGTTGAGGGCTCTCCTCTGTCGGTAAAGATCGTGGTGAAATGAGCGTCTATCCACCGCCAGCCTATGGAGGAGTTCCTTTGGAACATCACTCTGCCGTGCTTTTCACCCGTTTGTATTTTTGCGTAAAAATTCTTATAATCCTCGACGGATTCGGGAGATATGACGCCGTTCTGCACGTTTCTTTCGGGGACGTTCTCCTCGACGGAGGCAATGCCGAATATAGGATCTATGTTCGGAGAGGTGATAAGCCTGTGAGAGGCGACGTCATACCGGCAAACGACCGTTCTGCTCTGCTCGAGGGCGATGCGGTTTATCTCCTCGCTTATGCGGAGCTTGTCAAGCACGTTCTTCTGGGCGGTCAGATCGGTGAACACTGCGTTTACGGTGAGCTTGTCGCCGTTCGGCTCGCCCATGACCGCTTTTACGTTTATCCACTTGCTTTTGTCGCCGTTCACAAGGGCGCGGTAGGTGAGATCCATGGGTATGCCGTCGCGCACCAGACCGACGATGCTGTCAAACATCCGCGTGATGTCGCTTGCGGCGACAAGGCTCAGGGGATTGACCTGCGAGAGTCGGGTATACTCCTCGCGCGTATAGCCGTAGAGGCGGCAGAAGCCGTCGCTGAAATAAGCCAGCTTTATTTTGTCAAGGGCGTCGGGCCTTCCCTCATATACGGCGAGACCGCCGGGGATGTTGTTTGCCAAAAGCTCAAGCCTGGACTGCTGCTTTAACGCCTCTGTCACGTCGTGTCCCGTGCCGTATATGCCTATTACGCTGCCCGCGGTATCGAAAAGCGGATACTTGGAAAAAATAAGATGACGTACGCCGTCCGCGGTGGGCAGGAGCGTATCTTTATCCACAACTGATCCGCCGCCGGAGAGTATCTCGATATCGATAGCGCTGTTTTCCGCCGCAAGTGCCTCCGGAACTATATCCGAGGAGCATTTGCCAATGAGCTCTTTTTCGCTTTTATGCCCTGTGAGCAAGGCAAACTGCCTGCTGCAGCTTATATATCTTAAGTCCTTGCCCTTGATAAATGCTATATCCGAGGACGCGTCCATCATAGCCTGTATGGCGATTGGGAGGGTCTTTTGTATGGAAAGCGCTTCCTCTGTGATGGGGGTGAAGGTCGTAAAGATATTGAAGGCGTTATCTCCCGTGACAACTATGCGTCCTACCAAATGCACATAGCGGTAGCCCAGCGTAAGGTGGCGCAGCCGGATATCGCAGACAACGTCGCGGTTTTCGGCGAGAGCCTTTCCGAGATCCTGCATTATAACGGGGATATCGTCGGGATGAACGGCGGACATGGAGTTTGGATCGGGATATGCCTCGCAGTTAAGGCCTACGAGATCCCAATAGCTCTTGTTCTGATATATGAGATCCATCTGCCCGTCTTTGAACTCGTATATTCCCGCTCCGCCGGGCAGATTGTCGAGCATTGCGCGTTGATTGGCCTGCTCCTTTACCTCGGAGTCTATATCTGAAAAATACGCGTTTATGAACGGATGTCCGTCCTTGTCGCGGGTGAGCCGCCCGAGCACGGAGAACCATTTATACCCGCCGCTTCTGCAGTGGGCTCTGAACCGAAGACTGTCTGCTCCCTCGTCCGCGAGCAGCTTGGATATGGCCTCCTTCATGGCGGTAAGGTCGTCCGGATGGACGGCGTCAAGAATGTCTCCCTTAACGGCCTTTTCCATTTCCGCATGTGTCATTCCGTGCATCGTGCAGTAGTTGTCGTTAAAGAAAACGTACGAAAGCGCGCCGTCCGGTTCAACGCGCATGCGCGCATAGCCTCCGGGCATATCGTGTATCATAAGCTGCACCTGTTCGGCGGCGAGTCTTTCTCTTTCAAGGGACTCTTTCTGGCCGGTTATGTTTTCGCTCATGCAGTATACGAGCATGCGTTCGCCTGCGGTGGCTATGACGCGCATAGTGGAGCGCAGCCATATGAGCTGAAGCTCTTCCGTTATGTTTTTAAAGCAATACTCCGCGGTGTATTCCTCGCCGCTCTGAGCCGAGAGTGCGAGTATATTGCGGACATGAGCGAGGCTGTCGGGCGTAAGGCAGCTTATCCAGTTGAGCCTTAACGTCTCCTCGACGGTCATTGTGCCTGAGCCCAAAAGCACGGTGAATTTATCGTTGACGCGCAGCAGCTCAATATTCCTGTCGTGGTATTCAAAGATACACGCCGCACCGACAAAGCTGTTGAAGATAAGCGTATCCATGCTTTTCGGGTCCCAGAACGAGTTGTTGTTTAGATTAGGCGCGGAGGTCATGGAGAGAAGACGCTCCTCCTTGCCGGCGTTTTTGCAGTATTTCTCATACTCCTCTGCGGGCATGGGGCGCGCGTAAAGATAGCCCTGTATATAGCTGCAGCCTATCGAGGCGAGATAGTCCGCCTGCGCCTTGTATTCCACGCCCTCCGCGATAACGGACATGCCGAGCCATTTTGCCATGCGTACTATTGACTCAAGTATATTGCCGCCGCGGTCCGAGTCGTCGTCGTCCTCCAGGAAGTGCATGTCCAGCTTCAGCACCTGTGCAGGCACGTTTTTTAACGTGTTGAGGGAGGAATACCCGCTGCCGAAGTCGTCTATCTCGACGGTAAAGCCCTTCTCTATGAGCTGCTTTACTATTTCGACTATACCCTTTGCCGAATTGGCAAAGGCGGATTCGGTTATCTCGAGACGCAGCATATCCACGGTTTCTTAAAAGTGGAAAGCATCTGATCTTTCGCGTAAACGAACCGCTCCTTCTGAGTGAGAGTGGGGGAGTCGATATCGACTGCGCTTGCATTTTTGATGAAGTCCGCTACATACGGCTCCATGTGCAGCTTTTCGATAAGCGTGCCGCCGATAACGGCGATCACAAGCCCGAGCAGCACATACACGACGGCGACCTTAGTTCCGAATATGCTCATCAGCAGTATGAGACTACCGAGATCGACCATAGGCGAAGATATCAAAAACGAAAATGTCACCCCGAGCGGCAAACCCGCGCTTGTAAAGCCCATGAACAATGGGATTGACGAGCAGGAGCAAAAGGGCGTCACCGTGCCGAGCAATGCGGCGATGCAGTTTGCGCCGATCCCGCGAAAGCGTCCCAGTATCTTTTTGCTGCGCTCGGGCGGGAAATAGCTCTGTATATACGATATCAGAAAGATCAAAAAGCACAGCAGTATGGATATTTTCAGCACGTCATACAGGAAGAACTGGACGCTGCCGCCAATGCGGGTCGATATGTCCAGCCCACACGCCGTAAGAAGCTTGCCTATAAGCTCGTTGAGCCAGCTCATGCCGAGGATCTGTTTTTGAATGAAATCCCACATCAGCAGCACCCGTTCTTATCCTTGCAGCAGGAAAGCTCGCCGATAAACTTCTTAAATGCGGCAAGCGTTTCGCAGTTGAGCGAATAATGGCTCCATTTACCATCTTTTCGCACTTCAACAAGCCCGCATTCACACAGTGTTTTCATGTGATGCGAAAGCGTGGGCTGCGTTATCTCGAACCGCTCCAGCAGCTTACACGCACACTTTTCACCATCCGAAAGCATTTGTACTATTTGCAGACGGTTGGAGTCCCCAAGCGCCTTACACAGCAGAGCAACATCGATAGCGTTCATACGATCACCTCACATAGATTAGCGTCTATGTATATTATATGCGATGCATAGATGGTTGTCAATGTATTTACGCCTGCGAAAGAGACTGCTTATATTTGCAATACAAAACGCCGGTAAAATTCGAGGAAATGCATCTTACTCAAGGTGTTTCTTGATAACGTGAAGAGTTCAAATTGATTCTCTTTACTTTCTTTGCTGTATCTGACATTTGCGTTTTAGATGTAAAGCTATCGGCTCGAAATTGGGGGTCCCGCAAAGGTGGCAGTGACCGGAGTAAACGTGCCTTTGTGGGGAGAAGGAGGAGCAGCGGAGATACAGTAAGGGTCGGCAGGTTTATCCTGCCGACCCTTCGGCATCGGAGCTTGCTCCGACGTGTTTACCACTGACAATATAGATATTTCTTTTTAACGTACGTTCGCCCTGCGCTTTTTAAGAAAAACAACTGCGGTAAAAGCAAGCCCCGCAAGCGCCATAAGCCCTATCCACAGCCACGGCATGGAAGTGTCTCCCATGACCGGGTTATCCGGATCAGTCACTTTAAGAGTGAACACCGGGGATGTCGAGCTATTCGCGCTGTTCGTAACTGTGCAGCGGTATTTATATCCGTCGTTCGAGGCTTTGAGCGCGCTTGTGGTATAGCTGCTGTCCGTCGCTCCTGTGATATCAGACCAACCGCTGCCCTTGTTTATCTGCCACTGATACGCAAGCGGAGCTGTGCCTGTTGCTGTGACAGTTAACGTTGCTTTCCCTCCGATGTCTTTTGTTACGGTCTTTGCCGCTGTAGGATCGGTTATAACCGGCGTAGTAGGCGTAACCGACGCGGCCTTCACCGTGAAGCTCACGCTCCTGGTGTTCGTCGCTCCTGTATTCACCCACGCTGTGCCGTTATATCGCTGCTGGGTAAAGGTGACGGTCAGCGTATGCGCGCCTATCGTCATGCCTGCCGTAGAGAAGCTCTGCGTAAAGCCGGTGGAGAAATCGCCCGATGGATTCGTCTCCCAATGTGTGGGAAGCCACCATTTGTCGCCTGTCCCGGGGTTGTTGTTCGGCATGCCGCCGCCATTCGCCGTAAAGGTGACGTTTTCGCCCTGCGTAACGATTTTGCCGGAGGTTATGCCGGAGATGCCGTTGGCTTCCGGTGGCGGGTTCGTGCCGGTGTAGCTGAACACCGCCACAAGTGTGCGGTCGCCCGCGAGCGTGAAGGTGTAGCTCTGACTCGTGCTGACCTGTACGCCGCCTTCCCGCCATTCCACAAACTCATAGTTTACGTTAGCCGTCGCGGATACAGTATGGCTGCCCGCGCCAAACGTGCCGCCGCCCGTTACAGTACCGCCCGCCAAGGGGTTTGCCGAGACGGCGACAGTATAGGTATCGCTGTTCGGTGTCCACTTGGCATAGAGCGTTATGCCCGCCGTGGGCGTATAGCTAGCGCCGCCCGCGCCGACGAGCTTCGCGTCCGTGCAGGCCGCGTCCGAATACCAACCGCCGAAGGTGTAGTACGTGCGCGTCAGCGTGGGGAGCGTTACGCTTGCGCTCGTCCACTGGGCGTAGAGCGTAAACGCTCCGATCGGCGCAAGGTTCGTCACGCTCTCCTTATCGGTGTAGCTCGTACCGGTGCCATTCGCATTCGTGTTCCAGCCGTTGAAGCTGTAGGCCGCAGTGGCGCTGTCGTCGGAGTCGCCGGTGTAATTATGGTCATAGGTCACGGTATACTTGCGCTCAAAGCCGTTCGCGGTAAGCTTTTTCGCCGCGTCGTAGGTATGCGTGCTGCTTGCCGTGTTTCCGCCCGTGCTGCCGTTGCCGTCATAGACCACCGTGTAGTTTCTCGCCGTCCAGTTTGCGGTGTAGGAAAGCGCGCCGCTTACGGCGGACGGCGTTACTGTGACGGACGTGCTTGGCGTTGTGCCGTTGCTGCCCGTCCAGCCCGTGAAGTCATAGCCGAATTTTGCGGGGTTTAAAAGCGTGAAGGCAGCCGTGCCCGCATGGCAGTATTCGGGATTTCCGACATACGGGCCACCCGGAACGGGCTGCACCCTGCCCTCGTCGCCGCCGTCCAGTTCATAGGTGATAGCGTAGGCGGAATAGGTATCGCTGACCGTGCTTTGCGCGCTTGCCATATCCGCCGAGCTCGCTGCGGGCAGTGCCGTGACCTTGAAGGTATACGCTCCTGCCGCGGTGACGTCGGAGGCAAAGTCGTAATACAGCTCCGCCGTCGTATGTGCGCTGCCCAAAGCCGTGCCGTTCTTATAGAGCTGCACGGAGTAGCTGCCCGCACCTGCTGCCGCCGTCCATGTCGCCCTGGCGGGCGTCGACGCAGCCCACGCGCCCGCTGCGGGCGTGGGAAGCACAGGACGGCCGTGGGTGGTGATCGTGACAAAGTCTTGCACGTCACTGAAGCTTTCCGCCGACACGATGTTACGCGTGTTGCTTTCGGCGTCGCTGAAGCTCGCTTCGCTGAGCCCCATCTTGAAATACTTGTCTGCGGCGGGGCTGAATGTCGTATTGATACTGTCGATCGCCCGTGTGGTCCCGCTGAGCTTGACAGTACCGCCGTTGACGGTGAAGTTCACGTTCTTGATACCCACGCCGTCATTGCTGCGGAAAGTCACCGTGCCGCTCTTGATGGTCAATTTACTGTCGTTACGCATGCTGTTGACGCATCCCACACCGCCGGAACCGGTGATCAGAGCGTCCAGTGTGCCGTCACCCTGTATGGTAAGGTACGCGCCCACCGCGCTGTCGCCCAGATCGATACAGGCGGCTTCATCTGCTTTTATTGTGTTGCTGTTCAACAACGTCAGCGCCACGCTGGCGTTCGCATTGAGAACGATCGCCCTCGTGGTGCGATTCGTACTGATGTTGAGACCGTCCGGTAAGATATTGATGGGCGTCACGCCATCCCCGCTATAGTTTCGCACCGTGATGGTGTATGGGATCGCGGCACTGCCCGTTTGGCAGACGCGGATCATCGTCTCGATGGGTGCATCCGTCAGAACATCATGAAAATTGCCCTCGTCGTCCCTCTGCTGTACCGTAACCAAGCCTCTCGTATCTCTTGTGAATATCAGCCTGCCCGCGCTCAGATCAAGGCTCGGTGCGTTGATCGCATACGCGTCGCTCTTTTCGCTTTCCGCGCTGTCGCGCACATCTGTGCCGTCGCCGCGCGTGGAGACGGTGAATTTATAGCTGCCGCTGCCGTTTTGCGCCAAAACGCTCAGGAGGTCGAGGCTGGTTTTGCCCGCAGCCACATCCTTCACGCCGCCATTTGCCGCGCTTATCGCCTCATAATCGCCCGAAACGGTGTTTAGCTTATACAGATACACCCGGTAGCCGTGGGTGTCGCCGCTCTCGCCTGTGATCGCCGTCCAGGTCGCCGTGCCCTTGGAATCCGCGTCCCATTCGCCCTTTACCGGAGCGGTCTTTGCGCTTGCGGGGGTGAAGGGTGTGATGTCGACATATTGCGTATCCGTAGTCACAGTTTTCGTGCCGGAATAGACCGCTACGGTCGTGACGGTTTCACTGGTGCTCACCTTTTTCTCGCACCTGAGCCCGCCGGTGGCTGCCGAGGGCGCAAGGGTGACGCTGCCGGGGTCTGTGCCTGAGCCGATGCCCGCGCTGTTTCTGCCGCCGATGGCCTTGAGCTTATCTGTGGCCTCGTTTGCGCCGGTTATGGTCAGACTCGCGCCATCGGGCACGGCGACGCCGGGATAATTCCAATCGGTCGCCTCAAGTTTGCTTTCGCCCGCAAGCGTCAGGCTGACGTTTGCGCCGATTGCGAGGCTGATGGGCGAAGCGGTGGAGGTGATATGCAGCTCATTTATCGTGAGCTTTACCTCGCGCGTGGCATTGACAGACACTCTGTTGCCCGAGGGGCTTGCTGCCGTGCCGCCGTAGATCGTTATGGGGGTACTCTTTGGGATATTGTCTATGGGCGGGGCCGCTCCCTGCGTTATTTGAAGAGTGTCCGCGTTCGTGCCGTCCGCAATGGTGATGCTGCCGCCCGCAATGTCATAGCTATAGGGCGGGATAGTCACCTTCGCGCTGCTGTTGGCGCCGAGCGCCACGCCGACAGGGGCTAAGAGAGAAACGGTAAAGGTCTTTTGTTCACCCGTGCCGTTTGCAATTCCGCTGACTGTTATATTCTGTGTCGTAACTCCCCCGGCAAAGGTCACAGTGCCGCCATTGACCGCCGTAAAATTCGTTCCGGCAACGGCTGTATCGCCCGTCGCCTGCTCGACCGTGTAATTCAGCGTTACGGCGCCTTCGCTTCCGTCCGTGCGGTTAACGGGAATACTAAGCGTTCCGCCGGACGCGCCGACGCTGTATGCGTCGCTGCTGAGCGCAAAGCTGCCCAGCGCCACGCTTTTCACAAAGTTGGAGGTCGTTCCGGTCAAGGCAAATCCCGTGATGTTCAGACCGTTATCACCTCCCGCCAAATCCGCGACGGTCGTGATGCCGGTATTGTCTCCTTCGGCGGTTATGCCTGTCTGGTCGAAGTTATAGTAAGCGCGCAGGTCGGTCTCTGTACCGTCAAGCTTGATATACATATTGTCTTTTATTTGTGCCGCGGTCCGGGCGACCGTCCAGAAGCGGACCTCATCGATTTTCCCGGTGAAGTTCTCTATGACAGCGGGTCTGTTGCCGATGGTGAACGTATCTGCGCCCCCGGGAATGTTTGGATCGGTCGAATTTGTCAATGTGCCGTCATAGGTCAGATTTGTGCAAGCGACGCCGTTGATGTAGAAGGTCCATGCGCCGCTGTTGCGCACAGCCGCGAGATGATACCACTGTGATGTGGACAGTGTCCGATCTGTGTGTGCAAAGCCTATGCCGCCCACCAAAATGCTGGGCAGTTTATTTGCGCCTGTCAGGTATATCCCGTAACCTGTCCCGCCGCTGTCACCGTTATACATGATACGGATATTGGTCTCGGCATTTGACAATGTGTCTGCGTTGACCCACGCCTCCATCGTAATGTTATCGGTCTGAGTTGTCAGATAGCCGGTGGACAACGAATCATCAGTGTCGGCAAAATGCATGGCATTGCCTACATAAAACGGCGTGGGGTCGGCCGCAAACGCCGACATAGGCAGCAGGCAGATCACCATCGCCATTGCCAGAATAACTGCTAAGATCCGTTTTTTCATACTTGTTTCTCCATCCTCATTCGTATAAGAATAAAACTGCCCTGTGCGTTATACACAAAACTGTATCAACTGAAATAAGCCCTTGCTGTTTGCGAGGGCGAAGTTATGCTGCTTAGTCCGTGAAGAATCAACTATTCTCATGACTTTCAAATCCCTTCGAGTGGATATATTTTAACTAAATGAGTATAGTGGATAATGTGTTTGAAGTCAAACAAAACAGGCTAAAAAACGAGACAAACAGGCTAAAAGACGAGACAAACAGACGGTCTGCATAACCCGTTATACCCGCTTCGGCTCTTGCTCCGGCAGCTTGCATATCGGAACAAGCATGCCCGTTGACATAGTATCGGCGCGTATACTGTTCTTCACCGCGTCTGTCTCGGCGTATTTCTTTGCCTTATCGTATTCCTTCCGGCTGCTGTTGAACTTGCGCCGCAGGTGGTTTTGTTCGTGCCATTTCGTGCAATCTCATGTATGAGGATCTTCTCTACAAACTCGTTGATCATTCATATCCAAAGAATTATTCGGTTTTTACAACGAAAAGAGGCCTCCTTCATATTTGCAATACAAAACGACGATAAAATTCGAGGAATTGCACCTAAACTAAAGTGTTTCTTAAAAACGTGACCGGTTGAGATCGATTCCCATTAGTTTTTTTGCGAGGTCGGATTGCGTTTTTTACAAAGCGAATCTCGAAGTATT
>CAYVOZ010000011.1:16801-26889 GCA_964453325.1 uncultured Christensenellaceae bacterium | reverse complement strand
AATGAACTATTACACTGATACGACCGAGCATATTAGGGATGACGCTGCCAGCAGCCCGTTTGCGTATTTACCGAGAAAGGATGCTGTGATTTACAATCCAATGCATCCAGCGTATAATGATTTTGATCACAGTATTGCAGAGTTGCACGAAGTGTCGCACAGATCTGATTATTTGTATTACAGATCTTTCGAGAATAAGGGCTTTGTTGAGGTGATAGATACTGAATCAAGAGCGGCGATGAGCAAGATCGACGAGATTAATGCGCTGTTTGCGGAAGGTGGTGTATTCCACGGCAACTATTATGCAGCAGATATTTATAGCGCTCTTACAGATGATTGTGCCACGCTTCCAGCGGGTCATAACGCTGAGTATTGGAAAAAACAGGGTATGAAAGAGACAGAAATATACGCAAATTTGAATATTTTACAGATTATAGACCCCAAAACAGTGGTACACCTTGAGAATAGACAGCCTGACGTCGTAAGAATTTTTAAGGAGATTATTAAAAGTGATGGTTAGATTTTATACGGAAGAAGCTGAAAAAAGGCTTAACAGTCCTGAGGTGCAGAATTTGAAAAAGGAGTTTCATGAACTCACAGGAACAGGGGCTAACTACCATTGGGAATGCTTCAACAGCATAGAAGAATACTGCGAGTACATGCGTGAGGGTATAAAGAAGGCCAAAGAGGGGCGCAGTGATAATAACGATGTAGCGCTTTGATACATGTCAAAACGTAATAGCCCAATTGAAAACAGTGTTTTCCGACGGAAATGAGGACGTCAATGCAGCGGACGTCCTTTTTAGCATACAACGTGGAAAGCATGTAAAGGCAGTACGGCTTGCATATAAATCCGCGTTGCTTTCACATTGCATTTTCCCGGGTATGTGATAGAATTATTTATTGGCAGTACCCATATATCTTATAATCTCGGTCAAAGAGGTCATTTTATGAGTGAGAAGAAAAAAAGCGGATTATCTGCGAGGACATGGTCGGTCGTTCTTGTCATAGGACTTTTCGGTCAGCTTGCGTGGATGGTCGAGAACATGTATTTCAACGTGTTTTTGTATAACACGATAACCGGGGACACCGCCGCGATAGCCGCTATGGTGGCGCTGTCCGCGGCGACCGCGACGCTCACGACGATATTCATGGGCGCGCTCTCGGACCGCGTCGGCAAGCGCAAGGCCTTTATAGTCGTGGGCTATATACTTTGGGGGCTGTCGACTATGAGCTTCGGGCTCGTGTCGGTGGAAGGCATGGAGCGCATTGCTCCCGCCGCGTCCGCAGCCGCTCTCGCGGCCGGGCTCGTCGTGGTGCTCGACTGCATAATGACCTTCTTCGGCTCCACGGCTAACGACGCCGCCTTTAACGCATGGGTAACGGACGTGACGGACAGCGACAACAGAGGCCGCGCGGAGTCCGTGCTTGCGGCGCTGCCGCTCGTGGCTATGCTCGTGATATTCGGACTGCTGGACCCATTGACCGCACAGGGCAAATGGGGTCTCTTCTTTGTGATAATAGGCGGTGTGACGATACTCGGCGGGCTTTCGGGCATTCTGATAATAAAGGATTCGCCGTCCCTGAAGCCTAACAAAGAGGGCAAGTATCTTTCAAACATAATATACGGCTTCAGGCCGTCCGTCATGAAAGCAAACCCCGAGCTTTATACAGCGCTCCTGGGGCTGCTCGTATACTCCGCTTCACAGCAGGTGTATATGCCTTATCTCATAATATACATACAGAGATTTTTAGGCTTTGATAATTATGCCATCATACTCGGCGCGGTGCTCATAGCCGCATCGGTGATAAGCGTGCTGCTCGGCAGGGTCATAGACAAAGCGGGCAAGCTGCGTTTCAGCATACCCGCGGCGGCTGCGGAGCTCATAGGTCTCGTGCTCATGTTCTTTGCAAAGGATATGATATTCGTGATAATAGCGGGCGTCGTCATGCTCGGCGGAGGGATGCTGCTTTCGGCGTGCTTCTCGGGGCTCGTTCGCGACAATACGCCCGAGGGCAAGGCAGGACTCTTTCAGGGCATACGCATAGTGTTCTATGTGCTGCTGCCCATGGTATCGGGGCCGTATATAGGCTCGGCGGTCATACGCGGAACGGGAATGACATATGAGGACCTCGGTACGGTAAAGCAGGTCCCCACCTCGGAGATATTTTTAGCGGCGGCGGCAGTCCTGCTGCTCATCGTCATACCCATAATAATCCTTGCCCGGAGGAAGAAGAAAATTGGAGCATAAGCCTTTGACAAAATGGGGTGAGGCAATAACAGACGCGCCCCTTCACAGATACCCCCGTCCCCAGCTCGAGCGGGACAGCTACTTGAACCTTAACGGCATATGGAGCTATGAGATAACCGGCGGCGCGGCGGAGAGCCGCAGCGGAGACATACTCGTTCCGTTTTCGCCCGAGAGCGCGCTCTCCGGAGCGGATACGCAGCTCAAAAAGGACGAGACCTTGAGATACTCGCGGTCGTTTTCGCTCCCCGACGGCTTTAAAAAGGACATAGTGCGGCTGCAGTTCGGCGCGGTCGATCAGACATGCGAGGTGCTTATAAACGGAAGCTCAGTCGGCACTCACGAGGGCGGCTATCTGCCGTTCCGGTTCGACATCACGGACGCGCTTCACGACGGCGAAAACCTGATAGAGGTGGTCGTAAGGGACGACGCGGACAGCGAGATATACGCGAGGGGAAAGCAGAAATACGCGCGCGGCGGCATATGGTACACCGCGACGAGCGGCATATGGCAGACGGTATGGCTCGAGAGCCTGTATTCCGCGCATATAGAGTCCGTGCGCATTACCCCGCTCTTCGACGAGAGAAAGGTCCGTTTTGAGATAGAGCAGACTGGCTGCCCGGAGATATTCGTGGAGGTATACGGAAAGCAGACGCTCATGACGGGCAGCACGCGCACTGGAGAGCTCGAGCTTTCCATAGACGATTTTTCGCCGTGGAGCCCGGACGACCCTTTTCTTTACGACGTCATATTCACGGCGGAGAGGGACGTGGTGAGGTCTTACTTCGGCATGAGAAAGTTTTCGACCGTCGAGAGAAACGGCAGGCTGCTGCCCGCTCTCAACAACGAGCCCATATTCATGAGCGGAGTTCTCGATCAGGGCTATTATAGCGACGGACTGTATACGCCTCCGTCAGATGAGGCCATGATAGCGGATATAAGCTCTATGAAGGCCATGGGCTTCAATATGCTCCGCAAGCATATAAAGATCGAACCGCTCAGATGGTATTATCACTGCGACAGGCTCGGCATGATAGTATGGCAGGATATGGTCAACTCCGGCGCGGAGTACAAGCCCGCCGTGACGATGGCGCTGCCGTTTATAGGCATACGCATAAGCGATAAGAACCGCGCCGCCTTCGGCAGAAAGAGCGCGGAGGGAAGAGCGGCGTTCGAGAAGGACATGAGAGACACGGCTGAGCTTTTATATAACTGCGCGTCGCTCATGGTTTATACGGTTTTCAACGAGGGCTGGGGGCAGTTCGACTCCGAGAGGCTCACGGGCATTTTAAGAGAGCTCGACCCGACGAGGCTCATAGACTCCGCGAGCGGCTGGCACGATATGGGCGCGGGGGACTTCAAGAGCAGGCATATATACTATAAAAAGCTGAAAATGAAGGCGGATAAGCGCATGCTCGCGCTGACGGAGTTCGGAGGCTACAGCCTGAGCGCCGGTGAGCGGAAAAGCGAAAAGCCTTTCGGGTATAAGCTCTTTACGGACGGGAAGGAGCTTTCCGATGCTATTAAGAGCCTTTACATGGACGAGCTCAAGCCGCTTATCAAAAACGGCCTGTGCGCGGCGGTCTATACCCAGCTTTCGGACGTGGAGGACGAGATAAACGGGCTATTGACATTTGACAGGCGCGTGCAAAAGGCGGATACCGCGCTCATGCAAAGCCTCAACGAGGAGCTTTACGGGGAGTTCGGGAAATGCTTTTAGAAAAGGCGGGCAGCGGGGACGTAAAGAGCATCGCGGAGCTCTATGAATCCGTAAAGGGCGCGGAGGGCTGCTCGTGGGACGAGGAGTATCCGAACCTCGATATAGCGCGGGAGGATCAGGAGGCGGGCGCGCTATACTGCTGCAAGGACGCGGACGGCAGGATAATAGCTGCGGCGACGGTGGGCTGCTTTGAGGCGTTCGGCGAGATAGACTGCTTTCCGAAGGACAGCGAGAGGGCGTGCGAGCCCTGTCGGCTCTGTGTGGCGCGCGACCGTCAGGGCAGCGGCCTGGCGCACGCTTTGGTGCGGGAGATAGAGGACCTTGCGCGCGGCATGGGCTGCGATATAATAAGGTTTTTGGCGGCAAAGCACTATGACAAGGTGCTCAAAATGTACAGAGAGCTGGGCTTTACCGAGGTCGGGGAGACCGACTATTACGGAGAAAGATATATCTGCTTCATAAAAAGAATTTGAAAGCGAGTATCGGCATGAGCGGAAAATTCAAAATACTGTGCAGAAAAAACGAGGATCTTGAAAACGTTGCAAGGTTGTTTTTTCGCGTGAGACAGAGTCCATAGAGTTGGGTCGCGTATTTGCGCACGGAGAGGCCGCCATGGAGGTGATACCGTATTACTCCATGATGGAGGAGATACATAAATTCGCAAGGACTCTGCCGCGCACGCGGCTTTGGCATGATATTGCGAACGTAACAGACGACACGGTGGTAAACGTACTGAACACCGACAGAGCAGAGGAGGACATTTTGGCAGAGGCACAGAAGAAGATAGACGCGCTTTACGGCGAGGGTGAAAAGCAGACTATAGACGCCATAGTATACGAGTCCTGCGCGGGGCATACAAGGGAGTATGCGGAGCTGCTGTCCGCGCGAACGGGCCTAAAGGCATGCACTCTCGACGAAGCGGAAGCCTTAAAGGGAAAAAGAGTCATATTCATGGGCTGGCTCATGGCGAGCGGCATAAAGGGCTATAAAAAGGCGGCTAAGCTCTTTGACGTACGCGCGGTCTGCGCAGTCGGCATGGCGGGGCTGTCGGAGAAATACGAGGCGGAGCTCAAGGAGCAGAACCATGTCGAAGCGCCGCTGTTCTATTTGCAGGGCGGTTTTGATATGTCCAAGCTTAAGGGCATGTACCGCTTTATGATGAAGACCATGGCAAGGACCGTCGGCAAAAAGCTGCAGGCGAAGCCCGACCGCACCGACGAGGAGAACGACATGCTCGCTCTCATGACCGAGGGCGGCAACCGCGTCTGCGCGGAGAACCTCTCCCGCGTCGAAAAATGGATGGGCAAATAAGCATATCAGAATAGCGCATACAGCGTGAACAAAACGCCGCCCGTGCGAGAGAAGCGAAAAACCCTTCTCCGTCGGGCGGCGCTTCGCGTCAAAAAAGCGGTAAACCGCTTTTTTGAGATCACCGCATTTGTACTGTTCGCTGCGCTCTCGGCCGTACAAATGCGAATGGAGCCGCAACGTGCGGCAAAGCCACACGTTGCGGGATTTATACTTAGCAGGTCAAGAACAGCATTAGTTTTAGGCAGTCTTTACCGCCTTGTCCGGGCGGTATTTGTTTTTGAGCGAGTTTATCATCTTGTTCACGGGCGGTATGAGCACTATCGCGAGGCATATGGCCGCCTCTATGCCTATAAACGAGCCGTTATAGCCTATAGAGTATATCCATACGTTCTGACCGACGGGCGCGTATTCCGGAAAGAATATCACGCCGGAGAGCACCGAGCAGATAAGGCGTCCCGCAGACGCGACTATGACGGAGAGCCATATGTGCTTTTTGAACAGACCGCCGAGCCCCATCATGGCAAACGCGAGTATATAGTCGAGCATGACCTGCGCCCAGTGGACGATATAGGGGTCTGCGATGAGCGAGAGCACTCCGAAAAGCGCGCCCACGACCACGCCCTTGCGCCAGCCGTAAATATACGCATAGAGTATTATGGGCAGCATGCTTGCAGGCGTGATGCTGCCGCCCTGAGGCATCCTGAAAAGGCGTATCATGGAGAGCACGAACGACAGCGCGATGCAAAGCGCGCCCACGACGAGCTGCGTAGTGTCGAATTTATGCTTTTCCGTATCGCGCTTTTTGAACGCCAGCACGGCGAGCCATGCAAAGCCGAACAGTATGAGCAGCCCCGCGATCATGAGCAGAACGGCACTTGCCTCCGAGAAGCCCTCGAACATTTGAAGAGGCGAGTAGCCGCACAGCAGCATTATAGCAGCCGCGATCGCGGTCACGACGGTGATAGCCGCACAGATTATGAGCCATAGTTTGAGATCGTGTTTGTCCTTCATATTAAAAAATCCCCCTTAGATTTTTGGGGGAAGCTCTGCACCGTATATGTTCTTTAATAAAAAGATATCTGTCCCGCGACAGATATCGGAACAGACGGTTCCGCTTCCCTACGCCAGTATTACCTGAACAGGTTCCATGGGTTTTCTCAGTCTCCCGTATATGGGAGACACCCCCGCGGTCAAGAACAGTATATTTTCGATATTTGGTTTTGTCAAGGACTTAAACTAAAATAAACACATCTGCGACTTTTGTATAGCTTATACATAAAAAAAGCCCCGCCGGGCGCATAGATGCGTCATGCGGGGCTGCCTTAAGCGTTCTTCCGTATCAGCCGAAGTATCTCTTTAAAAGACCGTCAAAGCCCTTGCCGTGGCGGGCTTCGTCCTTGGCCATCTCGTGAACGGTGTCGTGTATGGCGTCATAGTCGAGCTGCTTTGCGCGCTTTGCGAGCATGAGCTTGCCGGCGCATGCGCCGTGCTCTGCCTCTGCGCGAAGCTCGAGGTTCTTCTTTGTGGAGTCGGTGACGACCTCGCCCAAAAGCTCCGCAAACTTTGCGGCGTGCTCGGCCTCCTCGAAGGCATAGCGCTTAAAGGCCTCTGCCACCTCGGGATAGCCCTCGCGCTCCGCGACTCTGGACATCGCCAGATACATGCCGACCTCGCAGCATTCGCCGTTGAAGTTGTCCTTAAGGCCGGATACTACCTCCTCGTCGAGTCCCTTTGCAACGCCGACGACGTGCTCGCAGGCATACTGCTTTTCCTCGCCGACCTCGATAAACTTGGACTTTGCCGCCTTGCATACAGGGCACTGCTCGGGCGCTTCGCCCTCGCAGGTATAGCCGCATATAGTGCACACATATTTCATTATTGTTACACCTCCGTATAATAATTTTCTTCAGCAATATCATTATAACAGCGTGACACAATTTTTGCAACCCCGGCAAGCTCGTGCGGGCTGATTTTTGTCGTTGAACGAAAATGGGTCTTGGGTTATAATACAGTATATAGAATGATCTTTCAAAGGGAGACGGAATACATGATAAAAATAGACAAGGACGCCTGTGTGGGCTGCGGCGCATGCGTAAAGGACTGTGTTACGGGATATCTTTCCATCGAGGAGCCCGCGCATAAAGCGGCGGTCACGGGGGACAGATGCATAAGGTGCGGTCACTGCGAGGCGATATGCCCCATAGGCGCGATAGAGGAGGCCAGCCCGATCTATACCGCGTATAACGGCTTTGATATCGACGATGCGCATATCGAGGCGGACGAGATAGAGGCCTATATGGCGATGCGCCGCAGCGTGCGTCATTTCAGCGATAAGCCCGTGGAGCGCGAGAAGCTTGAGAGGCTTATAGAGGCGGCGCGCTTTTCGCCCACGAGCAGCAACGGGCAGACGCTGGGCTTTATAGTATACGACGATACAAAGGACGAGGTAAAGCGCCTGGCGGCGGAGTGTCTTACGGACGACGTAATGGACGCCATGTCGTCGCACGTCAACCGGAGCGTGCTGGAAAGGATAGTCGATACTTACGCCAAGGGTGAAGACAGGCTGTTTTTCGGAGCGCCCGCTGTCATACTCATAACGGATACCCGCGGCAACGGCGTGGATGCAGGGATCGCTGCGACGCGCATAGAGCTTTTGGCGGAGGCCATGGGGCTGGGCGTTCTCATAAACGCTATCTTTCCCATAATTACGGATAACTGTGAGGGATTCTCGCAGAGCATAGGCGTACCCAAAGGTGCAAAAGCGCTTATATCTCTGTGCATAGGCTATCCGACCGTGAGCTTTATGCGCCCTCCGAAGCGCAAAAAGGCGAACGTCATATGGCGGTAAAAGATCGGGTGTTTGCTTTTTGCATATGCATTTGATAGTATATAGCTGTCGTGTATAAAAAAGACACGCGCGAGCTTCACCGGACCGAAAAACGAAGTGAGTCGTAAATGCAGAAACATAAGCTGTTTGACGCCGTGCTGTTCAGCGTGGAGTACGGTGCGCTGCCGTATAAATACAGACTGTATTTTGCCGTGAAGGGCGAAAACGGCGCAAGGCCGTCCGTTCACAGGCTTTTTGTGCGGTCAAAGCGCGCCTTTGACAAATTCGTTTTGGGCGGAGTATACACCTTGGAGCTCATGGGAATACGCATAAAGAGCTTCAGCTGCGAGGATATGTACCCCATGACCGATGAGGAGTATTTCGACCTTGTAAAGCTGCGCGACAGGCTTTTTCTCGATAAGAGCGAGGCGGATCATATGCGCGTGCACGACAAGAGATACGACCCGTCAAAGCTTTACTATACCTATTCGGTCTATAAGTCTCTTTTGGAGTACAAGCCCTCGTTTTGGAAGGCCTTTGCAATAAACGCGTGCAAGCTGCTCTGCTATCTGCTCGCATTCTTTATACCTATATGCCTTTATCTGCTGTTTGTGTATTTCTGCGCCACGACGCGCACCGGGGGAGTGATATTCGGCTCGCTCGCGCTGACGCTGCCCATAACGGCTGTGGGCTCTCTGCCTTTTCTTATATGGCTCATGAGCATTATGAATACCTCGGGCATGCTTATACTGCTGAACATACCCTATATGCGCCCGTATATGCTCAAGCGCTATGCGCTGCGCTGGGCGGGGATAAGAAAGAGCTGCTATATCGAGCCGGACCAGCAGCGCTTTATAGTAAAATCGCTCATTATAACGGGCTCGATACTCGTGGCGAGCATCATATTGGCGCTGGTCGTGAGATAGCGTATAAATCAATAAGACAGGAGCAAACATACAATGCCCCTGTCTTTTTTGTGCCGCGAAAAAAACGCGATATCCTTTAATACCGTCCGAATTCCTTTACGGCATCTACCATTGCTTTTACGTTTTCAAAGGGTATGTCGCTCTGCAGATTGTGTATCTGCGAGAAGACGAAGCCGCCGCCCGGCTTGAATATGCGCATGCGCTCGGCGACCTCTGCGCGGACCTCGTCGGGGGTGCCGTCGGGTAGAGTATGCTGCGTATCCGCGCCGCCGCCCCAAAAGACTATGCGGTCTCCGAACTCCGCCTTGAGCTCTGCGGGGTCCATGCCCGCCGCGGAGGTCTGCACGGGGTTTATGATATCCACGCCCGCGTTTATCATGCTTCCGAGTATATTGCGTATCGAGCCGCAGCTGTGATAGAACGTCTTTGCGCGCACCGTCGAATGCACATAGTCGTTTACCCGCTTAAACGCCGGCGCGAAAATATCGTCAAAAGAGGCGGGGCTTATCATCTCGCAGCGCTGCGTGCCAAAGTCGCCCGTCTGCATTATTATTGCCTCGATATATTTGCCTGTCGCCTCGAGATAGAGCCGCAGGTTCTTGAGCATCCATTCCGTCTGCGCCTCCACTATGGACTTTACATAGTCGGGCTCCATGACTATAAGGCACATCCAGTCGGTGAGATTGTGCCCGGCGGTGATGCCCGTCGTGAAAAGGTTTCTGTCGCAGTACGCGCCGCACACCGCAAGGTCGGTATTGTCATAATAAAAGCCGGCTCTCTTTTCATAGAGTCTCAACATCTCGTCGGAATATATCGGCAGGGACGCGGCCCATTTTTCGGGGTCTGCAAAGACAAAATCCTCGGAAAGCCGCATGTCCGCGACGCGGTCGAAGTACTGACCGTCCGGGCTCATCTGCGCGCATACCTCTCCGGAGGCGTCCCTTATGAGCGTATAGCCGCGCTCGTCCTTCTCCGGCTGCATCATGCCGGGTATGAGCACGTCGTTGCCCTTGTTCGTGCGCCATAGGTGCCAGTCCCTGTTCATATAGCCCCAG
>CAYVOZ010000011.1:0-16791 GCA_964453325.1 uncultured Christensenellaceae bacterium | reverse complement strand
CGTCCGACGAGAGCCATTTTAAGATAGGCATGTCCGCCTCGACCGTCATCATGAACTGGTCGATGACGCGCGGCGGCATAAAGCTCAGCCCGAGATTCTTTACAATATTGCAGTAGGCGTCCATATGGATGCCTGTGACAAAGGTGCCGCCTATATCGACCGGGACCCTGTCCGGCTCGCGGTGGTTTATTGCTTCAATAACTCTTTCTCTCGACGTCATGCGCATTCTTCCTCTTCTTTGCCCGGCGGCAGGGGTATCCCTTGCAGCCTGTTCTTTATTTGTAAAATGTGTTTCCGCCTATGAACTCTCTTAAAATGCTCGTAGGAGGTATCTCGTCCTCGACGTCCGACTCGCAGATATAGTTTAGTATCTTGACGATATATCGCGCCTCCTCGTAATGCGGGCTGCCCGGGCGGACCTCCTTTAAAAGCGGATAAACGTGCCTTTTTAAGAAGCATAGCTCGTATACGAGCGAGCTGTCGAATATCACGTCCGCATACTCCTGATACGGGAATATCCATTTTTCTTCGCCGCGGCGCACGGACGCCCACATAGAGAGCGTGCGCTCCACGGAGCTGCCCCGCGTCTCATAGTCGCGGACGATGCGGCGAAGCAGCCGCAGATAGGTCGTGGGTATGCGGTTATGGTTATCGAGGTTTAAAGGCAATAGCGCGCTCACATACATTCGGTATATATACCGTTTATCCACATCGTCGGATAAAAGCTGCGGATTGAGCCCGTGTATGCCCTCTATGACGAGCACGGAGTCCTCGTCGAGCGTGATGAACTTATCGCTGTCGACGCGCTTTTGCAGCTTGAAATCAAAGCGGGGTATGTTGACCGTGCCGCCTTTTATGAGCGCAGCGACGTCGCTGCTTATCCTCTCGCAGTCGATGGTGTTTATGTTTTCAAGGTCTATCTCGCCGTTCTCGTCCGGCGTGAGCGTATCCCTGTCGAGGTAATAGTCGTCGAGGGATATGAGCATGGGCTTTTTGCCGTGAACGCGCAGCTGCACGCAAAGGCGGTTTGCGCTCGTGGTCTTTCCCGAGGAGGACGGACCCGCTATGAGCACGATCTTTGCCCCTCTCGATATGATATCGTCGGATATTTGAGAAAAGCGCTTTTCATGCAGTCCCTCGTTTACGCGTATGAGCTCGCGCAGCCTGCCTTCCGAGGCGAGCTCGTTGAGCTCGGCCACGACGGAGCAGCCCATGAGCGAGCACCATTTGTCGCTGCGCTCAAAGCACTCCGAAAAGCGCGGCAGCTCCTTATATGCAGCGATGCGGTCGGGTTCGCCCGAGTCAGGCTGAATGAGCACGAGCCCTTCCTTATGCCTCAATATATCCCATACGCTTATATAGCCCGTGTCGGGCGCCATTTCACCGTAAAAATACTCCATGTAATCAAGATATGAGTATACGTCGAAGTATGTGAACTTTCTCCACGAAAGCAGCTTTACTTTATCGGGCTGTCCGTCGTTTAAAAAGAACGCCGAGGCTTTTTTGATGTCGAGGCGCTTGCGCAATAGCGGCATCCTGACGCTCACGATCTCGGAAAAAGCGCGCTTTACGGCCTCTATATCGTCGTCGGTGACGGCGGTGGACTTGTCAAGCGAAACGAATATGCCTGCGCCGAGGGAATAGTTGACCTTTGCGACGGCGTCGGGCAGGGCGCGGCGTATGGCGAGCAGCAGCACGAAAAGCGAGGTGCGCTCGTATACGCGCCTGCCGCTCGGCTCGCTGTAGCGTATAAGATGGATCTCTCCGCCGGACGCCTCTATGGCCTCGCGCATGGAGAATGTGATCGTGTCCTTGAAATCCGATATGCGCAGCGGCACGTAATTTAGTGTGAATACCTCGCCCGCAATGCGCGCGGCCAGGGGCCGTACGGACAGCCTCTCGTCGTCCATGCCGAGCCTTCTTATTATGCCGAGCAGGGTCTCGCCGGGGGCGGCCTCCACAGGTGCTCCGTCGATAAAAAGCTTCATGATATTTATAGCTCCTATCTCATAGATATTAAATTAATTCTAAGCGTAAACGGGGAATAATGCAATCCAAACCATGATACTTACATAAAACGGCATAATAAGAAGGCGAAGGCATGCGCACTCCGTTTTCACTTGCCAGTACGTGAAAAACAGGATATAATCCTTATGTCGGTGTAAGCCGTGTTAAAAATGATGTAGGCATACGGCGGCAGTTTGAGGAGCGGACGATATGAAAAAAGGACTTTTCATCACGTTTGAGGGAATAGACGGCTGCGGAAAATCCACGCAGGCGAAATACTTATACGAGTTTTTGAGCGAGCTCGGGATAGACGTTCTGCTGACCCGCGAGCCGGGCGGCTGCCCTATATCCGAGTCCGTGAGGAGCATTGTGCTCGACGTGAACAACAAGGAAATGCACGACGAGACCGAGGCGCTGCTATACGCCGCGTCACGCGCGCAGCATTGCAGCGAGGTCATACTTCCCGCACTCAAAAAAGGGCGCGTCGTGATATGCGACCGCTTTTTTGACTCGAGCATAGCGTATCAGGGCTTCGGCAGGCAGCTCGGCAAGAGCAATATTATGGCGTATAACAGATATGCCATGGAAAACTGCATGCCGGATCATACCCTTTTTATGGATTTCAGGCCGGAGGAGTCCATGGAGCGCATGTCGAAGCGCAGCGACAAGGACCGGCTCGAGCGGGAATCCGCCGACTTCTTTGCGCGCGTCTACGACGGCTATACCGAGCTCAGAAGCGAGTATCCGGAAAGGTATATATCGATCGACGTCTCCGGGACTAAATACGAGACGCGGGACAAGATCCGCAGAATAGCGGTGGAGATAATGGACAAATGGCAGGAGAAGGACTGAGCTGCGAAAGCATACTGCGCGAGGCGCCTAAGAACGGCAGGCTGGCGCAGGCCTATCTCATACATGCCTCAAATGAGCTTTCCGCGGAGGCCGCCGCAGAGGATTTTATAAAGCGCGTGCTTTGCGAAAGCCATACGGCGTGCGGCCGCTGTCCGTCCTGTATGCAGTTTGACGGCGACGACCACCCCGATATGCTGACGGTGCAGCGCGAGGGCAAGGACAAGGCCATAAAAAAGGAGCAGGTCGAGGCCATACCGGCCTTTATATCCGAGACCGCCTTTAACGGCGCGCATAAATGCGTGTATATACGCGAGGCGGATACCATGACGCCGCTCGTGCAGAACAAGCTTTTAAAGTCGATAGAGGAGCCGCCCGAGGGCGTGATATTCGTGCTCGCGACCGCTCTTCCGTCCCAGCTGCTCACGACCGTGCGCTCGCGCTGCGTGGATATCCGCATAAGGCCACTGCCGCGTGCGGAGATAGAGCGGAGGATAGACGGAAGGGTGCCTCGCGGGCGGGAGCAGATGCTCGCGGCGTTTTCGGACGGCAGCGAGCGCGAGGCCTTAAGACTATCGGAGGACACGTCTTTTGACGAGGGACGGGAGGCTGCGTTTGAGTTTTGCGGAATGCTGCGCGCGAGCAGAAGCCCGTCGCTTTTCAAGCTGACGCAGCTTTTGGAGAGTGACCCCGAAGCAAGAGCCATGCTGGTAGTGACCGTGCTGACGGACGCGGCGCGGCTCGGCATGTCGGCGGATACGCCGCCGTATTCCGCGGATAAGACGGGAGAGGTGAGGGCTCTTTCGGAATACTTTACGGCCGCAGGCCTTAGCAGCATGGCGGATATAATGCTGTCGGTGTGCGAGAAAAAAAGAAGATGTCCGGGACTGTCGGCGAGACCGATGATCGAGTCCGCGATATTCCGGCTCATGGAGGTAAGAAACAGATGTCTGAAATAATAGGTGTAAGATTCAGAAAAGCGGGCAAGGTATATTATTTTGACCCGGGCAATGAGAAGTTCGAGGCGGGCGAGGGAGCCATCGTCGAGACGTCGAGGGGCATGGAATACGGCGAGGTGGTCATAGCAAACCGTTCCGCTGCGGACGCGCATATCACAAAGCCTCTCAAAAAAGGCGTAAAGAAGGCGAGCGAGAAGGACACCGCGCGCATGATAGAAAACCGGGAGCGCGAGAGACAGGCCATGGAGGTCTGCCAGGAGAAGGTGGACAAGCACAAGCTCGACATGAAGCTCATAAACGCGGAGTACTCCTTTGACAACAACAAAATAGTGTTCTATTTCACTGCCGAGGGCAGAGTGGACTTCCGCGAGCTCGTAAAGGACCTCGCTTCCGTGTTCAAAACGCGCATAGAGCTGAGGCAGGTCGGCGTGAGAGACGAGGCAAAGATGTTAGGCGGCCTCGGACCCTGCGGACGCCCGGCGTGCTGCTCGGAGTTTTTGGGAGATTTTCAGCCCGTATCCATAAAGATGGCAAAGGAGCAAAGCCTTTCGCTCTCTCCTACAAAGATAAGCGGGCTTTGCGGAAGACTGATGTGCTGCCTCAACTACGAGCACGAGTATTACGAGGAGCTGTATAAAAAGATGCCGCGCGTGGGCAGCGAGGTAAAGACGCCCGACGGCATTGGCACGGTAATGGACAACAACGCTTTAAAGCAGACCGTAAAGGTCAAGGTAGCTCTGCCCGACGGTACGTTCGACGCGCGCATATTCGCCTTTGAGGATATCACGCAGTTAAGAAAGGGCAAGCTGCAAAAGGGCGGCAGACCCGCCGACGCCGATAAGGATCAGCCCGAAAGCGAGCGCGTACCCGAGGATACAAAGAAGCCGGCCGGGGAATAAAAAGAAAACAGACTGTATAAAAAAGGACCGGACAGAAGCTGCGCTCAATATGAGCATGCTCCCGTCCGGTCCTTTTGTTCAAATGCTTCGATTATTCCTCAACGATAGCTTCGTTGGGGCAGTCGCTGCAGCAAGCGCCGCATTCTATGCATTCGTCGGGATTGATAACATACATTTCGTCTCCCTCGGATATCGCACCAACAGGGCAATTCTCCGCGCAGAGTCCGCATTTAATGCATTCAGATGTGATTTTGTACGCCATAGAGGCCACCTCCTTATAGTTTAACGTTTTCATTGTATCATGCTTTTTGAAAAAAGCAATATCGAATATATGTGTAAATAATGTACAAAGTGTATGTGTTTGTCAATGAAGGCCGATATGAGAGACGGGTGGATTGTGAAAGAAACAAGAGAATAAAGTAATTATGTTTATACATAATCGATCGCGAAAGCAGTTATCTGACGAATGTTAATCATCGAAAACAAGAAACTTATAAGCAGGGACTTCTAATACTTTCGATATGTCAAAAAGCGTATCGAGTGATATCGTTTTGCTGATGCCCGGTGCTTCGACGTGTCCGATAAAAGCAGCATTCTTACCTATCATTTCAGCCAATTGCTCCTGAGTCAAGCCCTTGAGCTTGCGATAATATGCTATTTTCAGTCCGAGCTTTATATACTCGGTTTTATATTCAGCTTTCATCATACCACCTCATAATAATTTTACCAAGTTGCAGAACTGAATATTATGCGCTATAAAGTATGCAATTATATCTACAAGATAGGATTGAGCATAATATGGTTATAAGCTTCAATAAAAAATGTACATGCTGCTTTACAGGACACCGTCCGCAGAAGCTTCCATGGGGATTTGACGAGAAGTCGGAGAAATGCATAAGACTAAAAACTATGCTTGTTAATGAGATCGAAACCATGCATAAAAAGGGTGTGGATATGTTTATCAGCGGTATGGCGATGGGGGTAGATATGTGGGCAGCGGAGATTGTGATCGATATGAAACGGACATATCCGAATAACAGTATCAAACTAATCTCTGCCATACCGTTCGAGGGGCAGGCAATAAGATGGGATATTGAGTATCGTGAAAGGTATCGTAGGATACTGTCAAAAGCCGATGAAGTAGTTATTCTGCAAAAAGGGTATACAAAGAACTGTTTGAATGTAAGGAATCAATTTATGGTTGATAATTCAGCCCACATGATAGCAGTATTTAACGGTAATGCCGGAGGAACTGCGAACACGCTTCGATACGCGATATCGAAAGGTATAGACACTGTGATAATTGATATAAACGGCTTATGATAACGATTTGCCGATTCTTTAGGTTTGTGCGGCGGTTATATACAAAAAATGTCAGTTTCGATATCAAAATATATTGATATGATATCAAAGCAGCCATGTATCGATGGTTTTGACCTGGCTCACTTTTCTTTCACCGCCGACGGGCGCGGCAGACGGCGTCGTGAGTGCAGCGAGCAGCGCGGCGGCCTCGTCTCTTCCCTCCGGGCTCAGTGAGTAGTATGTCCATTTACCGTCCTGACGGCTCTTTACGATGCCGGAGGCGCAGAGTATTTTCATATGATAAGACAGCCCGGACTGTATAAGCTCGAGCCCGGAAAGAAGGTCTGCCGCGCATTTCTCGCCGCTGCGAAGGCTCGCGATAACAGCCAGACGCTTTGGATCGGAAAGCGCCTTGAAGACATTTGCGTTCTTGTCATGTGCGGACAGCTCCATATAATACCTCACATCAAAATAATTTGATATGATTATATCGCGCATTTATGTGTGTGTCAACAGCCTTGGATATAACGTATAGTACTATGCTTATATGGCCTTATAAGCATGCGATATATAACTATAAAACAGGGCATATCATTATCTGAGCTTCTTTAGCATACCAAAGCTCCGTGCTGCGCGATATGCCGCGTTTATGAGATTCTCTTTGGCGTTTTTCATGGCGTCCTCGAGCGGGACCGGCGCGCATACGCAGGATTCTATGATGCACGCTCCCGCGGAATAAAGCTCCTCAGCCCCCGTGCCGAGGCAGCCGCCTATGGCAATCACGGGTATACCGGGCGCGGCGGCACGGGCGATCTCACCGGGAGCCTTTCCGTGAGCGGACTGATAGTCGATCCTGCCCTCGCCCGTAAAGACGAGCTCCGCTCCGCGCAGCTTATCCTTAAAGCCGATGAGCTCCATCACCGTCCTCATACCCGGCTTCATGATTCCGCCGCATAGCGTCATAAGCCCGTAGCCCAGCCCGCCCGCCGCGCCTGTGCCGGGGACGAGCCTGTGATCCGGCGCGTGCCTTATGAGCACGTCCGCAAAGGAGGACAGTCCTGCATCAAGCAGCCGCACCTCGCCTGTAGACGCGCCCTTTTGAGGCGCAAAGACCGCCGCTGCGCCCTTATCGCCCAAAAGCGTATAATCCACGTCGCAGAGCATAGTGATGCGCACGTCCTTCATAAAGTCAAGGCCGTCCGTCCGCACCGACGCGACGTTTGCAAGCTCCGCGCCGCAGCCCCGGCGTATAAGTCCGCCGTCTTTGTCGAAGAACTCCGCGCCGAGGGCCATGAGCGCGCCCATGCCGCCGTCGGTCGTCGCGGAACCGCCGAGCCCGAGTATTATTTCTTTAGCGCCGTCTTTTACAGCGGCGCGTATGAGCTCGCCCGTTCCGTATGTTGTGGCGTATAATGCGTCTTTTTTGCCTTTTACGAGCGTTATGCCCGACGCCTCAGCCATCTCTATGACGGCGGTGCTCCCGGCGACGGCGTATCTCGCGGTCACGCGCGTATCCGTTGGCCCCGCGACCGAGAGCGTCCTTATATCGGCGCAAAGGGCGTCCGAGAGACAGTCTATAAGCCCTTCGCCGCCGTCGGATATGGGTATCTCCACGGCCTCGATCCAGTCGAACGCCCTCTCTGCGCCCTCGCGCATAGCGGCGTTGGCCTCGGCAGAGGTCATGCTTCCTTTAAATGAATCCGAGGCGAATACTATCCTCATATCCTTATTCTTTCTGCGTCATGGACGACACTCGTATGACTTTGTTCTGCGCATTCCTTCCGCGTTATTGCATAAACGACGGTGATTTCGTTTTCGGCGTCCGTATACTCGCCGACCTTTTTCATACCGTTGGCGGCGGCTGTGGCGGCAGACGGGAGATTGGTCTGCTTCATATAGGAATACAGCACGTTAAAGGGCGTATTGGCAAACGCCCAGTCGCGGCAGGCCGACGCGGCCTCCTTTGCATAGCCGTTTCTTTGGAACCGTTTGTTTATGTGATAGCCTATCTCCGGGCAGACCGAGCCGTTTATGCTCTGCATCGTGAGCCCGCAGTCGCCTATCATCTCTCCCGTTTCCTTAAGCACGACCGCCCACAGCCCGAAGCCGAAGACGCGGTATCGCTCGATGTTCTTCAGTATCCAGCCTTTTACCCTTTTTTCGTCAAAGGTATACGGATAATGACTCATAATGTCCGAATCGGACAGCACGTCATAAAGCGCGTCAAAATCGCGTGGCTCCATTTCGCGCAGTATCAGTCTATCTGTTTCAAGTATTGACATTTTATAGTTAATCCCTCGCGCTGTTGATGCTTTAGCAGGCGCTTTTGCGCCTCAGTCGGGAGTTTTCTCCGAAACCGTCACGCGGAACCGGCATTCGCCAGCGCCCGTGAGCACGGAGTGCATAAGCTCTGCGGTTATCTTTTTGTCCGGAAGCAGCGTTTCGAGCACGCAGAGCATGCTTTGACGCGAGCATTCGCAATGCGCCTTTGACGCGGCGAGACCGGCAGAGACAATCGGGCAGACACAGCTCGTAGTGGGGTAGCCTATCTCGTATACGCGCCCCTTTTCGATTATGTCCGCAAAGAAATACTGAGATCTGCCGTACTTCTCATACTGCGCGTCGAGATCGCCGCCGCACTCGTCAAACTGTCGCTTCTGCTCGCCTAAAACAAAGCGCTTGACGCAGCCCTCCGCGCAGGGACGGTAAAGCCTTGCCCTCATGTCGTCGGGCAGCGACTCTATGCCGCTCTCGAGACAGCGGTAAAAATCCTTTAAAAATTCCGAATTGTCAAACTCCATAATGCAGCCTCCGTGGATCGTGTTTTTTTCCTGAACTCAAAGCTCCTTTTTCAGATAGACCATGTCTATTAACAGCTTTCCGTCCTCAAACATCGCGTGATCGTAATTATCCGTGAAGAAGTTCTTCACGCGGTGAGACTCCGTAAAGCCGCAGCTGCGATAAAATCCGAGCGTGCAGGGCGCGTCGCCAGTGCCGACGAGCATGGTGCGGCAGTCGGGATATTGAGTGAGCACATGCTCTATGAGGCGCTTTCCGTAGCCCATGCGCTGATACGCGGGCTCTGTGGCGATGTTCTTTATCTCGTAAACGCCCTCGCCCTCGCGCGTTACCACGCATTCCGCTCTGACTCCGCCGTCAAGGAGCACATACATATCCCCGCGTTCGAGATATCTGTCTATCATGCTCTCCTGCTCGTCGGCAAGCAGCAGCAGAGCGATATATTCCTTTTTGCCGGATACGAGCTTCTGTATTTCCATTGGTGCGGCGTCTCCGTTCATGCTTGTTTTCAGTATGGCATAAGCCGGAGCTCTGCGGAAAAATAATATCTCATCATCTATCGGGAGCACGGCCTTGCTCATATAAATATACCATAATGCGCATGGCTTCGCACCAAAAAATGCTGCCGGAAAACCGTATCATGCCATTGCGACCCGCTCCTTGAATCAAAACAACATGATTTTTTGTGTTTTCCGTCCGCCCATACGCCCAAAGTCCTGATTAACGTACTTTTATTCTGATATACTCGGTATAGTGAGAGGCTGAATAGCAAAAGTAAAAGCAGCTTTCAGCTGAAAAAAGGGTATAAGCTGCGTTGACCTTCGCAATAATGGGGTGAAAATAATGATCTTCTCGGGATCCTGTCTTAAAGCTAACGCGGCTTATGCAGATGATCTTTGATGAGAGGGGAGAATGCAATGACTAAGACGGCAGTAATAATGATGGGTATACAGGGAAGCGGTAAAAGTGAGTTCTGCAAACGGCTGCTTAAAGGCGGGTTTGTCTACATCAGTCTTGACGAGCTCAATACAAGAAACAAAGAAAGAGTTTCGATAGAGCAGTGCTTTGCCGACGGGAGCGGATTTGTTATAGACAATACAAATCCCACAAGGGCAGACCGCGCAAGGTATATCCTGCCTGCAAGGGAGAACGGCTACAGGGTCGTCGGCTATTATATGCAGTCCGAGCTTAAGGCCTGTATTGCGCGCAACAACAAGCGGAAGGGCAAGGCGTGCATACCGGCGCAAGCCATCGCCGCAACATCGAACAAAATGGAGCTGCCCTGCCGGGACGAGGGCTTTGACGAGCTTTATTATGTGAAGAACGACGGCATAGATATGACAGTTTCGGAATGGAGGGACGAAAATGAATTTTGATGAGCTGGACAGGCAGATGCGAATATACGAGTGCTCGATAGATCAGAAAATACTGCCGGAGATATATCTCGCTGCGAGGCTCGACGGGAACCGCTTTACTCGCCTTACAAAGGAGATATGCAGGTTCGATGCGCCGTTTGACGAGAGATTCCGCGACATGATGACGGACACAGTGAAGGCGCTGATGGGATACGGATTTCGCGTGCTGTACGGTTTTACGCAGAGCGATGAGATATCGCTGCTGTTCCATCCGGGAGAGACGGCATTTTCAAGAAAGGTGCGTAAGTATAATTCCATACTGGCGGGGGTGGCAAGCTCCGTGTTCTCGTTAAGGCTCGGGCAGCCCGCTGTTTTCGATTGCAGAGTGATACCGCTGCCGACGGTCGGCCGCGTGCAGGACTACTTCTTGTGGAGGCAGGAGGATGCGCACAGAAACGCTCTCAACGCGCACTGCTACTGGACGCTGCGCAGAGACGGCATGTCCGTAAAGGAGGCGACGGGTATGCTCGAGGGCCGATCCGTTGCTGAAAAGAACGAGCTGCTTTTCAGGCACGGCATAAATTTCGATAAGCTGCCCGCCTGGCAGAAGCGCGGAATAGGCATATACAGCTCGACCTATGAGAAAACGGCGCTCAATCCCATGACCGGCAGGGAGGAAACAGCTGTCCGGAAGGCTCTGAAAACAGATTACGAGCTCCCGCTCCGTGAGGAGTATGCGCAGTTCATAAGCCGGTTTATCACGGAGGCGGAGGAAAAATAACAGTGTAAAACCGTCGGGCTGCGGTATTCATCACAAAGCTCATGATGAGGGAGACATTTTATGAATAATAACAGAAGCATACAGTTCAGCATATTCCGCGCGGTCCGGCCGCACAGTCCGTGGCGCAGAGCGAATGTGAGTTTATCACTGAAGAAAAACTGAAACGGCTGTATTATTTTAATCAGAAAAGTAAAGTATGAGGGCAGGGTGTCTGCCCGGTATGCAAATACGCCCGGAGTTGTACGGGCAAAAATATAAACGGAGGACGATAACAATGTGTGAAAACAAATTCTACATCTGCCGCCATTGCGGCAACATCATCGGTCTGATACACGAGTCCGGAGTTCCCGTCGTATGCTGCGGCGAGAATATGGAGCTGTTGACGCCAAATACGGTGGAGGCCAGCGTCGAAAAGCATCTTCCCGTGGTCACGGCGGAGGGCGATGTGATAAAGGTCGCCGTGGGCTCCGCTGCGCACCCCATGACGGAGGCGCACAGCATACAGTGGATATATCTGCAAACGGAGCACGGCGGTCAGCGCAAATGCCTTAAACCCGGGGACCTGCCCGAGGTCACGTTCGCGCTCGATAACGATAAGGCGGTATCCGTATATGCCTATTGCAATCTGCACGGGCTTTGGAAAACGGAGCTGTAAGTATAACCGATGTTTTTAAGAAGTGACGTAAAAAGAGCCCTGCTGCGCATCACGGCACAGGGCTTTTACTGTACGAAAAATCATGGACGTCCCACGGACAAGGATAAGCAGAAACGGCGATATAAAAGCGAACCTATTTCTCCGGCTTTGAAAGTATAAAGCGCGGGCCTTCGGCGCCGTTCTCCCCGGAGGCAACAAAGCCCGCCTTTTGCAGCACCCGCATGGAGGCCTCGTTATCGGGGGAGGTTTCCGCTTCTATTCCGATCACGCCCGGCTGTGAGAGCGCCCGGCTGCATATCGCAGTCACGGCCTCGGTCGCATAGCCCAAGCCCTCATAACCGCTTTCGAGGCCGTAGCCTATCTCTGCGCTGCCGTCCGGGCCTAAGCCCTTGAAGCCAGCATATCCCACTATGGCGCCATCCGCTTTTCTCGCTATCCGCCATGACGTATACCATAAATACTGCATAGGATGAGCTTTGCAGCCTTCGAGCATTTCGCCGTAGGCGAGGCTCAGCTCCGGTGCGGACACAGCGTAAATATCAACGAGCTCTGAGAGCTCCGCCGGCTCCATAGGGCTTATGAGCAGCCTTTCGGTTTCTATCAATATCATATCGGCTTCTTCTTTCGTAAAAGGTATCCCGGAGAAGGGCAGTCAGGCTGCCTCGCGGCGGACAGCTGTGCTCATTTCCACGGCCTGTTTTTATCGAGCCAGCCGCGGGAACGCCAGTATTCCTGCTCGACCGGGGAGGAATCCCATCCCGCGGCGTGCAGTCTGCCCATGACGAAGAAAATGACGCGCGTTTTTATACCGACGCGCGGAGGCCTTGCGCTGCTTAAGCCCCCGGCGATACGCGTCAGCCTCTTTTCTATCTTTTCTTTTTTGTCCGGCTTTACCTGGTCCCAGTTCATCGCCGCCACGGGTATGCCGAAGGCTTTTATCACCGGAACGCCCCAGTAGAACAGAGAATCCTTTACCGGCTGCATGGCCTTTTTGCAGGATGCACCCGCGGATGCGGAGAGCACGACGGCGCGCTTCTTAAACATCCATTCCTTGGGACGGTGCACCATCCAGCAGTCAAACATGAGATCGAGAAAGGACTTCATAGCGCCGGAGGGAGCCATGCAATAATTGGGAGTCGTGAATATGAACAGCTCCGCCTGCTCCATGGCGTCCGTTATCACCTTTTTTTCGCTCCAAAACGGGCATTTCGTCTCGTCCTCTATGCAGGAATAGCAGCCGAGGCAGAAGTGCTCTATGTCGCGCGGAAGAAAGAACTCCGTGATATCTGCCGCGTCCGCCAGATGCTCCGCGAGTATGCGCCCCATGTGATACGTGCTGCCCTTATGATGCTGACCGTGTATAAGTACGATTTTCATTGTATTCTCCCTGTGAGTGTTTTACAGCCATATGCCGAAGTCGCCATAGTCGAACGTGCCGCTGCCGTGGCACAGCCTGCCCTCCTTATCGAGCGCGCGGAAGGCGTCGCGTATGCGCATGACCAGCTCCGGCCCGACGTCGAGCGAGTGATGCGCCGGGAATACGCGCCTTGCTTCAAGCGCAGCGACCTTTTCGAGCGAGCGCAGATATGCCTGCGGATCGGTGGAGGGGAAGTAGGCAAAGAGCGTATCTTTGTAGATAAGATCGCCGGTGAAGAGATACCCCGTTTCGGCTTCAAAGAAGCACAGATGCCCGGGCGAATGTCCCGGAGTATGAAGAACGGTCACGCTCCGCCCGCTGAGGTCTATTACGTCTCCGTCCGCGAGCAGCCGGGTCGGCGTACCCTGAAAGAACTCGTATGTGCCGACGTCGTAGCCCTCGGGCAGCTCGCAGCGGTCGACCACCATCCCGCGTATTGTATCCATGGATAGCGGAAATTCGCCTCTGAGCCATCCGAGCTCCGCCTCATGGGCATAAAAATCGGGATAATACTTGTGTCCGCCGATATGGTCCCAGTGTATATGCGTCGCCGCGGCGGTGACGGGCTTGTCCGTGAGCCTTTTTACCTCCTGCGAAATGTCGCATATGCCGAGCCCGGTATCGATGATAAGAGCGCGGTCGCTGCCCTCTAACAAATAGCAGTGCGTCTCCTCCCAGTGGCGGTATTCGCTGATGATATGCGTTTTCGGGTCGATGCTTTCGACCGTGAACCATGGCTTCATTGCAACGCTTCTTTCGTAAAACAAGTTTTGTCTGTCGATCGCACCGTATGCGTCTGTTGAACGTCTCGACGTATTAATAATAGCACAGTTGAGAACATGATGCATGAGTGACGTCAATAGGGCCATTGCAGCAGCCGCCGAAAAAGGCTATTTGATCTCCTGATCCAATGCGTCAAAGTCTTCAGTACCGAAAAACTCGCCGAGAGTGATGCCGAGTCCGTCGCACAGCAGCTTTATGGTGACAACGCCCGGATTACGGCTTGTCCCGTTTATAATGTTCTTTAATGTGGACGGCGGGACTGCCGATATCCTTGCCAAACCGTTTATTGTATATTTCTTATCATGACAAAGCTGTAGAATACGGATTGCTACGGTATCTCTTGTATTCATGGAAAACACCTCCGTGACCATTTATGGTCACATTGAGTTTAGTAAATAAAAGCACGGCTGTGAGCAATAGAAAAACAAAGATGTAGTTTACAATACAAGATGAGAGTGAGAAATGCAAGCAAGCTAAACTACGCGGTTATTTGTTTTATCCATTTTACAAAAGGTGTTCTTGTGTCGCGGATATTTCCGTAGTACCAGTCATTACACACAAGAAAACGTTTGCCGTTTGCTTCAAACAGATCTGGATAGTAACGCCTGTGTCCGCAGCTGTCAAAAAACATTTCTCTCGGAACGCTTCCGAGCAAAGGAACCTCCTGCATGACCGGATAATGCATTGAAAAACGGTCATGACACACATCCGGGCTGGTTAATACTGAAAGCCATCTTTCCGGCTGTATGGATGAATGCTTCAAGATGTTCAGACATTTGTAGATAAAAGCCTTGTTGCTGAGTGTAAATAAATCTTCCATGTGTTTCTCCTTAAAATTAAATACTGATTTATGGTCCGAAAACTAACGGTATATCTTGACGGTTGGGTTATTACATTCGTTATTTTTAGGTAAATCCTCTCACTCCTCCATATAAACAGACAGCTCTATGCGCGGCTGCTCCTCGGGTGCGTGCGGGAAACGCCGGATACCGTCCACGATGCAGATAAAGCTGCGCCCGAGATCCATGAGACGCGCGACGGTCTCGTTCTTCCCCATGCGCACATAGCCGAGCCTGACGCCGTCCGCGGTGTATATCGCTATAGCCCATTTATCGTGCCTGTTATCCGGCTCGCGGCAGAGCGTCAGCTCCGTGCCGGGCGTCAGGCTGTCAATAAATGTCTCACCCTCATCGGAGCCGAGGTCCACATGGTATTTAAGGCCGGCTACGTCGGTGCCGAGCACGAGCACAAGACTGCGTTTTCTTATGAATGCCTCCTGATCGAAGAAGCCGCTCTTTAGTCCGCGGGCGGTTACGGCCTTGTTATCCATCGGCGTTCTGCCTTTTCATAATATCGTCTATCCTCTCGCCGAGCGCCTTTGCGGATACTCTGCAGCGCAGCATGCGATCCTCGAGCGAGACGAGATAGGCCTTCTCTTTCTCCGGGTCGTCGAGTGTGCTCTCCGCATTGAACGGAAAGCCGGACATGATGCGCTCTATCTCCTCCATGAGCCCGCTCTGCTGCTTTTTATACTCTTCTATCTTTTCACGTACTGCTGTCTCCTCAGGCGACAGCGCGCAGACGTCCGCGAGCTCCGCGACCAGCGAATAATCCTCGGCATAGCCGGAAAGTGTATTTTGCTCCTCCGGCGGGGCTGTCGTATCGCCCTTGGGCGGCGTCCTCGGCGAGGGCTTATGCGCTGCTGCTGCGCGCTCCTCCGCGGCGGAGAGCAGCATCTCGCGCAGCAGCCGCAGCGACGCAAGGTCGAGCCTGCGGTATGCCTCGCAGGACTTTTCGTACAGGTCGCGCTGCGTGCTGCTTATATCTGTATTCATTGCCGGGTGGAAAAACGTGACGATCTCCCGGTAGTCTTTTTGCAGCTCTGCCGTCTCCGACCCAGTCAGCTGCGGCAGCTCGTTTCTGGTGAGGTCCTTGGCTTCGACCTCCGCTATAAGGCGTTCGCGCTCCTTTTCCAAATCTTCCTCGATGGCGTCCATGTCTATGGGCTCGCGCCGGTTGACGGCGGCCTGCATGCTGTCGGCCTTCTTCCTGAGCAGCACGGTATCGAGCTCCGCCGCGAGCACCTCCTGCTCGCGCGCGCCTATGCTCTGCATATATCGGGCGCGCAGCACGGGAGCCTGCACATACAGCAGAGAATCCTTCTTTAACAGAAGCGCCAATATCGCGTCTCGCAGAGAGCTTATCTCCGAAAACTGCCAGCTTTCAATGCTTTTGCCGCTCATGTATCCGCCTCCGAAAGCGCGGCCTTGAGGTCGTTCGCGGTCAGCAGCCCGAGCGCATCGTCCGTTACGCTCGCTTCTGCGGCGAGCCGATTCGCCTGCGCGTTTATCGTCTTTTCAAACAGGTTGCGCACGGTGCGCGCGTTGCCGAAATGCTCCTTGCGGTTCCCGAACATGCTCTCGCAGGCGTTTAGAAGCGCGTCTTTTGCGTCCCCGCCGAGCGTATAGCCGTTGATGCGGCAGAAGCGGTCAAATATGAGGCTCATTTCCTCGCCGGTATAATCGGGGAACCGGAAATACTTGGAGAAGCGGGAGCGCAGACCGGGGTTTGAATCTATAAAGCTGTGCATGAGCTCATCGTAGCCCGCCACGATTACCACCAGCTCGTCGCGGTGATCCTCCATGGCCTTGAGAAGCGTTTCCACCGCCTCTCTGCCAAAGCTGTCCTGCGGGTCGTTTGTGAGAGAATACGCCTCGTCTATGAAAAGCACGCCGCCGAGTGCGCTTTGGATGACCTTTTGCGTCTTTATGGCGGTTTGACCGAGGTATCCCGCCACGAGCGCGCTGCGGTCGGTCTCCACGAGCTGCCCCTGAGGAAGGATGCCCATGTGATAGTAAAGCCTCGCGACCAGCCGCGCCACAGTGGTCTTGCCTGTGCCGGGGTTGCCGGTAAAAACGAGGTGATAGGAGATGACGGGCACCTTCATTCCGCGCTCCCGCCGTATGCCGCAGACCTTTATGAAAT
>CAYVOZ010000010.1:19286-27036 GCA_964453325.1 uncultured Christensenellaceae bacterium | reverse complement strand
AAAGAGCACATCCAGTATCCCGATCTCCTTTATGCCGTCCACGACCTGCGTTATTGCGCCGGAGTTGGGGAGATTGACCAGTATGGCGCCAAAGCCCATGGGCAGCAGCAGGGCCGGCTCCATATCGCGCTTTATGGCAAGGTAGATGAGCAGTGCGCCGATCGCCCACATGACGATCTGCTGCCAGCCTATCTGTAAAATATTTTCGTATAATACCTCCATACGATCCATCCTTTCAGTTTCTAAAAAAGACCTTTATTGAACGCCTTAAGCATGCAATAAAAGTCTCGCTGTTTAATACAAGGGCGGGCATAAAAGCCGTATTGACGCCGATTGTAACGGCATCCCTGCCGCAAGCTACTCCCCTTTGATTGATAGGAATAACGTATTCAATTACGAATATTTTATCATGATCGCGCATAAATGCAATAGTCTATTTTATGCAGCGCACGTCATTTGAAATACTGATAGTAGCAGCACTTTATGTTGCCGTTATACAGCTTGCGCTTCTTATCGGCCTTTTTGCCGAAAGCTGACTCAAATCTCTCGTCCGGGGAAATGATATAGTATTTAAAATCATTGAGACGCTTGAGCCGCGCTCCGAGCTCGCCGTAAAGCGCATGGACGTCGTCCTTGCCGGAAAGCCTCACGGCATAAGGAGGATTCGTGATTATGGTGCCTTTATCGGTCTGCGGATCAAAGTCTCTCGCGTCGGCGACGGAAAAGACTATATCCTCGAGCACTCCTGCTCTGCGCGCGTGGAACCGCGCTATATCGAGCGTCTTTGCATCGATATCGGAGGCGAATATCGCCGCCTGGCATTTCGTTATCTCTGAAAGCGCTTCTTTTTTCTGCATAGTAAAAGCGTCGGCAAAACCGCCGCCCAGCTTTTCCCCGGCAAAGCGGCGCCTTAATCCGGGCGCCTCGTGCTTCGCCTTAAGCGCAGCCTCTATGGCGATGGTGCCGCCTCCGCACATTATGTCGTAGAACGGGCGGTCGTACCATTTTGTGAGGCGTATCAGCCCCGCCGCGAGGTTCTCCCTTATGGGCGCGGGTACATTGCGGACGCGGTAGCCTCTGCGGTTGAGGCCCTCGCCGCTCGTGTTTATCGATACGGTGACGGTGTCCGCAAGAATGCTGACATAGACGTTCACCGGATCGCCGTCCTCTTTATAAAAGCTCAGCCCGGTGCGCTCCTTCAAGCCCTCCACTATGGCCTTTTTGCTTATCGATTGAA
The DNA here is from genome assembly GCA_964453325.1 of uncultured Christensenellaceae bacterium. Taxonomy (GTDB): domain Bacteria; phylum Bacillota; class Clostridia; order Christensenellales; family Christensenellaceae; genus JAZRGP01. Next base: position 25,799 of record CAYVOZ010000010.1, on the reverse strand, counting down.
TATCAGGAACGCTCTTAAGCGTGGAGCGCACGGAATCTCCTGAAACGGGCATAGCCGTATGGCGGTCTATAAAATCGGAGAAATCTATTACGCGCACGCCCTCAAAAAGCTCGTCAAACGTGAGCGCCTTAAATTCCTTGAGCACTATATAGACTCTGTCTGCGGCCGAAAGCCGTATGTTAGCGCGCGCGACCATGGCCTCGTCCGCCTCAAAGTATACTCGCGCGTCTCTCGCGGCAGGCTCCGCGCCGATAGAGCGCAGCTCATCCGCTACGACTGCCTCAAGTCCGAAGGAGCAGGAGGCAAAGCAGGTCATTTTCATATCAGTTTCCGTCCTTGTCGAGATTTGCGAGCAGGTCGTATACGGGGTCGCCGTATGCCTCTCTGTCGGGGAGCTCCTCGCCGGTGATGCGCTCTATGGCATAGCGTACGGAGGTAAAGGTGAGGTAGTCGAGGCTCTGATCCTCGAGGAATGTTCGGAGCACAGGCAAAAGCCGCTCGTCGGAGAGCTTTCCCGCAAGCTCGCATAAGAACGCAAGCTCCATATCGTCCCGGCGGAACTCCTCGCTTAAGAGCGAGTATACCATGCCGTCGTCCTTATAGCCGCAGAGCAGCTCCAATATGCATTCCTTGCCGACGCCCTCGGAGACGGGATATACGTCCAGCAGCCGTTTTCTTATCTCGTCGGGCTCCTCCGCCTCCTCAAGTGCGACGCATATGTTTTCTGTGAGCGCGTCGGATTCACTCCCGGTCGCGGCAAGCAGCAGCTCTATGTATCTTCCGTAAAGCTGCGGCATCTGCATCTCGTCTATGACGGATATGCACTCCGCACATACCTCAGTGAAGGCGTCGTCGTCCATGTCGGCGGGCTTTTCGGAGAGAAGTATCCCTCTTAAAATAGGATAGACGTCCTTTTTGTGCTCGATCATACACTCTATCAGAGGCTCGGGCAGCTGCATATCCTGCTCGATATACGAAACGAACATGGATGCGTATACTGCGGGATCCTTTAGCTCTTCAAAATAAGCGTTTGGAGTCCTGCCGCCGAGCCACTTCTTGGGCGTATCGAACCATTTTACATACTGCTTTTCAAACGCCTCCTGAAGCTTGTCCTCGTCGCGCGCGATCTCGGGATGCTTTTCACACCAGGCTATATAGTCCGCGCTGAAGCGCGTATAGAAATCGAATATTTCACTCATCCTTTTTATTACCGTCCTTTACTCCGGCCTTTATAAGCTTTATGCAGCGCAATACGGATTTTTCCGTAACCTTAAGCTCCGCGCACACCTCTGAGAGTGGTGGCATAAAATCGGGATGCAGCTTGTTCATGGAGATGAAAAGAAGCGCCGCAGCCCATGCTCCGTAGCTGCGTATAGAGGGAGCCTTCCCCAAGCTGTCGAAATAGCTGTCCAAAAGGCTAACGCACTCGGTAATAAGAAGCTTGTTCTCGTGAGCGTAGCTCGTGCCTGCCAAAAGCTCAATGACCATCTCGTGTCCCTTGGAAAGCCCTTTCTTGTTGCGTATCGAGCCGACGCGCACCTCGGCGATCTTGCCTGAGATATATGCGACAAAGGGCTGCTTGGCTCCGAGACTGCTTAACATGACGAATATGTCGTGCTTGACGTCGTCCGGTTCGTTTTCTCTTAAAAGGAAGCGCCGCAGCAGGCTTTCGGATTCATCGTCGCCGAAGCTGTGAAGCATGCCGGCACAGACTCTCTTTATGCCGGAGTCTGCAAAGTTGAGCCCCCACAGGAGTATGGAGCGCAGCTTTCTGTCCGGCGACGTCCAAAGAGCGCGGAGCTCCTCGTCCGTCTTGGAAGCGCATTCGTTCAGATATATGAATCTGTCCCGTATCTCTTCAAGAGGCACCTGATAAACATATCCTGTGGAATAGACTGTTTCACCCTCCTGAATGGCGCGGTGTATTCTGGATTTATAGTACAGCGCTATCGTATCGTCGGGGTCGATGCGCAGTATATCGAGCAAGAAGTCGGAGGCCTCGTCTAACTTTCCTGTATTCGCGCACGCCATGGCGCACAGAAACAGCACGCGGGAGTCATAGGGCTTGTCGTTTACGAGCTCGGGTATGAGCCCGTACGCAAGGCTGTGGAAGCCTGCCTCGCAAAACGTGAGCATAACCTTTAAAAGATCGTCTCCGTCGCAGGGGAGCAGACCGTGTACACGCTCTATATACTCCGCAGTCTTCGCGGAGTCGCCGCTGCTGCCGTAAAACAATGCCATATTGCACAGAGCGTGCAGATTATCCGGCTCGGTCATAAGCACCTCACGGCTGAGCTCCATAGACTTATCTTTTTTTCCGGCACAGAAATAGGCGAGCGACAGGTTATTCTTAAGGAATACCGGCTCCGGACAGTCCTTTATGAGCTTCTCCATGAGGCGCACAGCTCCGCGGTAATCTCCGGTATCCAAAAGATACTTGCTCTTATCGATAAGAGCGGTGGTCTCACCCGGTATGCCGTCGTTTTCCTCCGCTATGTCGTCGTCGAGCATGTCGAGCATGTCCTCCGCGTCATAGCTGAAGTCCCCGTCGGGATATGTGAAAAGGTATCTCTCGAAGCACTCTGTAGCCTTTTCGTAATCGTGCAGGCCGAAGAAGTTGCAGCCCATACCGAACAGCACATCACCGTCAAACGACTCCTTATCTATGAGAAGATCGAAGAGTATGGCGTTGCTGTCCTCATAAAGCTCCATCTCGGTATAAAGCTCGGCGAGCGATATGAGATACTCCGCGTTTTTCGGGTCCTTAACGAGAGCGTTTCTTATGGATACAAGAGACTCTATATAATTGCCGTCGTCGGCATGCTTCTGAAATTTCTGAAAGTGGAATTCCGCATTTCTGTCAAAAGACAGTATCTTGCCGGAATCGTTGTTGTTCATCGTATTATCCGCCCTTTATAGCCGCAAACTGTATCCTTTCGTCGTCGTCCGTACACGGAGCTTCCGAGAGAAAGGAGTATGCCCTTATGTTATTGAAGCCGCATTCGCTTAAAAGCGACGTTATTTCCTGTGCGGTATACGCGCGCTGCAAATGCGTTTCGTCATATCTTTTATAAACGCCGCCGTCCCTTATAAACAGCGTGACGTCCATTGTAACACGTTTTGTGCTTTCGTCAAAGCTGTTTTGCCAAAGGTAGGTTATATCGTCGCCGTCCTCGTAAAAAAGCTCGTCGCCGAGTATATCCCGCAACTTATGCATGCTGCTTACATCGAACAGCAGCAGCCCGCCGGGCTTTAAGGCATTGTATGCCGAGCGGAAGAAGCTGCGCGCGTCGTCCTCGCCTACAAGGTAGTTGACCGCATCGCAGCAGGCTGTGACGGCGTCCGCGGGAGGGAAGGACAGCGACCTCATATCCTGTAGACAGAACGTCAGCTTAAGCCCGGCCTTTCTGGCCTTCTCGGAGGCGACGCCGAGCATTTCACCGGAAATGTCCGATGCGTATATGTCAAAGCCCATCCGCTTTAGCCGCAGCGATATATTGCCCGTACCGCACGCGGCGTCTATTACCCTTATGCCGCCGCCCTTGTATTTTTCCAAAAGACCGCCTATATAATCCGCCCAGCTGTCATAATCCGCGTCGTACATGAGCGCGTCGTAGACCTGTGAAAGATACTCATAGCTTTCGGACATCGCAAGCCTCCTTTAGCAGCATATACGCTCTGTGCACGGGCAGCCCCATAACGTTGAAGTAACAGCCCTCGATGCGGCTTATGAATTTTGCCGCGCCGCCCTGTATGCCGTATGCGCCGGCCTTGTCCATGGGCTCGCCTGTGGCGATATACGAGAGAATATCCGCGTCCGTCATATCGCAGAAAAACACCTTTGTGCATTCGGCGGCCGTGAAGCGCCTGCGCGAGGCAGCGTCAAAGACCGTGACGCCGGTATATACGCAGTGCGCTCTGCCAGAAAGCGAGCGCAGCATGCGGAAGGCGTCCTCTTCGTCAGAGGGCTTTCTGAGCGGGGTGTCTTCGACGTATACGAGCGTATCCGCGCCTATGACGAGCGAATCGGGAGCATCGACCGAGCAGGCCTTAAGTATCGACAGATCTTTTACGGTTTCCTCCGCCGAAAGCCCCTCGTGCACGCGCTCCTCCGCCGTGCTCGGGCATATATCAAAATCGCTGCATATGAGCTTTAAAAGCTCGCGCCGTCTCGGGGAGGCCGACGCCAGTACTATATGCTGATCAGAAAAAGGCATATCGTTTTTGACCTTTCTGTATTTACGTAAAATTATATTGCCAACAGCAGTCAAAGTCAATTTTTTCCGGCCTTTCCGCGCCTGTAATCACAGGGGTCCGTGGAAAGGTGCTTTTTTCTGAGCTTTGTTTCGGTGAGGTCCTTTAGAAGCGTGTATATGACGGAAAACATGGGTACCCCGAGTATCATCCCCGGAACTCCGAAAAGTCCCCCTGCCGTAATGATGGCAAAAAGCACCCAGAACGCATGCATGCCTACGGCGTCGCCGACCATCTTTGGCGTGAGTATCTGTCCGTCCAAAAACTGAAGCACGAGAGTGACTGCTATGAGTATCACCGCATGGACGGGATCGTTTAAGAGAAGTATAAGAGAACATATTAATAGTCCCGCTATGGGGCCGAAAAAGGGTATGATGTTCGCCGCGCCCATTATAAGGCCTATGAGCAGCGAGTATGGCACGTCAAAGCATATGAGCACCGCAAAGGTAACTACGCCTATGCCTGCGGATATTACGAGCTTTGAGAAAAGAAACGCGCTCAGCACGTCGTGAGTCCTTCTTACAAGCCTTACCGTTTTGTCCATAAATTTTTGAGGAAGAAAGGCATACAGCAGCTTTTTGAACTGCATTATGAAGCTCTCCTTGCTCAAAAGCAGATATACCGCAGCCATAAGAGCGATAAACGCGTTAAACAGACCGCCTAAAAACGACAGCGTAAAGCTTATGCCCGCGGCAGTGAGATCCGAGTACATGGGCTCAAGATAGGCCGCGACAGCCTCCATGACGGAGCTTAAATCTGCGGGAGTTATCAGCCCGAAAACGCCGGATACATATTCGGAGAAATCGGCATAGTAGGACGGCAGCCTGCGGACGAGCTCTATGATATTCTCGGCGAGTGAGGGGAGCACGGCGTATACTATGCCAGCGCATAATATCAGAAACAGTATCAATACGATAAGCACACTTATGACGCGCACTCGAGACGGGCGCACCTTTTTTAAAAGCCTTCTCTCTATGAAACAGGCCGGTCTGTCTAAAAGATATGCTATAGCAAGCCCCCACAGAAAAGGCGACAGTATTCCCGCGACGACGCCGAAAGCCTTTCTGACTCCCTCAAAGTTAACGAGCAGCAATACTACGACCGCGACGGCGGACGCTGTAAAAAAGACGTATAATGCGATCCTTCTGTACTTTTTGTCGTTCTCGTTCTTCATGCTTATTGTTATGCCGCATTTGACGGTGAAATATCGCGCTTATACGTCCGCGAGCCTTGTCTTTTTCAATGCCCGGCGCTATAACTGCATGTATATGCGGTTTGTCCTTCAAAAGCTTTACTTTGGCGGCCGAATATCGTATTATGAACAGTATCGAAGCGGTGACGGCGCGATGGATAACGCATGAACGACGCCGCAAAAAGGGAATAATGAACAACGGTAAAGAGATATTAGAAAGACTTGAAAAAGTATATCACGGAGCACGTCCGGCGCTGAACTTTGAAAGCCCGTATCAGCTTCTGACTGCGACGATACTCTCCGCACAGTGCACGGACGTCCGTGTGAATATGGTGACGGAGGGATTGTTTAAGAAATACCCAGACGCATATGCCATGGCGGGGGCGGACGAAAAGGAGTTAGGGCAGGACATTCATTCCTGCGGCTTTTATGTGGTAAAGGCGCAGCACCTTATAGGCGCGTGCTCGCGCATTGTGAGCGAATACGATGGAAATGTCCCGGATACCATGGAGGAGCTTTTGACTCTGCCCGGCGTAGGGAGAAAGACGGCCAACGTTGTGCTGTCAAATGCCTTCGGCGTACCCGCGATAGCGGTCGATACGCATGTGTTCAGAGTGTCTAACAGGCTCGGACTGGCGCATGCGGACAACGTGGAAAAAACAGAGGAGCAGCTTATGGCTGCGATACCGAGGGAGCAGTGGGGGGACGCGCACCACTGGCTTATATATCACGGCAGACAGGTATGCGCGTCGAGAAAGCCCGCATGCGATACCTGCTTTTTATCGGATATATGTCCGTATGCGGCAAATAACAGAGAAAAGGGAGCTACCGGATGATAGCGGACAAGGTCAGGATATACATTAAGGCAGGCGACGGCGGCGACGGAGCCGTATCGTTCCACAGGGAGAAGTTCGTGAACGCGGGCGGCCCGGACGGCGGCGACGGCGGAAACGGCGGCAGCGTCATCCTGCTGGCCGACGTGAACATGCACACGCTGATGGATTTCCGCTACAAGCGCAAGTACACCGCCGAAAACGGCGGCAACGGCGCAGCGATGCTCTGCCGCG